>NZ_CP156084.1:3140524-3445030 GCF_040687965.1 Methylocystis echinoides
AGCGCGCTGTCGGGGATGATGTCGAGCAGGAACTCGACCCCGCTCCGCTTCGCGGCGGCTTCCGTATATTTGGCGATGGCCGACGCGTCGGCCTTGCCCGCAAAATCGCCGCCCGGCGCGAGAATATTGCCGACGAGGAGGCCGAGGATGAGCGCGAAAGTGGAGACGACCTCGAAATAGACGAGCGCCTTGACGCCCACGCGCCCGACCTTGCGCGCATCCTCGATATGGGCGACGCCAGAGACGACCGTGCAGAAAATAATGGGCGCGATCGCCATTTTGATCAGCTTCACGAAGCCGTCGCCCAAGGCCTTGACCCAGTCGGCCGCCGCCACATGTGGCGCGAGCCAGCCGAACAAGGCGCCGAGCGCGATGGCCGCGAGCACCTGCACATAGAGCAGGCGGTGGAGAGGCTGTCTCGTCTGGACGGTCGTCATGCGAACGCTGATAATCCGGCCGGACGCCGCGGGCAATAAGCGGGATTTGCGGCTCCAGGCCGTGCAGGGCTATACAGGGGCTCAACGAAGCCGGTGCGGACGCCGGCGCCGATCATGCAAGTTTTCTCGACATGGCGAGCAGCAAGAAGCAGGCCGCGGCTGCGGTAGAGAAGGCCTTTGACGCCGTCCAAAGGGCGAGCGACAAGACCATCTCGATCCGGGGCGCGCGCGAGCATAATCTCAAGAACGTCGACCTCACCATCCCGCGCGACAAATTGGTCGTCTTCACGGGCCTCTCCGGCTCGGGCAAGTCGTCGCTGGCCTTCGACACCATCTACGCCGAAGGCCAGCGCCGCTATGTGGAGTCGCTCTCCGCCTACGCCCGGCAGTTTCTGGAGATGATGCAGAAGCCCGACGTCGATCAGATCGACGGGCTCTCGCCGGCGATTTCCATCGAGCAGAAGACGACCTCGAAGAACCCGCGCTCGACGGTCGGCACGGTGACGGAAATTCACGACTATATGCGCCTGCTCTGGGCGCGCGTGGGCGTGCCCTATTCGCCGGCGACCGGATTGCCGATCGAGAGCCAGACGGTCTCGCAGATGGTCGACCGCGTGCTGGCGTTGCCGGAAGGCTCGCGGCTCTATCTGCTGGCGCCGGTCGTGCGCGGCCGCAAGGGCGAATATAAGAAGGAAGTGGCGGAGTTCACGCGGCGCGGCTTTCAGCGTCTCAAGATCGACGGCGCCTATCACGAAATCGCCGACGTTCCGCCGCTCGACAAGAAGCTCAAACACGACATCGACGTCGTTGTGGACCGCATTGTCGTGCGCAAGGACATCGCCTCGCGCCTCGCCGACAGTTTCGAGACGGCGCTCGATCTTTCAGGCGGCCTGGCGGTCGTCGAATTCGCCGGCGCGCCCCCGATCGACGCCGAGAGGGAGAAAGCCGCCAATGTCTCGACGCATTACGCGCCGGGACACATCGTCTTCTCCTCCAAGTTCGCCTGTCCGGTCTCGGGTTTCACAATCCCGGAAATCGAGCCGCGGCTCTTCTCCTTCAACAATCCCTTCGGCGCCTGTCCGGTCTGCGGCGGGATTGGCTGCGAGCAGAAGATCGACGCCGATCTCGTGGTCCCCAATCCCAAGACGACCCTGCGCAAGGGCGCGATTGCGCCCTGGGCGAAGTCATCGTCGCCCTATTACATGCAAACGCTGGAGGCGCTCGGCAAACACTATAAGTTCCGCCTCGACACGCCCTGGGAGGATTTGCCGAAGAAGGCGCAAAACGTCATTCTCTTCGGCTCGGGAAGCGAGGAAATCCGCTTTTCCTATGATGACAGCTTCCGCGCCTATGACGTGAAGAAACCCTTCGAGGGCGTCGTCATCAATCTCGAACGCCGCTACAAGGAAACCGACAGCGAATGGGCGCGCGAGGAGATCGGGCGCTACATGTCCGCGACGCCCTGTCTCGCCTGCGAAGGCTTCCGCCTGAAGCCCGAGGCGCTCGCTGTGAAGATCGCCGGCAAGCATATTGGCGAAGTGTCGGAACTCTCGGTGCGCGCGGCGCTGGAGTGGTTTACGAAGCTGCCGGGCGAACTCGACAAGAAACGCAATGAAATCGCTTATCGCATCCTGAAGGAAATTCGCGAGCGTTTGACCTTCCTCGTCGACGTCGGTCTGGATTATCTGACGCTGTCGCGCAGCTCGGGCACGCTCTCCGGCGGCGAGAGCCAGCGCATTCGTCTCGCGTCGCAAATCGGATCGGGTCTCACCGGCGTGCTCTATGTGCTCGACGAGCCCTCCATCGGGCTGCATCAGCGCGACAACGACCGGCTGCTCGACACGCTGCGTCGCCTGCGCAATCTGGGCAACAGCGTCATCGTCGTCGAACATGACGAGGATGCGATCCTCGCCGCCGACTACGTCGTGGACGTCGGCCCCGGCGCGGGCATCCATGGCGGCAAGATTGTCGCGCAAGGCACCCCGCAGGAGATCATGGACGATCCGGCCTCGCTCACCGGGCAATATCTCACCGGCGAAAAACAGGTCGTGCTGCGGCACAAGCTGAGAAAGCCGACCCCTGGGCGCTGGCTGAAGCTCTTTGGCGCGCGGGGCAACAACCTCAAAGACGTCAACGCCGAAATTCCGCTCGGATGTTTCACCGCCGTCACCGGCGTTTCCGGCGGCGGGAAGTCGACGCTCGTCATCGAGACGCTCTACAAAGCGATCGCGCGGCGACTGAACAACGCCCATGAAGTGCCGGCCCCGTTCGACAGACTCGAGGGGCTGGAGCAGATCGACAAGATCATCGATATCGATCAGTCGCCCATCGGCCGCACCCCGCGCTCGAATCCGGCGACCTATACGGGCGCCTTTACGCCGATCCGCGAATGGTTCGCGGGCCTGCCGGAAGCGAAGGCGCGCGGCTATGCGCCGGGGCGCTTCTCCTTCAATGTGAAGGGCGGGCGCTGCGAGGCCTGCCAGGGCGACGGCGTCATCAAGATCGAGATGCACTTCCTGCCGGACGTCTATGTCACCTGCGACGTCTGCAAGGGCAAGCGCTACGACCGCGAAACGCTGGAAGTAAAATATCGCGACAAGTCCATCGCCGACGTGCTCGACATGACGGTGGAGGAGGCGTCGACGCTATTCAAGGCCGTGCCGTCGATCCGCGACAAAATGGAGACCTTGAAGCGCGTCGGCCTCGATTACATTCACGTCGGCCAGCAGGCGACGACGCTCTCGGGCGGCGAGGCGCAGCGCGTGAAGCTCTCCAAGGAGCTGTCGCGCCGATCCACCGGACGCACGCTCTACATCCTCGACGAGCCGACGACGGGCCTGCATTTCCATGACGTGGCCAAGCTCCTCGAAGTGCTGCACGAGCTCGTGGAGCAGGGCAACACGGTCGTTGTGATCGAGCACAATCTCGAAGTTATCAAGACCGCCGACTGGATCATCGACATGGGGCCGGAGGGCGGCGACGGCGGCGGCGAGATCGTCGCGGCGGGGCCGCCTGCTGAAATCGTCAAATCGAAGCGCAGCCACACCGGCCGCTATCTCGCAGAGGCGATGGCGCGTCGGCCGCTCTATCAGACGCCGATGCGCCGGCGTACGGCGGGCGCCAAATCGCTCTAGAAGTCACGCAGCCTTGGTTCGCCCTGAACGTGAGCCTCGACCGGTCGCGATTGGCGTTCGACCCCGCGCTGGCGCGCCGCTTCGAGGCCCCAGACGGCGCCGAGCAGCAGATAGAAATGGCGCCAGTGATCGATATCGATCTGGAACCCTTGCAGAAAAAATGCGAACAGCGACGGGAAGACAACCTGAGCATGGCGACGGAACGGCGAAGCGCGCATCATGAGACGAAAGCCGACGAAACAGGTGATCGCCGCAAGCAATATGAACAGAAATCCGCCGATCCAGCCATTGTTGGCGAATGACCCGATATAGGTGTTGTGCGGCACGAGGCCGAACACCATCTCGAACTGGCGCGGTCCGAAGCCCCAGAATCGTTCGACGAGCATGGGAAGCGATCGGGCCTGATTGCCGAACCGGCCGGTGGCGCCTTCGTCATAATCCTGAGTCACGGACGCGCGCTGCAGAAAAAAAGCGCGCGTTTCCTCAAGCGACAGCAGCACCGCAAGCGCTACGGCGATGACGATCACGGCGACCAGCGCGCCCATGGCCACGCGCCTTTTCATCCTCCGATTATCCATTGTGAAGAAGCCGAAGACAGCCATCAACGTCATGGCGACGACGGTCGCGCCCCAGGAGCCGCGCGAGAAGGAGAGAAACACACCGGAGACGATAGAAACGAGGGCGATGGCCGACGCAATCGGATGGCGCGTGCGTCCGAGCGTGAGGTTCTGCGCAAGATAGACGGCCCCGACAAAGGCGAAGGAGCCGTAAACATTGGGATCCTTGAAAGGACCCGTCGCGCGGGCGTTGCGCGTGAAGAGTTCGCCCAGCCCGCCGATGTCGAAATAGCCGGCGATGGCGCACAGGGAGGCGATGAAGGCGCCGACCATATACGCCTTGAGACACAGTTCAGTCCGGCGCTCGGTCTCGTTTGCGAAAAACACCGCGAAGAACAGCGCCGTAAACGACAGAAAAGCGGAGACGTATTGGAAGACCGACGAGTCGGCGTTGTCCCAATAGGGAATGAGCGCCAGAAACCCCGCGACGGTATAGCCGAACAGGATCGACGCCGGCACGAAGAAGGTGCGATGGACGCTGAAGCCGCCGACAAACCATATTGGCAGCGTGATAAAAAAAAGCAGATCGTAAGGCGATGGCTCCACGATGACCACGGCGCCCGACGCGATGAAAACCACGAAGGTCGCGTTGACGATCTTCTGATAGTCTGTATGCAGGCCCGGCGCGCGCGAAACGCTGGACGCCGGCGCGAGGCGCGTCCCAGAAGCGTTCGTCAACACTCGCCTCCCGGCTCCGATCCGCGTGCTCCTGCCGCCGTGCGACGGAGCGGATCCTTCGGCGCGAGTTTATCTGTTGCTCGGTTAAGGACACGTGATCCAACGAGAGTCCAAACCGGAAAACCAGCGCCGTGGAAGTTCACGCTAGTGATGCTCAAATGACTTGAGAGTCCGCGTCCAGCCATGTTCGCCGATCCAGCGCCAGCGCCAGCCCAACAGGAAGGCGGCGGACAGGCAGGCCGCGACGCCGGCGCCCGGCAAACCGGCGAGTGGAACGAGAAGCGCGTTGCCGCCGATCGCGGGAACCAGCGACAGGAGATTGCCCAGCCAGATGGCGCGATCCTGATGGCGAGCATACAAAACATTGTTGAACGCCTCGGCGATCAGCCGCATCCAGACGCCGAACAGCATGAGCCACAGGGTCGGGGCGTTGTCGGAGAGCGCCGCGCGCCCGACCATGACGCCAAGGAGCGGAACGGCGACCGCGAGAATGAGCGCCATGACGCCGGCGAGCAGCGCAACCTGCCGCGTGGCTCTGTTCGCCTCCCGCCAAAAGGCGTCGCGGTCGGCGTCCCGATGGAGGGCGATCACACGCGGCAGTGAGAAGGCAAAGACTCCGCTCTGCAGCAAATTCATGAGCGCGTTGACGAAGGAATAATAGAAGGTGAGCACGCCGACGTCGTCGAGCGTGAGAAAATGTTCGACGACGAAACGGTCGATGACCAGGCTTGCGGTGAACCCCATGCCGCCGAACCAAATCGGCAGGCATTTCGCAACCCCGCGCGAAAGCCAGCGCCAGTCAATGGGCGCCAGCAAGACCTTGCGCCATGGCATGTCCCGCCAAAACCACAAATTGGCCCCGACGGACAGCGCCGACCCGATCGCCCAGGAACTGAGCGCGACTTCTGCGGAGCGCCACTGTGGCGAGAAGAGGCCCAAAATGACGGGCGGTAATGCCGCGACCGCGACGCGCATGGAGAAGAAAAAATTGGCGGCGAGCTGTTGATTGAGCGAATTCGCGTTGCTGTATAAAGTGGTCGCGCATCCTTCGAGAGCCGTCAGCGCGACGATGAGCCAGACGATCACCGGGGCGATCGGCAAAATATCGTTCGAGATCAGCAGAGCGGCGGCAAGCCCCATCACGACGTAATTCGCCGCGAGCAGGACGGCTTGATCGCGCATCTTGTGTAGCGCCACAAAAGGCGACACGCCGACGATGTCGCGCGCCACCAGATAGCCGAACCCCTGGCCCTGCACGGTCAGCAAAACAGTGACCGCGCCGAAGGCCAGACCGTAAACGCCCATTTCGGCGAGCGAGAGATAGCGGCCCATGTAGAGCGTCAAAAGAAGCTTCGCCGCCATCGGCAGCGCGCGCAGGAACGCGTTCAGCGCCTGGGTTTTCGGGGAGACGCTCATGGGGTCGACTGTCGGCGCGTGACGTCTGCCGGCGAAGCGGCCGTTTCCTTCGCGCGCAGGCGTGTTTCCAACTCCATTTTCCGTCGGTAGAGACGCCGATGAGCATCATTACTAGGGGACGGGCCAACGCCAGCGCAGGCGTTCGCGGGGGCGCTCACTTCCTGGCGAGCAGGATCGGCTGATGCTGGGCGCCGCCGGGCATGTGCACGATCTCGCAATCCTTGAAGCCTGCTTCCGTGCACACTTTGAACAGATAAGCGGTACGAAAGGCGACAGCGGCCTCGGGCTGCTCGAGCGACTCCACCTGGGCGTGGCCGATCGTATGCCGGAACGTATGGCGCGTTCCGTAAGTGGCCGGCGGATGGTCGAGATTGAAGTGCGAATGCATGATCGCGCCGCCGCTGCGCAGCAGACGGTAGCTCTCGCGGATGTAGTTTTCCAGATCCGCTTCGAGCACATGGGTCAATAAGGAGTTGGAAAAAACGAGATCGACCGCGCCATCCGCCTCGGGTATGCGATAAGGCGTCGTCGCGCCGCCGTTTCGATGGTAGGAGACGCTCGAATCCGTGGAATGATGGAATCGGAAGCGCGCGGCGTCGTAATTTTGTTCGCACCAGGCGATCGCCTCTGCGTCGATATCGACGCCGATATAGGTTCCGCTGAAGCGGCGTCCGCGAAAATTGTAGTCGCGCAGCCAATGCGCCCAACGTCCGCAGCCGGAGCCAATGTCGAGGATCGTCGAATCCGGCTTCGCCAGACCCTCGCTGAAGGCGAACATCCAGAAATCCCGAGCGTGGACGAGAAAGTGGGTCTGGTTGTTGAGAATGCGGTTGCCGACGCCGATGCGCACGCGCAGATGGTTGGGCGGCAGGTTGCGGAATTCCGGATAGATCCAGCGCGGCGCAATGTCGAAGGCGTTGATCACCGCCTTGAACAACGGATTGAAGGTCAGCAGCGATGTCGACGGAAACAGCCTGCGCGCCAGGCGATCGAGACTCAAACGGTTACTGGCGGGATTGGGCGCGGAAGAAGCGGAAACCGAAGACATGCGGCGCTCCATGCGGCGGCGCGGACAATCAACGCCTTTTGCACACTTGCTTAAGCTCGAGTGTTTAATCTCGCGTTACGCCTGCCGCAAAGGGGCGCGCGCGGCTTTTGCGCGCCGCTTCACCCGACGGCGTGGCGGCTAACCGCTTGGCGCGCGCCGCGAGCGCGTCGCGATAGCCCTGGAGAATGTCATTGACCATTCTGTCGACGGTGAAGCGTGAGGCGACAAAATCATGCAGCGCCGCCGCCTTCGCGCGCCGCCCCTCGGTCTCGGCGAGCGCGGCGCGCAACGTGGCCGCAAGAATTTGCGGATTGTCGCAAGCGATCAGGCGATCGGCGTAGGGCCCGTAAATCTCCGGCATGCCGCCGACATCGGTTGCTACGAGCGGCAGCATGGCCCCCGCCGCTTCCAGCGCAATATAGGGCAGGGACTCGAACCGGCTCGGGAGGACCATTGTCCTCCCCAGCGCGAAGGCGTCGCGGGCCGGCATGCGGGCGTGCAAAGTGAGCTGGCCGCCGACCCCGGCCTGCTCCGCACGCGCGACGAGAATTTCCGCTTCCGGGCCGTCGCCGACCATCAGGAGGCTCGGCCGGATATTGTCGCGCGCAAGCAGGCTCAGAGCGTCGATCAGCGTGTCGACGCCCTTGGCGCGGCGAAATTCGCCGACATAAAGCAGATCCGCTGCGTCGGGCCGCGGCTCGACGGGGATGAATTCGGCCGGCGAAACGCCATTCGGGATGGTCCGCGCAAGCCCTTTGGGCTTGCCAACGAAGGTCTCGAAGCGACCCGCGATGAAGGCGCTCTCGAAAAGCAACGCGTCCGTGCGCGCCGCCAGCACACGCTCGATCGCCATGAAGACGCGGTGTCGGCGTGAACCGGGCTCGAAATTCAGGCTGCCCCCGTGGGGCGTATAGACACGGACCGGACTTCTGTTTCCGGAGAGCAGGCCGGTCAGACGCGCATAAACGCCGCCCTTCGATCCGTGGCCGTGGACGATGTCCGGCCGTAGCGACGCCACGCGCCGGGCGATGACGATCGCCGCCACAAGGTCCGACGGGTGAGGGAGGCGGCGAATGGGAACCCGCAGAAGGCCGAGCGCGAGATGCGGGAAGAGCTCGGCCAATTGCCGTTCCGCCATCTCGCCGCCCGTCAATGAGTCGGCGACGATCCCGACCTTGTGGCCGCGTGCGATCTGCTCGCGCGTGAGATCCTGTACGTGACGGAAAAGACCGCCGACGGGCGCCCGCAACACATGCAAGATGCGCAGCGGCGCGTCAGCTTCCTCTGCGGAATGCAGCACAGCAACGCCCTTCTCGCCCGGCTGGTCCGCCGAACGTAATCTTGACCATTCTCCTTGAGCTTGAGTACTGCGGAGGGGTTTAAAAAGAATGAGCGGCGCTCGCCGGGCGAGCGCCGCTCTCTCAATTCACGGTCGGATCATGCGCGTCAGTTGCGCATGGAGGCCGGATTGGCGTCTGGCTCGGGCGCTTCCGGCGTCCCGGGCTCGCGGCTGTCGGGGTCATGGTCCTCGGCGCTGGCGCGCTTCTTTCCCGCCTCGATGATGTCGCGTTCGGGACGCGGCAGCACGGGGCCTTCAGGGAAGACGAAGCCGAGCTTTTTCGCGCCCTTGTCGTCCCCGACCACCACGACGCGCACTGCGCCGCCATTCTTCAGCCGGCCGAACAGCACCTCGTCGGCGAGCGGGGTCTTGATCGCCTGATGGATGACGCGCGACATCGGGCGGGCGCCCATCGCCTCGTCATAGCCGTGCTCGACGAGCCAGCCGCGCGCCTCGTCGGTCAACTCGATCGTCACATTGCGGTCGGCCAGCTGCGCCTCGAGCTGCATGATGAACTTGTCGACGACGCGCTTGATGACCTCGACCGGCAGATGGCCGAAAGGCACGATCGCGTCGAGGCGGTTGCGGAACTCCGGCGCGAACAGGCGGTTGATCGCCTCGCTGTCGTCGAGATCGGCGCGGGTGCGAGTAAAGCCGATCGGCGTGCGGGCGAGGTCCTGAGCCCCCGCATTCGTCGTCATGATGAGGATGACGTTGCGGAAGTCGATCGTCTTGCCGTTGTGGTCGGTGAGCTTCCCGTGGTCCATCACCTGCAGCAGGATGTTGTAGAGGTCGGGGTGCGCCTTCTCGATCTCGTCGAGCAGCAGGACGCAGTGCGGATGCTGGTCGATGGCGTCGGTCAAGAGACCGCCCTGGTCGAAGCCGACATAGCCGGGAGGCGCGCCGATCAGCCGGCTGACGGTGTGGCGCTCCATATATTCGGACATGTCGAAGCGGACGAGCTCGATGCCGAGCGAGGTGGCGAGCTGGCGGGCGGCCTCGGTCTTGCCGACGCCCGTCGGGCCGGAGAAGAGATAGCAGCCGATCGGCTTCTCCTGATCGCGCAGCCCCGCGCGGGCGAGCTTGATCGCCGAGGTGAGCGCGGAGATCGCTTTGTCCTGGCCGTAGACCACACGCCGCAGCGTCTCGTCGAGATGGGCGAGCACTTCGGCGTCGTCCTTCGAGACGGTCTTCGGCGGGACGCGCGCCATCGTCGCGATCGTCGCCTCGATCTCCTTGATGCCGATGGTCTTCTTGCGCTTGTTCTCGGTGAGCAGCATTTGCGCCGCGCCGGTCTCGTCGATCACGTCGATCGCCTTGTCCGGCAGCTTGCGGTCGTGGATGTAACGGGCCGAGAGCTCCACGGCCGCCTTCAGCGCGTCATTGGTGTAACGGATCTTGTGAAACTCTTCGAAGTAAGGCTTCAGCCCCTTGATGATCTCCACCGCATCCGGGATCGACGGCTCGTTCACGTCGATCTTCTGGAAGCGGCGCACCAGCGCGCGATCCTTTTCGAAATATTGACGATATTCCTTGTAGGTGGTCGAGCCGATGCAGCGCAGAACGCCCTGGGCGAGCGCGGGCTTCAGCAGGTTCGAGGCGTCCATCGCGCCGCCGGACGTGGCGCCGGCGCCAATCACCGTATGGATCTCGTCGATGAACAGGATCGCGTTCTTGTGGTTCTCGATTTCCTTGACCACCTGCTTCAGGCGCTCTTCGAAATCGCCGCGATAACGCGTGCCGGCGAGCAGCGAGCCCATATCGAGCGCGAAGACCGTGGCGCCCGCGAGCACGTCCGGCACCTCGCCTTGGGTGATCTTGCGGGCGAGCCCTTCGGCGATCGCCGTCTTGCCGACGCCGGGATCGCCGACGAGCAGCGGGTTGTTCTTGTGACGGCGGCAGAGCACCTGAATCGTGCGCAGCACTTCGGCTTCGCGGCCAATCAGAGGATCGATGCGGCCGTCGCGCGCCTTCCTGTTGAGATTGACGCAATAAGCTTCCAGCGCGCCTTCCTTCTTGCGGCTGTCCCCGTCACGGCTGTCCCGGCCATCCGCGCGGTCGCTCTCGTCCTCGACGCCGCGCGGCGTGCGCGTCTGGTCCGAAAGACCAGGGCGCTTGGCGATGCCGTGGCTGATGTAATTGACCGCGTCGTAGCGCGTCATATCCTGCTCCTGCAGGAAATAGACGGCGTGGCTTTCGCGCTCTGCAAAGAGGGCGACGAGAACATTCGCCCCGCTCACGTCCTCGCGGCCGGACGACTGCACGCTGATAATGGCCCGCTGCACGACGCGTTGAAAGCCGGCGGTCGGCTTGCACTCGTCCGCGTCTTCGTTGACCAGATTGTCGAGCTCGCGATCGATGTAGTCGCGCAAATTCTTGGCGAGAAGGTCGAGGTCGACCGAGCAGGCGCGCAGCACGGCCGAGGCGTCGGCGTCCTCGATCAGGCTGAGCAGCAGATGCTCGAGCGTGGCGTATTCGTGATGACGCTCCCGCGCGGAGGCGAGGGCGCGGTCCAGTGTCTGTTTAAGATTGCGCGAGAACGTCGGCATTCGCTGCGAGCCCCTATTTCTTCTCCATGATGCACTGCAAGGGATGCTGGTGCTTCCTTGCGAAATCCATCACTTGGGTGACCTTGGTTTCGGCGACTTCGTACGTGTACACGCCACACTCGCCGACGCCATGATTGTGGACATGCAGCATGATGCGGGTGGCTTCCTCGACCGACTTGTTGAAATATTTGCGCAAGACGATCACGACGAATTCCTGCGTCGTGTAGTCGTCGTTGAGCAACAGCACGCGATACATGTTCGGGCGACGGGTCTGCTGGCGCGTGCGCGTAATCAGCGCGGTGCCGGTCCCTTGACCGTCGCCGGCTTTCTTCGGCTCCTTGCCCGCTCGCATGGGTGCGCGCGCCGGGTCGCGGCCCGTCTGCGAAAACGCTTGCTGGGATTTGATGGATATCAAGTCCGGCACGTCCGTCTCGTCCTTCAGTCCTTTCCATGTAGTTCCCGTGGAAAGTTCTTTCACGGGCGCATGGAGCAATTTCTTTGCCGCAGCCGCTGGGGGCCGAAAAGCTTGTCCGTCGGCGACTCGCGTAGTCTTCTGCGTCAGGGCCGCCTTGGCAAGAGGCCAGGAGCCGGCTGGCGCGGCAATTCAGCCATGAACCAGATATTTACGATAATCTCCTAGAAAAGGGTCGTTGGTTAAAAGGTTGCGAAGATGTCCGGTTACGAACACAACGACCGTCACCCACGCCATAACGGCGCCGGCAGCGTTTGGAGCCTTGCCGCCTTTTCCGCCGCTGTTTTTCTTTGCAGCCTGCTTGTGGCCAAGGTCTTGTCCGAATTCGTCGAGAGCGAACGTCTGGCGCGGGCGGGCTATGACAAAGTGGCGCGCGACTCTGGGGTGAAGGCGGAGCCATCGACTCGTCGATTTTTTACGCACAGTTTCGGCGTCGACGCCGTCGTCACGGGCGCGATCTCCTCCCAGAGGCCGGCGACCCTGTCGCCCTGTGGCGAGGCCAGCAAGGCCGACAAGTCCGCCAAATAGCGCGTCGCGGGCGTGCGGCGGCGGGTTTCGGGAGGCTGGGCCTTTGAAAACTTCCCGAAAAACCGCCCGGGGGGCTCGCATTTCCATTGACATTTGCCCATTTGTTCTTCAAGCATGCGGCGTGGCTTTGGCCCCCGCTTCTTGCGGCGACGGTTAGGCGAGCCAGTCCGTCCTCGCGGCGATGACGGCGCCTTCTCTCCTGACATCTTGCGCGCTTTACAAACGGCTGGCGCGCAGCGGTCTTCCCGCCCAGGCAAGCCGTAACCAGGATAATTGATGACATTCGACGAATTGGGCCTTTCGGACAAAGTGCGCGCGGCCGTGCAGGCTGCGGGCTACGCCACTCCGACGCCCATCCAGGCGCAGGCCATTCCGCCCGCGCTCCAAGGCCGGGACATTCTCGGCATCGCCCAGACCGGAACGGGCAAGACGGCCGCCTTCACGCTGCCGATGCTGAGCCGCCTCGAACAAGGCCGCGCCCGCGCGCGCATGCCGCGCACGCTGATTCTCGAGCCCACCCGCGAACTCGCGGCGCAGGTCGAAGAGAGCTTCGCCAAATATGGCGCCAACCATCGCTTGAACGTCGCCCTGCTGATCGGCGGGGTCTCCTTCGGCGATCAGGAAGCCAAGATCATGCGCGGCGCGGACGTGCTGATCGCCACGCCGGGACGGCTGCTCGACTTCTTCGATCGCGGCAAGCTGCTGTTGACCGGCATCGAGATCCTCGTCATCGACGAGGCCGACCGTATGCTGGACATGGGTTTCATTCCCGACATCGAGCGCGTCTGCAAGCTCGTGCCCTTCACGCGCCAGACGCTCTTCTTCTCCGCGACGATGCCGCCGGAGATCACGCGCCTCACCGAGGCTTTCCTGCACAATCCGGTTCGCGTGGAAGTCTCCCGCGCGGCCACGACGGCCACGACCATCCGTCAGGCGCTCGTCGCCTCACATGGCCACGCCGACAAGCGCGAGACGCTGCGCAGCCTGATCCGCGGCGCTGAAAACCTCAAGAACGCGATCATCTTCTGCAATCGCAAGCGCGACGTCGCGATCTTGCACCGCTCCCTGGTCAAGCACGGTTTTCCGGCGGGCGCGCTGCATGGCGACATGGACCAGCTTGCCCGCATGGCCTCGCTCGACGCGTTCAAGACCGGCGACGTGTCGCTTCTCGTCTGCTCCGACGTCGCGGCGCGCGGCCTCGACATCCCGGACGTCAGCCACGTCTTCAATTTCGACGTGCCGACGCATAGCGAAGACTATGTCCACCGTATCGGCCGCACCGGCCGCGCCGGGCGCTCGGGCGTCGCGCTGACCATCGTCACCGAAGACGACGCCAAATATGTGGATCAGATTCAGAATCTGATCGGCAAGCCAATCGAGTGGGAGGGGCCGGGCTTCGACGCTTTGCCGCCGCCCATGGAGACGACCCGTCCGCATGACCATCGCCGTGGCGGACGCGGCGAGCGCGGCGGCCGTCGCGAACGGAGTGAGCGGAGCCGCAGGACAACCGAGCGGGTCGAGCGCGTGGAGAGAGTCGAGCGCGTGGAGCGGGTCGCAGCGGAGGGGCCTGTCGCCATGGGGCGTCCCGCCCATGCGCCGCGCCGACCGGAAAGCGAGCCCGTCCGTCCGCGGACGACGGAGCGTCGCGGGCGCCGCCATCACGAGGACGATGGGCCGCCTGTCATCGGTCTCGGCGACCACGTCCCGTCCTTCCTGTTGCGCCCGGTGACCCTGCGCCCCGCGAAAGTGGCGGAAGAGTAGGGGAAGCCGCCTTCCTGACCCCTGCCGAGGCGGGGGCCTCCTTCTCCCGCAAGGGAGAAGGGGAGGCGCGACCAAGATCATGACATAAAGCCAGGCGAGCAACGGTTGCGCCGTTCCGCTCGCAGAAAAAGGCGTCGCGCCGACGGAAAGGGGGGCCTATCCCTCGAACGGCGTCAGCGCCGCCTTAATCTTCCCCGCCTGTTCGGCAAGCCTCTCATTATCGGCCATGGTTCCCGGCGGGCGCAGGGCGACGCCGTCCCAGCGGGGCAAAAGGTGGAAATGCAGGTGATAGATCACCTGGCCGCCGGCGCTCTCGTTGAATTGATGCAGCGTCAGGCCGTCTGCTTGAAAAGCCGCCTGAACCGCCCTGGCGACATGCTGCACGCGCTTCATGAGTTCGCCGAGGGTCGCGGGCGAGACGTCGAGAAGCCCGCGCGCGCCTTCCTTCGGAATCACCAGGACGTGGCCTTCTGCGCGCGGCATGATGTCCATGAAAGCGAGCGCCACGTCGTCTTCATAGACTTTGTGCGCCGGAATCTCGCCGCGAAGGATTTTGCCAAAAATATTGTTGGGATCATAGGCGGCGGACATGTCGTTTCCCCTGTTCAGCTCAATCGCCAAATTCGAAGCCGCGGATATTTGTGACGCGAAATTCCGACGCCGGATAGACGCCCAGAATTTCCACTTCCTTCGAGAAGAAACGCAGTTCCTCCAGCGCGCGCGCCAGCGGCGGCTGCTCGGGATGGCCATCGACGTCGACGAGGAAGCGCGTCGCGGCGAATTCGCCGTCGACCATGTAGCTTTCGAGCTTCGTCATATTGACGCCGTTGGTGGCGAAGCCGCCGAGTGATTTGTAGAGCGCCGCGGGCACGTTGCGCACGCGGAAGACGAAAGTCGTCATGGTCGGGCCGCAATCGACGGTCGCCCATTGGCTGGTGCGCGAGAGAACGATGAAGCGCGTGGTGTTGTGCGCCTCGTCTTCCACGTTCTCGGCAAGGATCTCGAGCCCGTAGATCTCGGCCGCGAGGCGCGGGGCCAGCGCCGCCTTGGTCGGGTCGTTCCATTCGGCGACTTCGCGCGCGGCGCCGGCGGTATCGCCGGCGGTATGCGCCACGAGTCCCAGATCACGAATGATGCGGCGGCATTGGCCGAGCGCATGGACATGGCTGTAGACCGCGCGCAGACCGTCGCGCGTCGCGCCTCTGGGCGCCATGAGGTGAAAATGGATGGGCAGAAAATGCTCGCCGATAATGTGCAGGCCCGAATGCGGCAGAAAATGATGAATGTCAGCGACGCGTCCCGCGATCGAATTTTCGATGGGAATCATGCCGAGCGCCGCCCGGCCTTCGCTGATCGCGGCGAAGGCGTCCTCGAAACTCGCGCAAGGGAGGGGCGTCATGTCGGGATAGGCGTGCCGGCAGACGAAGTCGGAGTTCGCGCCGGGCTCTCCCTGATAGGCGATATACTGGTTCACTGGTGATCCTGCCGGCTCGCCGCGGCGCGCAAGGCCGCGAGGTCGCGCCCGGTATCTACCGATGGACTTGCTTTGTCCAGCACGGCCGCGTCGATGCGCATCCCTGCCTCCAAAGCGCGGAGCTGCTCGAGATTTTCGCGTCGCTCCAGCGGCGAGGGCGGCGAGGCGGCGAAGCGCTCGAGGCTTTCCCGCCGGAAGGCGTAGACGCCAATATGTTTGTAGAGCGGACCCTCGCCCCAGGGCGCGCGGGCGCGGGTGAAGTAAAGCGCGCGCAGCCGCGCCGCCGCGATTGGCGTTCCGACGAGCTTTACGGCGTTGGGGTCGTCGGCCTCTTCAGCGACGGCGGGCGCGGCGAGCGTGCCGATGTCGACCGTCAAATCGGCAAGAAGCGCCAGAGCCGCGGCGAGCGCGCCGTCGGGTAGAAAGGGGTTGTCGCCCTGAAGGTTCACGACAGCGTCATGGCGGCGTTCTGGATCGAGAGTCGCGAGGGCGGCGGCGATGCGGTCGCTGCCGCAGCGAAAGTCGCCCGGCTGAAACAGGGCGGCGCCGCCGGCGGCGTGAATGACGCCGGCGATCTCATCCGAGTCGGTTACGACCGCGACAGGCGCGACGCCGGCGGCGCAGGCGCGCGTCCAGACATGCTCGATCATCGGGCGCCCGCCGATATCGGCGAGCGCCTTGCGCGGCAGCCGGGTCGAGCCGAGCCGCGCCGGAATCAGAATGATCGGCGCGCGCGGAGACTGAGGGCTCAATAGGCGTTGTTGTCCTCGGCCATCCAGCCTTTTTCTGTCTTCACGAAGTGCAGCGTGCCTTCGCTGGTGTGCACTTCGCTCTTGGCGAAGGTGCGATCGTCGTCGATGCCGAGGAAAGCGCATTTGCCGCGTTCGCGCTCGTCCCGGCACTTGGCCTCGAAGCCCTCCGGGAACTGCACTTCCGCCTCGTACATCAGTTCGAAGGCGTCGACATTGTCGCGCTTCACCTCGCGAGCGTTGACCTTTTTGAAAGAGACGATTTTGGCGTCGACGCCGTTCTTCTCCAAAATATTGCGCAACACTTTCGCGCCCGTTGCGTCGCCGGGCTGATGGCTCCCGCAGCCGGCCAGCGAGATTGCGGCGGCGAGGCCCAGCAACAGGCGCAGATGACGTATGATCATTCATTTCCTCCGAAGCGGCGCGCAGAAAGCGCGCATTTTTTTGTTGTTTTTAGCGGAAAATATCCCGCGCGTCGCCGGCGTTTTGATTTTTCGATGACCCGATTGTGAAAAAACATATCAGAGAGTTGCAATTTTGTGCAGCCGGGGTAACTTGTCTCCGCCGAACGAGTTGCGTGTCTGGCGACGCCGCGAAGGAGCTGAAAAAAGCGCCCACGGCGTAATCAAGCGTTCGATGCGTAACGGCAAGAACTCGAATACCCTACGGAGTGCTCAGGTCCGCCGCATCTCCTGGGTCCGTGGGGTTGGCCGGCTGATGATGGTTGGAGTGGCCTCCTTGAAGCCATTGTCAGTCGGCCGCCTTCATTCGAGACGGCAAGCACTCTTCCTAGCATAAATCTGACAGAAACGGCCCCGCAAGAGGCGGAGCCGTGTCGTCTCGCGTTTTTCGCGAAGTTTTGCCCGGATTCGCCTCGAGCTGCTCGGCGCGCGCCGACTCGGCGGGCGTTACTTGATCTTGGTTTCCTTGAACTCGACGTGCTTGCGCACGACGGGGTCATATTTCTTGAAGACGAGCTTCTCGGTCTTGGTGCGCGCGTTCTTCTTGGTGACGTAGAAATAGCCCGTGTCCGCCGTGGACAGGAGCTTGATCTTGATCATGGCGGACTTGGCCATCGCACTCGTTCCAGTCTGATAGAGAACAGAAAAACGCCCCCGCCGCTACGAGAGTCGCGGCGGGCGACGAATTTGCGCGCACCATACGTGCGATGGGCGGGATGTCAAGGCGAATGGCTAACGCCGGCCCTTGACCCGCGCACGCTCGGCCCTTTTCGGGCCTTTCTCCCGCTTTCCGAAGGCGGATGGCGGCGGCGTCCGCTTTTCGCCGCCGCCGACCACCTCGAATCTCAGCGCCCCGGCGATCGGGGCGGCCTCGACGAGTCGCACCTCGACGACGTCGGCGAGTCGGTAGCTGACGCCCGAGCGCGACGTCAGCGAATGGCTCGCTCCGTCGTAGGAATAATATTCACGCCCGAGCGTCGCCGCGGGAACAAAGCCATCGGCGCCGGTTTCGATGAGGCGCACGAACAGGCCTGATTTGGTGACGCCGGAGATGCGCGCCCCGAAACGCGCGCCGATCTGGTCGGCAAGATAATGCGCGATCAGCCGGTCGACCGTTTCACGCTCGGCCGCCATGGCCCGGCGTTCCGCGGCGGAGATCTTGGCGGCGACTTCGGCCAGTTCGCCCGCCGGCGTGTCGGGCAGGGCGCCCTCGCCGAGTCTCAGCGCGCGGATCAGCGCGCGATGCACGACGAGGTCGGCGTAGCGGCGGATCGGCGAGGTGAAATGCGCATAGCGCCGCAGGTTCAGGCCGAAATGGCCGTAGTTCTCATGCGTGTATTCAGCCTGCGCCTGCGTGCGCAGGATGATCTCATTGACGATGTTCTCATGCTCCAGGCCCTTCACGCGTTCGAGAATCACGTTGAAATTGGCGGGCTTGAGCACCTGTCCCTTGGCGAGTTTGACGCCGATCGTTTGCAGGAACTCGGCGAGCGCTGTGACTTTCTCCTTCGACGGCTCGTCATGGGCGCGGTAGATGAGCTGCTGTCGCTGCTCTTCCAGCGTCTCGGCGGCCGCGACATTGGCGAGGATCATGAATTCTTCAATGAGCCGATGCGCCTCGAGCCGCGGCGGGATGACGACGCGATCGAAAGAGCCGTCGGGCTTCAAGAGAATCTTGCGTTCGGGCAGATCGAGATCGAGCGGGGCGCGCAAGTTTCGCGCGTGCTGCAGGGCCTCATGCGCCGCATAAAGCGGGCGCAGCACGCTTTCGAGCAGCGGCGTCGTCTTGTCGTCCGGATTTCCGTCGATCGCCGCCTGGGCCTGCTGGTAGGAGAGCTTGGCGCGCGAACGCATCATCACGCGATGGAAGCTATGGCCGATCTTGCGCCCCTTGCTGGTCACGCGCATGCGCACGGCGAGCGCCGGACGATCTTCGTTCTCGCGCAGCGAGCAGAGATCGTTGGAGATGCGTTCTGGGAGCATCGGCACCACGCGGTCGGGGAAATAGACCGAATTGCCGCGCTCCAGCGCGTCTTTGTCGAGAGGCGCGCGAGGCTTTACGTAATAGGCCACGTCAGCGATCGCGACCGTGAGGATGAAGCCGCCGTCATTGTCCGGAGTCGGGTCGGGCGCGGCGTGCACGGCGTCGTCGTGATCCTTGGCGTCCGGGGGATCAATGGTCACGAGCGGCAGCTCGCGCCAGTCCTCTCGACCCTGCAGCGTGGCGGGTTTGGCGCGTTCGGCTTCTGCGA
The DNA here is from genome assembly GCF_040687965.1 of Methylocystis echinoides. Classification (NCBI taxonomy): domain Bacteria; kingdom Pseudomonadati; phylum Pseudomonadota; class Alphaproteobacteria; order Hyphomicrobiales; family Methylocystaceae; genus Methylocystis; species Methylocystis echinoides. The sequence continues at coordinate 3,159,440 of NZ_CP156084.1, forward strand.
CGGCTTCGGCGCGGAAGACGTCGGGGATGTCGTGGGCGCGCAGCGCGATGAGGCTCACGGCCTTTTCACCGGTCACCGAGCCGAGCGTTTCCCGCACCCGCGCGCGCGGCGCCCCGAAGCGCGTCTTGCCGACGAGATCGACGGAAACGAGATCGCCCTCCTTGCCCTCGCCGAGATCGGCCGCCGCGACCATGAGTTCGCGGCCGGCCTGTTTCTTGTCGATGGGAACGATGCGGCCATGGCCGTTGGGCTCGACGCGCAGCACGCCCAGCACGCGATGGCGGGCGCGCGAAAGGAGCTTGACGACGCGGCCGACGTAAGGGGGCTCGTCGGGGCCGGCGTCGGGATCGGGTTCGGCGCGCACCAGCGCGCGGTCGCCGACGCCGGGCAGGGGCTCGCCGGGCCTCGCGCGGCGCGGGGCGCGGATGAGAATGCGCGGCGGCTCGCCGAGCGCATCCTCGTCCCATTCGACGGGAACCGCGATCAGTTCGCCTTCCTTGTCGCGTCCGACGACGTCGACGAGAGCGACGGGGGGCAGCGCGCCCTTGCGGTTGAGGCGACGGCCGCGCTTTTCGATCGCGCCTTCGTCGGCGAGCGAGGAAATCATGCGCTTGAGCGCGACGCGGTCCTCGCCCTTGAGACCGAAAGCGCGGGCGATCTCGCGCACGCCGATCTTGCGGGGGCCGCCCGCTTCGCGCTCGCGGGCGATAAAGGCTAGAATATCGTCTCGGGTGGGTTGTTGCGGTGCTTTTTTTGTCGGCAAGGCCATGCTCTATCGCCCGGCGGGGCGCCGGACCTGTGAAAATCTTTTTCTCAACATATGGTCTGCAGGGCCGTTACGCCATGGCGGGCGCGTTGTTGTGACTTAAGCTGTTGTCGGCCCGCCCTCGCCCTTCGAGACGCCGACTGCGGCGGCTCCTCAGGATGAGGGCTAGGTTTGAGCTTTACGCTGGCGGGCGGCAAGACAGGCCGCACCCTGAGGAGCGAGCGCAGCTCGCGTCTCGAAGGGCGAGGCCGCCTCGGCCTTTGATGGCCAGATTACCGCGCCGCCGCCTTTTTCGTCACCGCCTTCTTCGCTGGCGCCTTCTTCGTGGCCGCGGCCTTCTTCACCGGCTTTGCGTCCTCGAAAGGCGTCTCGTCGCTATCCTCGATAATTTTCTTCGTCGCCGCCTTTTTCGCGGGGGCCTTCTTGGGGGCCGCCTTCTTCTTCGGCGCGCCGCCCTTCTCCTCGATGAGCTTGATCGCGTCGTCGAGCGTCACATCCTCGGCCGAGAGGCTTTTCGGCAGCGTAGCGTTCACCTTGCCGAGATTGACGTAGGGGCCGAAGCGTCCGGCGCGCACGGTGATGGTTCCGCCATCCGGGTGCTCGCCGAGGACGCGCCCGCCGGTCGTCCCGCCGCCGCCCGCGGCCTTGGCGGCGATCATCTCCAGCGCCTGTTCGAGGGTCAGCGACGCCGGGTCGACGGCCCGGGGGATTGTCGCGTTGATCTTGCCCCAGTTCACATAAGGGCCGAAACGGCCGGATTTCACCGTCACCGCGCCGCCGTCGGGATGGTCGCCGAGCGAGCGGCCCGGCTCCGACGCGCGCGAGAAGCGCGAACCGCCGGCGCCCGATTCTTTCTGCACGATCAGGTCGATCGCCCGGTTGGCGCCGATCGTCAGCACATCGTCCGCGCCGCCGACGTTGGCGTAGGTCTTGCCGTGCTGCACATAGGGGCCGAAACGGCCGATGTTGGCGACGATCGGCTCGCCGGTCGTCGGGTGCTTCGCGACCTCGCGCGGCAGCGATAGCAGCGCCAGCGCCTGCTGGAGCGTGAGGTCGTCCGGCTTGATGTTTTTCGGCAGCGACGCGCGCTTGGGCTTTTCGCCGCCGTCCTCCTGCTCGCCCTCCTGCACATAGGCGCCGAAACGTCCGTCGCGCAGCGTGATCTCTGCGCCGGTCTCCGGGTCCTGGCCCAGCACTTTCACGCCGGGGCGCGCGTTCTCGGCGGCGTCGCCGGTCGGCGGCGAGAGCGTCCGCGTATAGCGGCACTCGGGATAATTCGAGCAGCCGATGAAGGCGCCGAATTTGCCGACCTTGAGCGACAATTGTCCGGCGTTGCAAGCCGGGCAGAGGCGGGGATCGGAGCCGTCCTCCTTCGCGGGGAAGATATGCGGGCCCAGAAGCTCGTTCAAACTGTCGAGCACCTGCGTCGTGCGCAGATCCTTGGTCTCGTTCACCGCTGCGGAAAAATCGCGCCAGAAGTCGCGCAGCACCTCTTTCCAGTCGATCTCGTTGTTGGAGACGAGATCGAGCTTTTCTTCGAGGTCCGCCGTGAAGTCGAATTCGACGTAGCGCGTGAAGAAGCTTTCCAGAAAGGCGACGACGAGGCGCCCCTTGTCTTCCGGGATCAGCCGCTTCTTGTCGAGCCGCACATAGTCGCGGTCGCGCAGCGTCGCGAGCGTCGAGGCGTAAGTCGAGGGGCGGCCGATGCCGAGCTCCTCCATGCGCTTCACCAGCGTCGCCTCGGTGTAGCGCGGGGGCGGCTCGGTGAAATGCTGGGTGGCGTCGATCTTTTCGCGCGTGCAGGGCTCGCCTTCCTTCATCGGCGGCAGGCGGCCGCTCTCCTCGTCGCCGTCGTCGTCGCGGCCTTCCTGATAAAGCGCCAGGAAGCCGGGAAAGCGCACGACCTGACCCGTCGCGCGCAGATCGAGCGTGCGGGCGCCGGCCTTCGCCTCGATGTCGACCGTGGTGCGTTCGAGCTCGGCCGACTCCATCTGGCTCGCGATCGTGCGGGTCCAGATCAACTCGTAGAGCTTGGCCTGGTCGGGCTCCAGATATTTCGCGACGTCCTTCGGCAGGCGGGCGGCGTCGGTCGGGCGGATCGCCTCATGGGCTTCCTGCGCGTTCTTGGCCTTGGCGGAATATTTTCGCGGGGCGTCGGGGACGAAGCGGTCGCCATATTCCTTGGCGATGACGCGGCGCGCGCTGGCCACGGCCTCGGGCGCCATGTCGACTCCGTCGGTTCGCATATAAGTAATGAGTCCGACGGTCTCGCCGCCGACGTCGACTCCCTCATAAAGGCGCTGCGCGATGCGCATGGTGATCGCCGGGGCGAGGCCGAGCTTGCGCGAGGCTTCCTGCTGCAGCGTCGAGGTGGTGAAGGGCGCGTAAGGATGCCGCTTCACCGGCTTGGCTTCGACCGAGCGCACGGTGAAGCTCGCCGCGAGCAGCGCCTTCTTGAAGTCTTCGGCCTCTTCGCCCTTGCCGATGTCGAGCCGGGCGATCTTCTTGCCGTCTGCGCCGACGAGCCGGGCGATGAAGGGCTCGCCCGCTTTGGTCTTCAGATGCGCGACGAGCGACCAATATTCCTGCGCGACGAACTTCTCGATTTCGAGCTCACGGTCGCAGACGAGGCGCAGCGCCACAGACTGGACGCGGCCGGCCGACCGCGCGCCGGGGAGCTTGCGCCACAGCACCGGCGAGAGGGTGAAGCCGACGAGATAGTCGAGCGCGCGGCGGGCGAGATAGGCGTCGACCAGCGCCTGGTCGATCTGGCGCGGATTCGCCATCGCCTCGCGCACCGCGTCCTTGGTGATGGCGTTGAAGACGACGCGCTCGATTTTCTTGTCTTTGAGCGCCTTCTTCTTGTTGAGAATCTCGATCAGATGCCAGGAGATGGCCTCGCCTTCGCGATCCGGGTCGGTGGCGAGAATGACTTTGTCGGCGTCCTTGACGGCCTGGGCGATCTCGGAGACGCGCTTGGCGCCCCTTGCGTCCATCTCCCAGACCATGGCGAAGTCGGCGTCCGGATCGACTGAGCCGTCCTTCGGCGGCAGGTCGCGGACATGGCCCATGCTGGCGAGGACGTGGAAATCGCGGCCCAAATACTTGTTGATGGTCTTGGCCTTGGCCGGCGATTCAACGATGACGACGTTCATTCCTGATCAATCCCGGAGCGCGCCGGTCCGGCGCATGGGGCGCGAAGATGGGCAGAACCGGCGGCGGCTGTCAAATTGGACGCGAATCGGGAAGGGGAAGCCACATGGCCGGAAATGACGACAAAGAGAGCCGCCCGCGGGCCGTTCAGGCGGCCGAGGTGGCGCCCCGAAACAGACCGTCGCTGTATCCCGCGCCTTTCGCCGATCGGGTTGCGGGACGCGAAAAACGCGCCCTCGGCGACGCCTTCGGGCTCACCAACTTTGGCGTCAATCTCACTCGCCTTGCGCCGGGGGCGTCTTCGGCGCTGCTGCATCGCCACCGCCGGCAGGACGAGTTCGTCTATATTCTCGAAGGCGCGCCGACGCTGGTGACGGAGGACGGCGAGACGCAGCTTGGGCCGGGAATGTGCGCCGGCTTTCCGGCGGGCGGCGTCGCCCATCGGCTCGTCAATCGAACCGACACAGACGCGCTCTATCTCGAGGTTGGCGACCGTACCCCGGAGGACTGCGCGGAATACCCCGCCGACGATCTCGAGGCGCGCCTCGGCCCGGACGGGCGCTGGCGGTTCTTCCACAAGGACGGACGTCCTTATTAGATGGTTAAAGCCCCGCGGGGCAGGGGTCCAATCAATGGCCGGGATCATCAGTTTCAACGGCGTCGAATTCTTGAACACCTTCGTCTCGCTCCTAGTGGCGCTCGTGCTCGGCACGCTGATCGGCGCGGAGCGGCAATATCGCCAGCGCAACGCCGGCCTGCGCACGAATGCCCTTGTCGCGCTGGGCGCCTCCGCCTTCGTCGATCTCGGCATGCGGCTGATGGGCAATCAGGGCGCGACCCAGGTTCTCGCCTATGTCGCGTCGGGCGTCGGCTTCCTCGGCGCGGGCGTGATTTTGAAGGAGGGTATGAATATCCGCGGCCTCAACACGGCCGCGACAATCTGGTGCTCGGCGGTGACGGGCGCCTTCGCCGGCGCCGACCATCCGGCCGAAGCGCTGCTCATGTGCGGCTTTGTGTTGGCGGGCAACACCTTCCTGCGGCCGCTCGTCAATTTCATCGAACGCGCGCCGATCGACGAGAGCCAGACCGAGGCGACCTTCGAATTGCGGGTGAGCACGGACGACGCGAGTCGCGACGCTTTGCGCGAATTGATCGAGGAGCGGCTGGCGGCAGCCAAATATCCCGCGCTGGAAATGAGAGACGTCGAGCGGGAGGAGGGCGTCGAAATCGTCGCCACGCTCGCGCCGACGAGCGTCGACGCGGCCGAACTCGACGCGCTCGTCGACGATCTCGCCCGGCTTGCGAACGTCTCCCACGCGACTTGGGCGTCGCGCGCCTCGGACTGACCGGTTGGGACACTTGCCGGCCGTTGCGGCCTCCTGTAAGAGCGGTCGCAGGCGAAGCGCGTCGCGCCTTCGCCGCCCGGATGGCCTCGTGGCGGAGTGGCTACGCAGAGGACTGCAAATCCTTGTACGGGGGTTCGATTCCCTCCGAGGCCTCCACGCTCCAGCGCGGCATTTTGCAGAAAAATCGCCGGCGCTTTTTATTTTGGGCCGCGCCCGATCTGTTCAGGTCCGCCGTCGCAGAGCGGTTTCGCAACCTACACTGAAGGTGGAAAAATGCTCCATGCTTTGATCGCAGACGCACAGGCCAGGCTCGACGAAGCCCGCCGCCAGCTGCGCCTTGCCGCCATCAATTTCGACGTTCCGGACGACGAGCTGATCGAGCTGCGCGCCAAGGCCCGCAACGTCTACAACGAACTCGCCGCCCTCGACCGCAAGAAGCTCAAGAAGGGCCTGCTCAGCTTCCTGAAACTCTGGTGATCGGCCGCAAAGGCTGATCCCGACTTGCTTCCTGTGTCGCCGCGCCCTCCATAAGGGTGGGAGAGGGCGCGGCGCCTGTCGCCGCTCGCGACGAGGAAGAAAGATGATCAGCCCGAACACCCCTCCCGGAACGGAGGTCGTCTGCGTCGAGGCGGGGCCCGGACGCTTTGGCGACGGGGGCCTGCGGCGTGGGGCGATTTATACGGTCGAGCGGATCGCGCCGGCGATCAATGGCGGCCACGTGGTCGTCTTGAGCGAAATCCCCCCGTGGCAGACCTATACGCCGCCCTGGGGGCTTGTCGGCATCGGCTTCGAATTGCGACGCTTCCGCTACCTCGATCTTCCGGCCTCCCTGACCAATCTCCTCGAAGAAGCGCCCCGCGAAGTCGAGGTCGAAGACGCTTAGCGCGGCTCCTCGGCGGGCGGCTCAGGCAGCAAAGGCGCGGCGGCGCCCGACCGCCGGATGAAGGCCTTCGGGTCCGGCGCGATTTTCAACTCGTCCCACGGCCCGGCGAGATCGAAGGCGATCTGTAAGCCTTTGTCGCGCGGCTTGCCCATTGCGTCGGCCTCGCGGGCGGCGGCTTTGACGGCGAGGCTGCGCTCGGCGAGATTGGCGGCGCCGGTGAAATTCAGGGTAAAGCCCGGACCGCTGGCGACGCCGTCCTCCAGCGTCGCGACGCCGCCTTCGATCAGCAGCGTCGCCTGAGCCCGGGTCAGCGGCGAACTGCCGGAACGAATGTCCTGAGCGCTCGATAAGGGGCGCTTTTCGAAACGGCGCAGCGCCCGGTCGAAATCGACGCCGGCGATTTCTCCGTCGGTCAGGGTCAAGCTCGCTCGCCCGTTGAGGCTGCGCACCATATCGGCGACGCTCTCGCCGTGGGCGTCGACGGTCACCATGGAGTCAAGCCCGCCGCCTACCGCCTCCTTCCCGAAGGAGTCCCAGAGCAGGGCGCGGGCGTCGACGCCGGCCGTCTGGGCCACGGCGTGCATGGAGAGGTCGCGCCCGGCCGGCTTGAAGGAGAAGCGCGCCTTGAGGCGGCCGCGATAGGCCTCGGCTTCGGCCAGCGACAGATCGAGCGCCCCATCGCGAAGCGCTGCGGTCATACTGGCGCCGTCGAGCGTGAGCCGCCCGAACCGCGCATGGCGCGCGGCGATCTTTACGTCGACGTCGGCCCCCGTGAGATCGGGCAGGTCGAGCGGCTTCGGGCTCCATTGACCGTCGGGCCCGACCAAAGGCGGCGCGTCCGCAAGCAAGGGCTTCAAGGCCACGAAATCGCTTTTCAGCGTGGCGCACACATAGGGCCGGCCGTCTTCCTGACGCACCGTCAGCTCCCCGTCGAAGGCGTTGCCGTCGACGAGCACGCGCAAATCCCTGAACGCCGCCTCACGGGGCGCAATCGTCGCCTGCGCCGAAAATTCGGCGTCGCCGAAGGGGCCGGGAAAGGGCGCCTCCACGGTGAAGAGGGCCAGCGCTTCCCGCGCCGACGCGGCGGAGCCGGCGACCCGTCCCGAAAAGCGCGCATTGGCGCCGCTTTGCGCGACCCCCTGCGCTTCGAGGCGCATGCTTTCGCCGTCGATCCGGGCCGTGACGACGGAAGCGTCGCCGCGCAGGAACATGCCGGGCCGCGCGACCCAAAACACCAGCTGCAGCCGCTCGCCGCGCCAATCGAGCGCGCTCGTCAGAAGCGCGTGCTCGCCGACCTTGCGCCAATCGAGCGTCGCTGAAATGCGATCGGCGGCGTAATCGACGCCCTCCCGCCGCAGGCGCAGCGCGCCGTCGACGATATGGACGAGTCCAAGCCGGAAGTCGTCGGCTTTTTGCGCCGCCATGCTGCCGGCCTGCGCGGCGGCGGCGTGCGTTGCGGCCCCCGGCGCGTCGATGGGCGCGGCGTCGAGATCGACCCGGGCGCGCGGGCGCGTCAGCGTCGCCGAGTCGAGCTCCAGCCTGCCGGCAAAAAGCGGCAGCAGCTTGAGATTGCCCCGAAGCTCGGTCGCCTCGATCTGAAGCGCCTTGTTGCGGTCGGCGAAGGCGACGCCGCTCATGACCAGATGCGGGCGGGGCGTCAAGAACAGCCGGGGACCTTCGCGCGCCGCGACGTAAAGGCCGGTGGCCTCATTGATCTGCCGCGTGACCGCCGCGAGCGTCGCGGCCGGCGAGTAGAGCCATGTCGCCAGCCCCGCGGCGACGCCGAAAAGGACAAGAACCGTTGCCGCTACGCCGACGAGCAGGCGCCGCACCCCACCCGCATAGCCGCGCGCCGGCCGGCGGGACTCGCTGGAGGGGCGGCGCCCCGCCTGGGAAAGATGGTCTTCGGCCACGACGGGCAAGCGCTATTCTCCCACGCCAAGTCCCCATCCTTTCTCGCGGGCAAGCGCGGCGAGAAAGTGGCGGGGCGGCGGAGCGTTCAGAGATCAGCCGGCGCGCGGCCAAGCGGCGTTTTCACGACGCGGTCGATCTCATTGAGCGCGCTCCTGTTGGCGAGCGGCGCGCCGGCCTGCGCCAACGAGACGAAATCTGTCTCCTTGTAGGGGGCGTGGCTGCCGTAGCGGAGAACGCGAACGCCCTCCGGGGTCACCACCGTGTCGCCGGGCCGAAGCGTGGGATCGGCGTAGAAGGCGGCTGGGGCCGCCGCGCCGTGCGCCGCAGCCGTAGGCGCCGCCCCCGTCCGGTCGAGCCGATTTTCCCGCTGCGCGCCTTGTAGCGGGCGATCTCGCCGCGCGGCGCGCATCAATGCGATCGTCGGAGGAGACCAGACGCGAAACATCGGGTTGCGCCCGATCGGAACGGCCTCGGCCATGACGGGACGGCGCTGCGCGACAGCAGACGGGAGGCGATGGGCCACGAACCGACGACGCTCGACCAGCCGTCGGCGGGCCTGCACGTCGTGCGGGCGCTTGGCGAGCCTGAGCCGGCGCGGCGGCGGCTGAAAGAGGTCATAGCGCGGGACGTAGCTGTAATAAATCTCGGCCGCCGGGCGCGAACGGCTGAAGACGGCGTCGATCAGCCCGCCCGCCGCCTGGCTGACTGGGGCGTCGTAACCGAGCAGCGCGGCGCCGAACAGCGCGCACGCGGCGCCGAGCGCGATCGCCGAGCGCGCGTTGGCGGCGCGGGCGCGCGGGTCGAGGGAAAGGCTGGCCATCGGACGCCCCTTTTAACACAAGCGTAACTATTGGGGACGCTAGACCGGCCTGCGCCCGCCTTCAAGGGCGCGCGCGCCTTTTTTTGAAAAAGCCCTCTATTTCCGGGCGTTCCCCAGCTCTTCGCGCAGGGTGCGCAAGATTTCTTCAACGTAGAATGGTTTTTCCACAATCGCCTGGTTCAGATAGGCTTCGGGCAAACCGGCGCGCCCGTAGCCGGTCGTGAAGACGAAGGGAATGCCGCGCGCGTGGATCACGTCGGCGACCGGGTCGATCCTATCCTGGCCAATATTCACGTCGAGCAGAGCGAGGTCGAAGGACGAGGTCTGCGCCAGCCGCAGGGCCTGCGGGATCGTGCGCGCCGCGCCCGCGACGATCAGACCAAAGTCGGCGAGCGTTTCCTCGAGCGCGAGCGTAATATAAGGATCGTCTTCGACAATAAGCACCCGGCGTCCGAGCAGCAGGTCGCCCGGGCGTTGCGCCGCATCGCTCGATGCGCCGCCAGAACGGGGGTCGGGCGCGTCCGAGACAGACATGCCCGTGAGGGTGAGCCTGTTTTTGGGACAAGTCCAGCATATGCGCGAGTGCGCCGCGAGCAACTCCTCGACTGTTGCTTTTTCGTCGCAGTTCAACTGCGGCGTGTGATCCCCATGGCGCCCCACGCCGCCAGCGCGAGCCAGGCCAGAATCGTCAAAGAGCCGCCGGTTGGCGCGGCGAGGGGAAAGAGCTTGCCGCCGAAATAGACGCGCGCCGCAAGGTCTGCCGAAAACAGCGTCACGCCCGTCTGAAGCGCCAGCGCCGCGGCGACGAAAAGGCGGCGCGCCGGCGCCCCGGCGCCGGCGAGCGCCGCGAGGGCGAGGCCGGCGGCGGCGTGGATCAGCAGAAATTGGCTTGCAGTGGACAGCAGGGGATTGGCGTCGACATGAGCGGCGGCGGCGGCGAGCGACACGCCGGCCGCGCCCTGAAGCGCCGCGATGGTTGCGATGATCGACGGCAGGTTCAAAGCGCGCGCTCCGACGAGGTTCTCAATAGGCGTTCTCCACCTTGAGGAGGGCCAAGGGGGTCATGACGAGGATATAGATGTCCAGCAGAATCGACCAGTTCTCGATATAGTAGAGATCGAACTCCACGCGCTTCTGGATTTTTTCCTGCGTGTCGGTCTGGCCGCGCCATCCGTTGATCTGCGCCCAGCCGGTAATGCCGGGCTTGACCCGATGGCGCGCAAAATAGCCGTCGACGACTTCATTGTAGAGGAAATCACCCGCGCGCGCGACGATGGCGTGGGGGCGCGGGCCGACGAGCGACAGATTGCCTTTGAACACGACGTTGAAGAGTTGCGGCAGCTCGTCGAGAGACGTCTTGCGGATGAAACGGCCGACGCGCGTCACGCGCGGATCGTCGCGGGTGACCTGCCTTTGCGCCAAAGGGTCCTGAGCGTCGGCGTAGAGCGAACGAAACTTGTAAACCTCGATCACTTCATTATTGAAGCCATGACGTCGCTGCTTGAACAAGATCGGCCCCGGCGAGTCGAGCTTCACGGCAAGCGCGACGGCGATCAGGATCGGGGACGCCACGGCGAGACAGAGCCCGCCGACGACCTTGTCGAAAATATATTTCGCTACAATGTCCCAATCGGCGATCGGCTTGTCGAAGACGTCGATGACCGGAACATCGCCGATATAGGAGTACGAGCGCGGGCTGAAACGCAGTTTGTTCGTATGCGCGGCGAGGCGGATGTCGATCGGCAACACCCAAAGCTTGCGCAGCATATGCAGCAGGCGCGTCTCGGCGGAGATCGGCAGGGTGAAGATGATGAGATCGATGCGGGTGTGGCGCGCAAATTCCACCAGCTCGTCGACCGTGCCGAGCTTGGGATAACCGACGACGACATCGGGCGAGCGCGCGTCGGCGCGGTCGTCGAACAGCCCCAGGATGCGCAGATCGCTGTCGTCTTGCGCCGCGAGCGCCCGCAGCACCGGATCGGCCAGCGCGCCGCCGCCGACGATGACCGTACGCCGATCGAGCTTCCCCGAACGGGTAAGCCGGCGCGTCACGACGGCGAGCGCCGCGCGCTCCAGCGCCAGCAGGGCCAATCCGACGCCGTACCAGCCGAGCAGCCAAACGCGGGAAAAGACGCCGTCGAGCTTGAGGAAGAAGACCGCGGCCAGCGCCGCCACAAAGACCATCGACCAGCCCGCGGCGATTTTCAGTCCATGGCGAACCGGCGCGCGAAAGGACGCTGTCGTGTAGAGGTCGAACGACTGGAAAGCGACAATTGCGGCCGCACACATCACCGGGGTCGCGACGTAATAGTCGACCGATTCTTCCCAGTAGCTTCCGACGTAAAGCTTATGAAGGAGCAGGCCGGCCGCGAGCAGCATGGAAAATTCGACAAGCCGGACGACGCCCGTGAGCACGACTGTGGAATAGGACTTGCCGGGCGCGCCTTTGCTGGCGATTTCAGCGAGACGCGGCGCCAGCGCATGCGTCTTGTGCAGGCCTTGTCCCTCTTGGTTGGGATCGGGCGGGACGTTCTTCAGATCGTCGAGGCCAAAGCCGTCCATGTCTCGCTTTCCATTTGTTGCCGGAGCCGCGGGATAAGCGCCTCCTGCCATTATGCGCAAAGGGTTTAGAAAGGGCTTCCTCGCAAGAAGCCCGCGCAAGCGGGCGCCCATGAAATCAGAAAATCCGCTCGCGAACGGTAAGCGTGTCGCCCGGACGCACCGGCGCGTCGAGCGGCACGCGGCCGGTGACGGGAACGCCGTCGACGATGCGCGTCAGGTCGACGCCGCCTTGATAGCCGCGTGGTCCGAAGCCGCCTGCGATGGCGATCGCCGTGCGCACCGTCATGCCTTCCACAAAGGGGAACTGGCCTGCGTTCGTCACCTCGCCGAGCACGAAGAAGGGACGGAAGGCCTCCACTTCGACCGAAACGCGCGGCTCGCGTACATATCCGTCGCGCAGGCGCGCGGCGATTTCACGCTCCACCTCGGGAACGGTGCGGCCTTGTGCGGGAACAGAGCCGATCAGCGGCATGGCGATGCGCCCGGCGCCGTCGACCGCGTAGGCGTTGGAAAGCGAATCCTGCCCGAAAACGATCACGCGCAGGCGATCGCCGGCGGACAGCGTATAAGCCTCTGCGGTCGACGCGGCATAGAGTTCCGGTCGGTAATCGCCCGGCGCGGCGCAGGCCGACAGGAAGGCGCTGGCGAGGACCGCTACAGGCAGGAGCAAGCGCGTCGCGGCGATCCGCTTTGGGGCCTCGGGTCTCGGCATCCTTCGATCCGTCTCGATCAACAAGAGGCGTTTTTCATCGCCTTGGCGCGTCAGGGAGCCCTCGCTCCGAGGAGCCTGCTGAGGGGCCGTCTCGAAGCGCGAGGGACGTTGGCCCCGGTTCGTCGCCACCTTTGTTTTATTGGCTCATGGTTAACAAACTTTGACTTGGCTGTTTAACTGCGTCTCAACCATGTTCCTCTAAACCCGGCGCATCACCCCGGAGCAGCCATGCATGCGCCAATGCAAGACAGGATCGACGCCGACATAAACGAAATCGATCTTGCGCGATTGGGCCGCGTGCTCCTTGTCAAGAAATGGTGGGTGCTGGGGCCGACGCTCGCGGCCTTCTTGGTCTCTTTCCTTTTCGTCAATCTGGTCAAGCCGCGCTATACGTCGGATGCGCGGCTGCTTCTCGAAAATCAGGACAGTTTCTACGCGCGTGTGGACAATGGGGAGCGCGTCGACGCCAATGGCCCCGACGCCGAAGGCGTGCAGAGCCAGATTCAGCTTCTCACCTCACGCGATCTCGCGCGCCGGGCGATCAAGAAAATCGGCCTGCAAGGCGACGTCGAATTCGATCCACTTGCGAATGGGGTTGGCCCCGTGACGCGGCTCATGGCGCTCGTCGGTCTCGTCCGCGACCCGACGCTCATGCCGCCGGAGGAGCGCATTCTCGAAAAATTTTCCGAAAGGCTCTCCGTCTTGTCGCCGACCAAGACTCGCGTCCTGTCGATCGAGTTCACTTCCTATAATCCCGACCTCGCGGCGCGCGGCGCCAACGCCGTGGCCGAGGCCTATATCGAGATGCAGCAGGAGGCGAAGAGGGAAATCGCGCGCAGCGCGGCGCAATCACTGGCGACGCTGATCTCCGATCTGCGGACGCGCGTGGCGGAGGCCGAAGCCAAGGTCGAAAAATATCGCGCGGAGACAGGGCTGCTCATCGGCTCGAACAACACGATCGTCCCGACGCAGCAGCTCGGCGAACTGAATAACCAGCTTTCCTCGGCGCGCGCCGCTCACGCCGATTCTCAGGCGAAGGCCAGCCTGCTGCGCGACATGCTGCGCCAGAACCGGATCGCCGAAATCCCCGACATCGCCAGCAACGAGTCGCTGAGGCGCATCTTCGAGCAGATCGTCGCGCTGCGGGCGCAACTCGCGCTCGAGTCCCGCACGCTCCTCCCGATGCATCCACGGATCAAGGAACTCGATGCGCAGCTTGCCGATCTGGAGAGGCAATGGCGCGCCGCCGCCGAGCGCGCCGCGCATACGCTGGAGAATGAAGCGCGCATCGCCGCGGCCCGCGTCGAAAATCTGACGCGCGTGTTGAACGATCAGAAGCGCGTCGCCGGCGCGGCGGGCGCGGAAGAGGTGAAGCTGCGGGACCTCGAGCGCGCGGCGCGGCTTCTCAAGGAGCAACTCGAAAGCGAAACGGCAAAATATCAGGAGGCGGTGGCGCGCGAGCGCGTGAAGGCGACGCCGGCTGACGCGCGCATCATTCAGCGCGCGCTGGCGCCGCAGGTCCCGTCCTTCCCGAAGAAAGTCCCCATTGTCCTCTTCGCGACGCTCGCAGGCCTGATCCTTTCGCTCGGCGTCATCGTCGCCGGCGAGCTGCTGACGGGCCGCGCCCGCGTCTTGCCGCCGGCGCTCAGCGCCGCGCAGCCGGCGCCGGCCGCCGTCGCGCCCGACCGGCGGGAGCCGATTTTTGCCAGACAGGAAAGCGACGCGCCGAAAGACAAGGAGCCGCCCAAAAAAGCGTCGTGGCGCGCCACGCCCGTCGTCGCGCGCCGGATCAGTCCCGCGCGGGCGATCGAGGGCTGCGTCAAAGTGCTGGTGGCGCCCTGTTCGGAGACGGGACCGCGCGCCGAAACGGCGGTCAGTCTCGCGCGTCAGCTTGCGGGGCAGGGACGCGCCCTGCTCGCCGCCGCCGATCCCGGCGCTGCGATGTTCGACGCGCTGGTAAGTCCCGGGTCGGAACGGCGGCCCTGCGGCATGGGAGAGCTCGCGCGCGGCTCCGCCGGCTACGGCGACGCGATCCATCGCGACAAGTCGTCGACGCTGCATGTGCTGCCGGGCGGAGTGGCGGACGGCGCGGGCATGGGCGACCATGCGCTTCTCGTCACCGCCCTGGCTCATGCCTACGACTACCTCATTTTTGCAGCCTCGGCCGATGAGGCGCTGCGCCTTGCGCCGCATGTGGACCTCGCCTTTGTGCTTGGCGAGGACGAAGCGGCGGAGGCGCTGCGCGAAGACCTCGCGGAGATTGGCGTCGAAGCGCACCTTCTCGACGCGTCGGCCTGTGGCGATCTGGCGGCTTAGCGCTCAGCGGCCAAGGAGGGCGACGAGCCTGTAATAGCAACGGACGACCGCGGGCGTATTTTTCGCGCGCCGCTTGAGACGCAGATAGGAGGAGATCAACGGAGCCGCGAGGACGCCGCGCGCGGAGAGCGGGAGGACGACGTCATAGAGCGGTATCGTCTCATCGCAAACGGCGCGCTTGTAACGCGCTTCGCCGACGCCGAGGTCGAAATGCGTCATCCGGCGCGCTGTAAGATTGCGCATCAACGCATGCAGCAGCAGATCGCCGGGCGAGCAGCGCGCGATCTCTTCGTCCGTGTCGAAAGAATTGAGCATGGCCGAGAAGCGGCCATTACGCCGCACGCCGGCGTAAGCGGCGACGAAGCGGCCGTCGACCGAGAGCCCGTGAAGCTCGAGGACGCCATCCTCCTGGGCTTCCAGAAGACCGTGGAGAAGCGCCGACAGGCTGCGTCGCCTTGTCGTCCCAACTGCCGCAAAACGCGCGGATTTCTGTTCGAGCAAGGCAGTGACGAGCGCATGGCCGCGTTGTCCGGCGATCCGATGTTCATATGCGACTGGGCCAAGCTCCGCGAGACGCGCCTCCTTCTTCCGCAGCTTCTTGCGCGTCTCCTTCGAGAGCCGCGACGTCAATCCGTCGATCGTCTCGGGCAGCGCCGTCGCATAGCCGAAACTGGCGCTCGGCCGCGCTTCCGTGAAGAGGAGAGGGTTGCGAGCGCCGTCAAATTCGCGAGGTTGATTGCGGAGGAAGAAAGCATCCGGCGGCGATGGCGCGCGGCGCGCCGCTTCGCGCAGGAGCCAGCGCAGACCTGCTTCGTCGTGGCGTCGATCGGGACGCAAAAGCGGCAGATTGAAATTGGCTTCGCGGCCCCCGAGGAATGCGGCAAGAGTGACGGCGCCCTTGCGAATCGTGCACAGCGGCAGAAGCGCGCTCGGACGATCCGCAGCGTCGCGGGCCACGATGAGGTAGGGCGTCACGCCTTCCGAAGCCCCGAAGGCGTCGAACCAGGCTGAAAGAAACTCGAAAGATTGATACGG
Source organism: Methylocystis echinoides (assembly GCF_040687965.1). Lineage (NCBI taxonomy): Bacteria > Pseudomonadati > Pseudomonadota > Alphaproteobacteria > Hyphomicrobiales > Methylocystaceae > Methylocystis > Methylocystis echinoides. The sequence goes on from NZ_CP156084.1 coordinate 3,174,947, forward strand.
GCTGATCGTCGCTGCTTGCGACAGCGCCAGCCAATCGGCGCGCGCGTCCTCGAAATGCGTGAAGACGTGGACTGTCGAATAATCGGCGAGATCCGGCAAGGGCGGCATAAGAGAACGTTATCGGATCGGTCTTAAAAAACCTCTTGAGTTGTGGACGGGACCGATGTCCGTTTGGCGCAATAGAGCGATTTCTGCGGCATTGCGGCTGCTTCACGTCAGCGGCGCGCACCGGCTGGTCGCGCCGCTGACGCGGGGGCTCGGCGTCATTTTGACGTTTCACCGGGTCCGGCCAGCCGTTCACGACAGCTTCGCGCCCAATGCGGGCCTTGAGATTTCGCCGCCGTTTCTCGATCTCCTGCTGCATCATTTGCGCGCGCAAGGTTATGCAATTCTATCGCTCGACGACGCGCTCGATGTGGTGCGATCCGCACGGCGACATGCACAGCCCTTCGCGGTGCTGAGTTTCGACGATGGTTATCGAGACCTTGTCGACCATGCGTTGCCCATTCTGGAGCGTCATCGCGCGCCTTTCATCGCCTATCTTACTCCCGGCTTCGCGGACCGTAGCGCGCGGCTGTGGTGGCTCGAACTTGAGGAGTCGATCCGCCGCCTCTCGCATGTCGACATTACCGTTGCGCAGCGGCGCATCGTTAGCCGCTGCGCGTCCCCGCAGGAGAAGCAGGCGGCGTTTACAGAGATTTACTGGGCGATCCGCGACGGCGACGAAGCGGCGCTGCTCGCGGTCGTGGCCGATCTTTCGGCCCGGGCAGGGGTCGACGCGCGCGAAATCGCGACGCACGGCTGTCTGGGTTGGGACGCCATCCGGTCGCTGGCGCAACATGGCCTCGCGACCATTGGCGCGCATTCGCTATCCCATCCGCGGCTCGCGAGACTCGACGCCGCGGCGGCGCGTCGGGAGATGGCCGGGAGCCGGGCGCGCATCAGGGAAGAAACCGGCGTGACGCCGCGCCATTTCTGCTACCCGGTCGGCGACCGGACCTCGGCGGGGCGACGGGAATTCGATCTTGCGGCCGAGCTTGGCTTCGAGAGCGCGGTCACGACGCGGCCGGGATTGATCTTCCCCGAGCATCGCGCGCATCTGCAGGCTCTCCCGCGCCTCTCGGTCAATGGCAGGTTCCAAAGTCTCGCCGCTCTCGACGTTCTGCTCAGCGGCGCGCCCTTCGCGCTTCTCAATCGCGGCAGGCGCGTCGCGGCCTGAGCGGGGAGGGGCGGGCGGGAGCGGCTCCTGGCCTCTCGCAAAGCTGCGCCAGAGTGCGTATATTTTGACCAAGATCAGAAGCGGGAGCTTTCTCCATGAGCCTTATAGGCGTTCTCATTTGCCTCGCCATCGCTTTATCGGCGGGGCTCGGGGTCTATCTTCGCCAGCGCCAGGTCGACACGGTCGCGGCCAACCGGGACGCGGTTCCGGCCGATTTCGCCGGCGAGGTGTCGATCGAAGAGCACCGACGCGCCGCCGATTACACGATCGCGCGCACGCGTTTCGGCATGGTCGAGACGGTCTATGACGCGGCCCTCTCCATCCTCTGGCTCGCGGTCTGGATGGCCCCGGTCTACGCATTCGTCGCCCACTACATCGACCCCGGCCTCACGCGCAGCGTCGCCTTCGTGCTGCTCGTGGCGGGCCTGCTGCATCTCCTCGGAACGCCGTTCTCGCTCGCCAACGCCTTCTGGCTGGAGGAGCGCTTCGGCTTCAACCGGCTCACGCTCCCGACCTTCCTGCTGGACGAAGCAAAAAGCGCGCTCATCGGCGTCGTCATTGCGACGCCGCTGCTTTACGGCATGTTCTGGCTGCTCGGCGCCTTGCCGAACAGCTGGTGGCTTTTCGCCTATGTCGCCTTCATGGTCTTCACCATCGCCATGACCGTGATCTATCCGACGCTGATCGCGCCGCTCTTCAACACATTCACGCCGATGGCGGAGGGGTCGACCAAGGCGCGCATGGAGGCGCTGCTGCAAAAATGCGGCTTCGAGTCCAAGGGGCTTTATGTGATGGACGCCTCGAAGCGCTCCCGTCACGGCAATGCTTATTTCACCGGCTTCGGCAAGGCCAAGCGCATCGTCTTCTTCGATACGCTCTTGGAGAAGCATACGCTCGAAGAGATCGAGTCCATCCTCGCGCATGAGCTTGGCCATTTCAAATTCGGCCATGTCAGGCAGATGATCCTTCAGGCGGCGATCATCGCCTTCATCGGCTTCGCGGCGCTTTACTGGGCGTTTGGATCCGAGACCTTCGCGGGATGGTTCGGCCTGCCGCATGATCCCGGCGTGGTGCTGATCGCGCTGCTTTTCGCCAAGGAGCCGCTTTCGCATCTGCTGCGCCCCTTGCTCGCCGCGCGCTCCCGCAAGAACGAGTTCGAGGCGGACGATTTCGCCCGGCGGATTGTCGGCAAGGAGCCGATGATTTCCGCGCTCACGCGATTGACGCGCGATAATCTCTCGACGCTCACGCCCGATCCGCTCTATGCAAAGTTCTACTTTTCGCACCCGCCGGTCCCTGCGCGCGTGGCGCAGCTAAGGGGCGCCGGGTAGACGACGGCTCGGGCTCTCGGCCCGGCCTTTTTCAACGTCGAGAGCCCTATCGTCTTCGCCTAGGCGCGACACTATCTTCGCCTTATTGGAGGCGCGCCAGGCGATGCGGTCAGACAGGGCGACGAACGCTCTTATGTCGTTCATGGTTGCGCGGCAACGGTCTGCTGTCGCTTACGGCGTGGCCCTTGCAGCGGTGGCGTTGGCCGCATGGGCTCGCTGGCAAGCGAGCGATTTCTTCGTCGAAGGCGTTCCGTTCCTCACCTTTTTCCCCGCCGTCCTCGTGGCGACGGTCGTCGGCGGCGTAGCGGTTGGACTGTTCGCGTCCGCCTGCTCCATGGTCATCGCGTGGTACTGGTTTCTGGCGCCGGCGCATGAATGGGCGCTCGACGGGAAAGACGCGGTCTCGCTAGGCTCCTTCCTGCTTGTTTCGCTGATGATCGCCATTGTCGTCTCGCTGCTTCAGCACGCCGTCGAACGCATCGCGATCCAGGAGCAAAACCTGCGCTCGCTCTTCGATTCGACGCCGAACGGCATCGTCGTCGTGGGGCCGAGTGGGCAAATCGTCGAGGTCAATGCCAGCGGCGAGAGGCTTTTTGGCTATAACCGCGCCGATCTGATTGGCAGTGAGGTAGAGATTCTCGTGCCGCGCACTGTCGCGGCCCTCCATGTCGGGCTGCGCAGGGGTTTTCAAGCGGCGCCCGAGACCCGGCCGATGGGCGCCGGCCGCGATCTCTGCGGGCGACGCAAGGACGGCAGCGAATTTCCGGTCGAGATCGGTCTCACTCCAATGGAGTGGGCTGGCCAAAAAGCCGTTTTGGCGGTTGTCAGCGACATCACCGAGCGAAAGCAGCACGAGGAAAGCCAGGGCGTGCTCGCCCGCGAGCTCGAGCATCGCGTCGGCAATATGTTCGTCGTCATTCTGGCGATGATCCGCCGAACGCTGACAAAAGGCAGAAGCATCGCCGAAGCGGGCGAGCTTCTGACGCAGCGCGTCCAACTTCTGGCTGACGCTTATGCGGTGCTCTCGGAATCGCTGTTCAAGAATATCTCGTTGGACAGGCTGTTCCAGATCGCCATCGGCGGCTTCAAGGATCAGGTCCAGTCCACGGGCGTCGACGTCCGCGTCAACGCCAAGGCCGGGCAGGCCTTCTCCTTCATCGTGCACGAGCTTCTGACGAACGCTGTGAAGCATGGCGCGCTCTCTGTGTCCAGCGGACGCATCGGCGTTCGCAAAGAGATAGAAACTGTCGACGGGCGGCAGGTCCTCGTCTTCGATTGGCAAGAGAGTGGCGGCCCGCCCGCCGCCCCGTCGACGCGCAAGGGATTTGGCAGCTTCATCCTGCTCGACTCGCCCAAGCAGTTCGGCGGGGAGGGACGCGTGGCCTACGACGACAGCGGGCTGCGCTATGAGTTGCGGCTGCCGCTCGACGCGATCCGCTGACGCTCAGCCGCACGCATCTTGGGCGCCGCCTGCCTAACTCTCCGTCAGGCTGGGGGAATTACTGGCAAAAGCGTCAACTCTCAGCCAATCGGATTGACGATCCCGCCTGTGCTCCCGCTAAATTCTTTCGCGGCGCACCATGCCGCTTCGCGAAAGGCGCTCCCCTTTGTCGATCCAAGTCGCGCTTCATCACGTCACACATTACAAATACGACCGCCCCGTAGCCCTCGGGCCGCAGGTCGTGCGCCTGAGACCCGCGCCGCATTGCCGGACGCGGGTGACCGGCTACTCGCTGAAAATTCTCCCCACCACGCATTTCATCAACTGGCAGCAGGACCCGCACGGCAACTGGCAGGCGCGGCTGGTGTTTCCCGAGAAGGCGCGGGAATTTAAAATCGAGGTCGATCTCCTGGCGGAGATGGCGGTTTTCAACCCCTTCGACTTTTTCGTCGAGCCCTACGCCGAGGAGTTTCCCTTCGTCTACAAGCCCGAACTGGAGACGGAACTCGCGCCCTATCTCGAAATCGAGCCCGCGGGCCCGGCCTTCGACGCTTATCTCGAAACGATTGCGCGCGAGCCGCTGCGGACGATCGACTTCCTCGTCGATCTCAACGCCAGGCTCCAGCGTGACATTCGCTATGTGATCCGAATGGAGCCGGGCGTGCAGGCGCCGGAGGAGACTCTCGCCCTGCGTTCAGGCTCTTGCCGCGACTCGGCCTGGCTGCTTGTCCAACTTCTGCGCCGGCTCGGTTTCGCCGCGCGCTTCGTTTCCGGCTACCTGATCCAGCTCAAGGAAGACCTCGATCCCATCGAAGGTCCGATGGGAACGGATCACGACTTCACCGACCTTCACGCCTGGGCGGAAGTCTATATTCCCGGCGCCGGCTGGGTCGGGCTCGACGCGACGTCGGGGCTCTTCTGCGGGGAGGGGCATCTGCCGCTGTGCGGAGCGCCGCATTACCGCTCCTGCGCGCCCGTCTCGGGGCTGGTCGAACCCGCCGAATGCAATTTCAATTTCGAGATGCGAGTCGACCGCATCCGCGAGGCGCCGCGCATCACCGCGCCTTTCTCGGACGAGGCCTGGAAGCGGCTCGACGCGCTTGGCGAGAAGGTCGACGCCGACCTCTCCGCGCAGGACGTCCGCCTCACCATGGGCGGCGAGCCGACCTTCGTCTCGATCGATGATTTCCAATCAGCGGAATGGAATACCGCCGCCGTCGGCCCGACGAAGCGCGTGCGCGCCGACGAACTCATCCGGCGCTTACGCGACCGCTTTGGACCGGGCGGCTTTCTGCATTACGGACAAGGTAAATGGTATCCCGGCGAGAGCCTGCCGCGCTGGGCCTTCGCGCTCTATTGGCGCAAGGACGGCAAGCCGATCTGGAACAACCCCGCGCTCGTCTCGGGCATGGGAAGCAACGCCGCGCCCGCCGAGTCCCTCGACGCCGCGCGCTTTTGCTTCGAACTCTCCGAGACGCTCGGCGTCGGCAAGGATTACGTCATCCCGGCCTATGAAGACCCGGCGCATTGGATGTTGAAGGAAGGGGCGCTGCCGATCAACGCAGATCCGAGCGATCCCAAGATCGAAGACCCGGAAGAGCGGGCGCGCATGGTGCGCGTCTTCGAGCGTGGGCTGTCGACGCCGGCGGGCTATGTGTTGCCGGTGCAGCGCTGGAACGCGCGTGGCGAACAGCGGTGGGTCTCGGAACGCTGGCCGCTGCGGCGCGGCAAGTTGTATCTCGCGCCGGGCGACTCGCCCGTTGGCCTGCGCTTGCCGTTGAATGCGCTGCCGTGGGTCCCGCCCTCGGTCTATCCCTACGTCCACAATCAGGACCCGATGGAGGAGCGCGAGGCGCTTCCCGACCCGTCGCATTTTCAGAAAATCTACAGCGAAACGCGCGCGATCGGGCAGGAGATTCGCGGCCAGTCGATCGTCGAGGGCGTGGTGCGCACGGCGCTCGCGGTCGAGCCGCGCGACGGCGTGCTCTGCGTCTTCATGCCGCCCGTGACGCGGCTCGAGGATTATCTGGAGCTGCTTGTCGCCGTCGAGACGACCGCGGCCGATCTCGGCATGCCCTTGCACATCGAAGGCTATCCGCCGCCGGTCGACCCGCGTCTCGAGGTGATCAAGGTGACGCCTGATCCCGGCGTCATCGAGGTCAACATTCACCCCGCCGCCTCATGGCGCGACGCGGTGACGAATACGACCACGCTTTACGAAGAGGCGCGGTTCGCGCGGCTCACCACCAGCAAGTTCATGACCGACGGCCGCTGCGTGGGATCGGGCGGCGGCAATCATGTGGTGCTCGGCGGCGTGCGGCCGGCGGACTCGCCTTTCCTGCGCCGGCCCGATCTTCTCAAGAGCCTCGTGCTCTATTGGCAGCGCCATCCTTCCCTCTCGTTCCTGTTCTCCGGCCTTTTCATCGGCCCGACGAGCCAGAGCCCGCGCATCGACGAGGCGCGCCATGACGCGCTGTACGAGCTCGAAATCGCACTCGCCAATACGCCGGGACCCGACGATTGGGGCTATCCGATCTGGCTCGTCGACCGGCTCTATCGCAATCTCCTCGTCGACGTCTCCGGCAATACGCATCGCTCGGAAATCTGCATCGACAAGCTTTATTCGCCGGACGGGCCGACGGGACGCCTCGGCCTCGTCGAGTTCCGCGCCTTCGAAATGCCGCCCGACGCGCGCATGAGCCTTGCGCAGCAATTGCTGCTGCGCGCGCTCGTCGCCTGGTTCTGGCGCGAGCCGCAGGAGGGGAACTGCGTCCGCTGGGGCACGTCGCTGCATGACAAGTTCATGTTGCCGCATTTCGTCTGGGCGGATTTTCTCGGCGTGCTCGACGATCTGGCGCGGGCCGGCTACGCCTTCGAGGCAGAGTGGTTCAAAGCGCAATACGAGTTCCGCTTTCCGCTCGCCGGCTCTGTCGAGCATGGCGGCGTGACGCTCGAAATCCGCCATGCGCTCGAGCCCTGGCATGTGTTGGGGGAGGAAGGCTCCGTCGGCGGCACGGTGCGCTATGTGGATTCTTCCGTCGAACGTCTCGAAGTGAAGGCGAAGCATTTCGTGCCGAACCGCCATGTCGTCGCCTGCAACGGCCGCCGCGTGCCTCTGCATTCGACCGGGATCCCCGGCGAAGCGGTCGGCGGGGTGCGCTTCAAGGCGTGGCGGCCGGCGTCCGGCATGCATCCGACGATTCCCGTGCATACGCCGCTCACCTTCGACATTGTCGACAGCTGGAGCAATCGCTCTCTGGGCGGCTGCGTCTATCACAGCGCCCATCCCGGCGGGCGCAATTACGACACCTTTCCGGTCAACTTTCACGAGGCGGAATCGCGTCGTCTCTCCCGGTTCCAGGACCATGGCCACACGCCGGGCCGCGTGGAGCCGCCCTTGGAGGAGCCGGCGGACGACTTCCCGCTGACGCTGGATTTACGGAGGCGCTTTGGCCGTTGATCGCGAGGCCGCGACGATTCCAGGCGCCGAGGCGCGGCGGCTGGCCGCCTGGATCGAGGATTACGAACCAATACCCGGCGTCCCCGACGAGCTGATCGGGTCGGACGGCCGCCCGCGCGCGCAGTGGTCGCGCCTGCTGGAAACGCTTGCGGGTCTCGGGCAGGAGGGAGTCGAGAGCCGTTTCGCCGCCGCTGCGCGGCGCATCAACGACATGGGCGTGACCTATCGCGTTCATGGCGAAACGCGCGAACGACCCTGGCCCCTCAGTCGGCTGCCGCTGCTCGTCACGGAGAGCGAGTGGCGGGACATTGCGGCGGGCGTGGCGCAACGCGCCGAGCTGCTCGACTGCATCTTGCGCGACGTTTATGGCGAAGCGCGGCTCGTGTCCGAAGGCGCTTTGCCGGCGGCGGCGGTGGCGGGCTCGCCCGAGTTCATCCGCCCGATGTGCGGCGTCAAGCCCGTGGGCGGGCGCTGGCTGCGTTTCTATGCGGCCGAGCTGGGGCGGGGGCCCGACGGCAAATGGTGGGTGCTCGGCGATCGCGCCCAGGCGCCCTCGGGCGCGGGCTACGCCGTCGAGAACCGGCTCATTCTGGCGCGCGCCTTTCCGAGCCTCTACCGCGAGATGCGGGTTCGCCGGCTCGCGGGCTTCTTTCGCGATTTTCGCGCCGGGCTGGTCGCCGCCGCCACACGGGCCGATCCGCGCATCTGCCTGATGACGCCGGGGCCCTGGAGCGAGACCTATACGGAGCAGGTCTATCTGGCGCGCTACCTCGGATTTCTTCTCGTGGAGGGCGAGGACCTGGTCGCGAGCGAAGGCAAGCTGCACGTGCGCACGGTCGCTGGCCTGAAGCGCGCCGACGTGCTGTGGCGGCGCGTCGACGCGGACTGGCTCGACCCGCTGGAGGCCAACGCCGCGTCGCGGCTCGGCGTTCCGGGCCTGTTCGAGGCGATCCGCGAGGGCGCCGTGGCGCTCGCCAACATGCCGGGGGCGGGCCTCGTCGAGTCGCGCGCCTTGATGAGCTTCCTGCCGGCGCTGGCGCGACGGCTTTTGGGCGAGGATCTGCGTCTCCCGAATGTTGCGACCTGGTGGTGCGGCCAGGAGGCGGAGCGCGCTGAAATTTTGCGCGACATCGACCAGCGCGCCATCGCCGCCGCCTTCGGCGACACGGCGGAGGGGCTCGAGGACGGCCGCGCGGCGATCGGCGCCGAGCTCGACGCCGAGCATCGCGCGCGGCTGGTCGCCGCCATCAAGCGGCGCGGCATGGACTATGTGGCGCAGGAAGTCGTTCAGCTTTCGACGACCCCAGCCTGGCGCGGCGGGGCGTTGACGCCGCGCCCCTTCACGCTGCGCGTCTTCGCCGCGGCGACGCCCGAGGGCTGGAAGATCATGCCCGGCGGATTTTGCCGCGTGTCCGACCGCCGCGACGCGCGCGCCATCTCGATGGGCGCAGGCGCCAAATCGGCGGATGTCTGGGTCGTCGGCGACGACGGGCCCGAGCCGGCCACGACGCTGCTGCCCGCAACCGACGACGCGCGCATCGTGCGCGTGCCCGGCAACCTGCCGAGCCGCGCCGCCGACAATCTCTTCTGGATGGGCCGCTATCTCGAGCGGGCGGAGGCCACGCTGCGCGTCGTGCGCTGCCTGTGCAATCGGCTGACCGAGCCGCAGAGCAACGCCATTTTGGGCCGCCAGCCGATCGACCGCTGTGAGCGGCTGCTCGTCGCCTGGGGCGCCGCGGGGCCGGTCGATTCGGCCGATTCCAGCGCGGCCATCGCGCTGACGGCGGCCAGCGACGCGAAATGCTACGGTTCGGCGCGCGCCATTGTCGCGCAGGCGAAGCGCGCCGCCTCGATTGTTCGCGAGCGCCTGTCGCAAGACATCTGGCAATTGCTGGTGCGTCTGGACGCGCGTCTCAATGGCCCCGCCGCGCCGCTCGAACCAGAAATCCTGGAAATGTGCGAAAGAGGGCTGCATACGCTCGCGGCGCTGTCGGGTCTGATGGACGAGAACTTCAACCGCGTGTCGGGTTGGACCTTCATCGATCTCGGCAAGCGCATCGAACGCGCCATCAACACCTGTCGCTACGTGCGGCAGTTCGCCGACGACGATCCGACGCTGGAGACGCTCGACGCGCTCCTGGAGCTCATCGATTCGCAGATCTCCTATCGTTCCCGTTATCTCGCCGGCGCCGCTCTGGCGCCGACGCTCGACATGGCGCTGCTCGATCCTTTCAATCCGCGCTCAGTGGCCTTTCAGGCCCGCCGCATCGACGCGCATCTGGCGGCGCTGCCGGCGCTCGCCGACGACGGGATGATGGAGCCGCAGCGGCGCATCGCCGTATCGCTGCGCGCCGATCTCGAAGCCGAGGACGCCCGCCGCATCGACGGCAAGCGTGTGCTGCTGATCGAACAACGGCTGATGGCGCTCGCCAACGCCGTTTCGGAACGGTATTTCTCTCACGCCAGCGATCCCGCTCCGGGCGACAGGCGATCGAGATTCGCGTGATCTACGACATCAGCCACGTCACGACCTACAGCTATGAGGCGAGCGTCGCCTCGACGCGCTGCGCCATCCGGCTGACGCCGCGCGACGGCCGCGGCCAGCGGGTCTTGAGAAGCGTAATCGAGGCGACGCCGGCCCCCGAGGCGACGCGTGAGAGCGTCGACTTCTTCGGCAATCGCGTGGTCGAGGCGATGATCCGCGAGCCGCACGCAAGGCTGCGCGTCGCGATGACCGCCCGCGTCGAGGTCAATTGGGACGAGCCGCCCGCGCCGGGCCTGACCCCGCCGTGGGAAAACATCGCGCGCGACGCCTGCGCCCTGAGACGCCTGGACAGGGGCACGCCCGCGCACTGGCTCTTCCCGGGCCGCCTGACGCCGCTCCATCCGCCGGCGACGGATTATGCGCGCGAGAGCTTTCCCGCTGGCCGGCCGGTTCTCGAAGGCGCGGCTGAACTGATGGCCCGTATCAAGGAAGACTTCGCCTATGACCCCGAGGCGACTCATGTGGCGACGCCCCTTGCCGAGGCTTTCGCGCGGCGCGGCGGCGTCTGTCAGGATTTCGCGCATATCATGATCGCCGGCCTGCGCGGCCTCGCATTGCCGGCGGCTTATGTCAGCGGCTACATTCGCACCGCGCCGGCCCCCGGCCAGCCGCGTCTCGACGGCGCGGACGCCTCGCACGCCTGGGCGGCGCTTTGGTGCGGCGAGCCCTTTGGCTGGATTCATCTGGACCCGACCAACGCCATGTTCGCCGACGACAACCACATCACCGTCGCGATCGGGCGCGATTACGCGGATGTGTCGCCGATCGACGGCGTCATCGTCGGGGCAGGGCGCCAGGCCCTCGCCGTCAACGTGGACATCAAGGCCGTGAGCGGCGCGTCGTGAACGACGCGCCCCCGCCAGAGGCCGCGCCTCCCATGGGGCGTCTGGAAGGACGCCTACCCGACGACAGCCTCTGGCGGCGGCGGGAGCAAGGGGAGCCGCCGGCGGCGCCGGACGATCGGATCGGTCTCCTCATCCTCGCGACGCTGGCGCTCGCCGTCGGCGTCGCCGCTGGCGTCGTCGGCGCCTTCTACCGGTTGTCGCTCGACGCGGCCGACAACTTTCGCACGCTCATCGTCGCATGGGCGCAGGGCAGGGCGCTTCTTGGCCTCTTGTGCGTGATCGGACTCTGCGCCCTCGCCGCCGCCCTCGCCGGCTGGCTGGTTCGGCGCTTCTCGCCGCACGCCTCCGGCAGCGGCATCCCGCACGTCGAGGCGGTTCTGCACGGCCAGGCGCCGCCCGCGCCCTTCATCCTGTTGCCGGTAAAATTCTTCGGCGGCGTCCTCGCCATCGGCTCGGGCCTCGCGCTCGGCCGCGAGGGCCCGAGCGTGCAGATCGGGGCGGTGATCGGCCATCTCGTCGGTCAGGCCTCGGGCCGCGATTGGCGGGATTGTCGCGCGCTGCTCGCCGCGGGGGCCGGGGCGGGGCTCGCCACGGCCTTCAACGCTCCCATGGCCGGCGCGGTCTTCGTGCTCGAGGAGCTGGTGCAGAAATTCGAGCACCGCACCGCCATCGCCGCGCTCGGCGCCTCCTCGACCGCGATCGCCACCGCGCATTTCATTCTCGGCGACGCGCCGGAGTTCGCGCTTGCGCCCATCGATTATCCCGCGCCGGCGATCGGCCCGCTGTTCTTCGTGTTCGGCGCGCTCATGGGCTGTCTGGGCGTCTTTTACAATCGGCTGCTGTATGCGACGCTCGCGGCCTATGACAAGACGCCGGTCAAATGGCGCGCGGCGCTGACCGGCGCGGCGGTCGGCGCGCTCGCCTGGTTTGCGCCGGGCGTCGTCGGCGGCGGCGGGAATATCACCCAGGCGGCGCTCTCCGGCGCGCAGGACGTCTTCATCCTGCCCTTCGTGCTCATGCTGAGGTTCGGCCTCGGTTCGGCGTCCTATGCGACCGGGACGCCCGGCGGACTCTTCGCGCCGATGCTGGCGCTGGGCGCCCTCGCCGGTCTCTTCTTCGGCGTCGTTTGCGGCCTGCTGCTGCCGGGGCTTGCCATCCAACCTCAGGCTTTCGCCGTGGTGGGCATGACGGCGCTGTTCACGGCGGCGGTGCGGGCGCCGCTGACGGGCATGGTTCTGGTCACGGAGATGACGGGCAGCGCCGTCTTGCTGCTGCCGATGCTGGCCGCCTGTTTTACGGCCATGCTGGCGCCGACCCTGCTGCGCGAGGCGCCGATCTATGAGGCGTTGCGAGAACGACTGCTACGCCGGTGAAAAGGCGCCGGGGGAGGGCCCCGGCGCCCTTCTGCGTCACCTCGGGCGCTCGATGATGTCGGCGACGATCCGGGTGTCCGGATCAACCAGCACGACCTGATCATTGAGCACGAAGTAGTCGAAGCGCTCGGCGTCCGGCGCCTGGGCCGCAATATTGCGCGGCACCGGCTCCAGATCGACGGATTCCGGAACCCGCTCGCCCACCCGCACGCAAACCTGCCGCAGATTCGACCGAGCCTCGCTCATGACCCCGCGATAGAGCGCGCGCTCCTGCCGGTCGTCGAGCCGCACCCGCGGGGCGTAGCCATAAGCTTCGCCCCGACGCCTTGGCCCGGCGCGGCGATCATCGTCATCGTCGTCGTCAGCGTCCCGACGCGACGCGCGGTAATCGTCTCTGCGCGCCGACCCATAGGAGCGGCCGTTGCGGCGGTCGTAGCCGTAGCGCTCGTCGTCTCCATATCCGTAGCCATAGGCGGCTCCGGGGCCGCCTTCGTCCAGAACGGTCACGACCTCGCGGGTGCCGGGATCGATGATGGCGATGTCGTCGCCGACCATGACGTAATTGAAGCCGCGGAACCGCGGGATCATCCCGATCACATCCGAGGGCAGCGGGTAGAATTGCACGCTCGGGGGAAGGACGGCGCCGATTCTCGGGCTGAAGACGTCAGGCGAGATTCGTTGCACGTTTCGCTGGGTCAGGATCTGACGGACCCGCGTGTTTTCCCGCTGAGACAGCCGGAAGCGGCCGGCTCCCCGCCTGTCGCGCCCCGCGTCCTCGAAAGCCTCGCGCCGGCCCGCGCCGCGCGTCGCTTCGCCCGTCTGCCGGTCGAAGCCGTCCCTGCCGCGTTGTTGATCCATCTCGCCGCGGCGCTCCATCTGGCCGGCGCGGCCGGTCCTGTCCGCCTCGGCTTGCGTTCCGCGGCGTTCGGCGTCGGCAGCGCCGGGCTCCGCCCGCTCGCCAGACCGGCCGGCCTTGTCGGCCTCAGCCTGCGTGGCGCGGCGTTCGGCGTCCGTGGTCGCGGCCCCCGTGCGCCCACCGGGAGTGGCCCCGCTTTCCCCGGTCTGGTCCTGGCGGTCCATTTCCCGGCCGCCCTGGGCCGTGGGGGCGCGGTCGCGATCTTGGTTCGCGGCGCCCCGTTGCTCCTCCCGCGTCGTGGCGCCGTGCTTCTCGCCCTTCTTGGCGCCGCCGTGCTTCTCCTCGGCCTTGGTCGCGTCCTGCTTCTTCTCGTCCTTCGCGGCGCCGCGCTTGCTCTCGTCCTTTGCAGCAGCCCGCTTGTCCTCGTCCTTGGCCGCCGCGCCCGGACGATCCGACGCGTCCCCTGTCTCGCGCGCGCCGCGTTCGCGCTTCTGTTCCTGCGCCCGCTCGTCGCGCCGCTCACCGCGCTGCTCGGTCGCACCCTTCTCATTCTGCATGCGGGTCGATTCGCCTGGCTTGGCGACGTCGTCGCCCGATGGCCCACGTCCGGCCTGCTGCGCATAGCCCTGAGAGAGGCAGAGCGACAGAGTCGCTACGGCCGCCGAGAGAAAAAGCCTTGTTCGCATTGCGGTCTCCTTGGCGGAAGCGGGGCCGCCCGCCGCGGGCGGCCGTTGCGCTTGCTGGGATCGGTGATGCCGTGGAACGCATCGGCGGGCTGAATGTTCATGGGCTCCAGAACCGCATGCGACACCGTGCAGACGGGCGAAAGCCTCGTCTTTTCAGTGATCTGTAGGCAGGCCCCCAAGGGCGCGGGGGGCCCGCGCGCCCATCGCCGCGCCGCGTCGTTCAGGTGGATGGAAGCGTGATAGGGCTTGACAAAAAACGCCCCCTCCGTTGAGATGCGTCCCGCGTAAAGCTGCAAATAACGACGCCATCAATGGCGTTCCCCAGAGGGAGGTTCAAATGGGTTGGCTGATTCCCGCTTGCATGTTGGCTATGGTCATCATCTCCGCTGTGACCCTGACGCGTCTCTGATCGCCCAGGTAAGCGAATGACCGGCCCAGCGAGCGGTCCGGTTTTTCAAAGGCCGTCAGCGCCGAGGCGCTGGCGGTCTTTTGCTTTTGAGGCTCCTCAGGCTTCCGCGGCGAATCGCAGCCGTGCGCGGCCGAGCGCCCCATAATCCGCTTCGACGGCGTCGCCGGGTTCGATTTCCAGCGGTGTCATGCAGGTGCCGGTCGTGACGATTTCGCCGGCCTTCAGCGTCAGGCCGAGCGACGAAAGGCGGTTGGCGAGCCAGGTGAGGGCGATGCGCGGGTCCCCGAGGACCGCCGCCCCCACGCCCTCCCGCGTCCAGCAATCCCCGCCCGCCTTCGTCACTTTACCCGTCACGGCGTGCCGGCTGAGATCGATTCTGCGCCAGACGGCGGGCGCCGCGGGGCCGACCACATATTGCCCGGCGCAGGCGTTGTCGGCGATGAGTTGGGCTTCGCCGGCCTTTTCGAAGACGGCGAAGCGCGAATCCGGCGCCTCGAGACCGAGATGCAAATCGGCGACGGCGCCCATGACCTCGTCCTGGCTGTAGGCGGTCTCGCGCGGCGCCAGGTCGCGTCCCATACGGAAGGCGAACTCCGGCTCCGCCACGCGCATGCGATTGCCGAAGAGCGACAGCTCCGCGCCGTCGTCGAAGACCTTGCCGGAGAGCAGGCGCCCCGCCAGCGGCCCGGAGACCTGGATATGGGCCTGACCGACCGCGCTGGTCGCTGCGAGCTTCCAGCCCAGCACGCGACGTCCCGAGACTTCCGGGAGCTGCGCCTGCGCGGCGTAGCCTTCGAATGCGTTCGCGGGCCGGCACTCCGCCGGCAACTCCCCCAGCGTCTCCCCGGCCTGCCAGCAGGACCAGATGCGACGCGCGGCCTCGGCGGCCTTTGCGACTTCGTACGAGCTCATGGCGAAGAATGCGCCGAAACATTCCTTTCCATCAAGCGCTCGATAGGGCTGTGCGGCCCAAGACGGGAAATCTGCGGCCTTGTGACGCGATCTTCGCAAAGGCCGCGAGCGCCGTCTTGACCCCCTGTCGGATCAAACCTAGCGTTCGGCTGGTTGGGAGGGCCTCTCGCAGTGGCGCGATTTCGAACATTGCTGAATGGCGAAGCGGGGCGCATCGGCGCGCTTATCGCCATGTTGGCCGTGTTCCATCTGACATTCGCCGCCTTCGCGCCCCTTGCCGCTGCGGCGCCCGCAGAGGCGGGTCTTTCCTGTCTGCATGGCAAGAACTCGGGAACGCCCGCTCCGACGCTTCCCCAGCATCACATGAACGCCTGCTGCGTGACGCATTGCGCAGAACTCGGCGCGATTGTTCTCGAGGGCGTCGACGGCTGCGCAGGGCCTCGCCTCGCTGCGCCCGATACATACGAATGGACGGGCGTCGCGGCGTTTATCGCGCCCGCGCCGAGGAACCCTGCAAACGCGCCGAGAGCGCCTCCGTCGCTCGTTTCCTAGCGCCTGCGAATCGTCGTGCGACGAGCGGCGAGAAGGCGGTGCTGGCGATAGCGACGTATGTCGGGCGGCGATCGAATCCCCTTTCTTAGCGGGCAGGCGATGACGCGCGGCTGAAGGTCCATAGCGCGCGCGAAGGCCACATGCGCGGCGCGGACAGAGGCTTCAAGAATGGTTGACTTGGCTACAAGCGTGAGGTCGGAAAAGGAGCAAAGCCCCTTTCCGCAACGGCCGCCGCTGAGACCTGCATGGCTGCACCCGGTCCTCGCAGGGGCGATCGTCTTCGTGCACATCGCGTTCTTCGCATCCGGAATTTATTGGCCCGCGCCCCAGGTGGCGGATCTCGCGACGATCGACGCCGAGCTCATCCCGGAGGGGGACTCGCTCGACGCGGGCGACCCCGCGCCAGAGGGCGACACGCTCGACGTCAGCGCGCTGGAAAACGCGCCCGCCGTCGCCGTCGAAGAGCCGGAAGCGGCGCTTCCGCCGCCGCCCATCATGCAGCCGGAAGCGGCGGCCGAGCCGTCTCCGGACGCGCCCGCGCGGAAGGAAGAGAAGCCCAAGGCGCCGGAAAAGAAGCGCGCCTCGCGCGCCGCTTCTGCAGACGCCAAATCGCGGGAGGCGTCACTGGACAAGCGTCGGTATGGCGTTCCTGGCGGCGCGGGACAGGGAGCCGGAACGGCGCGGGTCGCCGGCCGCTTCGGATTGCCGGGCGGACGGGCTCAGGGCTCGGCCGCGACGCAGGCGGCGTGCCTCGTACAGGTCGCGACTTCCATCCGCCGGCATCTGCCGGGCGCGACGAGCCTGGGTCCCGGAACCGCTTATGTGACCTTCTACGTCAATCCCGGCGGCGGCATCTCGGGCATTTCCGTCTCCGCCTCGTCCCCGGCCCACGAGGCGCTCGCGCGTCGAATCGTCGGGGCCTCTCGCGGCCCGGGCAATTGCGCCTCCGCCTATGCGAGCCAGCACATCACCTTCCAGTAATCGCTCGGAAGAAAGAGACTTCGATGGACCATTCGCTTTCGCCGCTGATCGTCAATTCGCTTTCGCCGACGGTCATGTTCCTGAACGCCGGGCCCGTGAGCAAGGTCGTGATGGCCGTGCTGGTCATGGCCTCGGTATGGACCTGGTTTCTGATCATCGACGGCGTCTTCGTGCTCGTTCGCCTTTCGCGATCTTTGAAGTCCGCCGACGCCGGAGGGCCGATCGGGGTCTTATGGCCGATCGCCGTCGAAGGCGAAGCCGCCCTGCGCGTCTCTTTGCCGGGCGAAACCGAAGTTCAGAAGCGAGAACGCATTTCCAAGCAAATGAACCGGGCGGCGCGCGAATTCCTCGCCGCCGCGAGGGGCGGGCTGTCGAATCTGGCGATCGTCTCTTCCGTGGGACCTTTTGTCGGCCTCTTCGGCACAGTCTGGGGAATCATGTCCAGCTTCTCGAACATCGCGCACACGCAGGAAACCGGCCTGACGGTCGTCGCGCCGGGCATTGCGGAGGCGCTGGCGGCGACAGCCTACGGGCTTGCGGCGGCCATTCCGGCGGCGATCGGCTACAACCGGATCGGCGCGGCTTTCGCCGAAGCCGGCGAGGGGATCACGAAGTTCGCGACAACCGACGCGATTGCTCTTGCCAAAAAGGCAATCGCCAAGGGGGCCGCCTGAAGGCTTAGAGCGCGCAGAAGGCGGCGAGCCGAGCGGGCTCGTCGAAATTCAGTCTGCCGTTGACGATGGCGTTCACCACGCCCGAGGACGACAGGAGATAATGCAAGGGCGTCGAGACGCCGCCGTCCGCGGTCGTCCCATAGAAGGCCCTTGCGGCTTTCGCCTGCGCCGGGCTGGACTTCGCAGCGTCGCCGACGCGGTGGATCGGCCAGGGGAGCCGGTAACGGCTGAATTTGGCCAGATCCTTCGCGTAATCGCCGGGGCGCGCCGAAACGAAGACAAGATTCCAGCGCTGCGGACAGGTCGCCGCGATCGCTTTGAAACCGGCGATCTCCGCAATGCAGTTGGGACACCAATGCGCCCATAGCGACACGAGGGTCGGTTTTCCGTTCGCCATCGCCGCGCGCAGATCGAAGGGCGCGCCGCTTTCATCCGCGAGCGCGATTTCCTTCAGGGACGCCCTCATCTCCGCTTCTGTCACCGCGCGCGAGGGGTTTGCGCCGATGATTTCCGCCGCCGCCGGCGCGGGTGCGAGCAGTGCAAGAAGCAAGAACGCCGACATGCGGTTCATGGATGTTTTCCAATGCGACGCGGCGCGCCGGTCGCGCGCCGCGTCTTATTCTAGAACTTCACCGTCAGTCCTGCATAGAAATTGCGTCCCATGCCGGGCACCTGCCTGACGCTCAGCAGACCGGCCCCCGCGCCGAAGAAGGCGGCGGTGCGGGCGTAATTCGTCAGATCGAAACCACCCATCGGCAGCGAGTAGAGAGCGTTTGTGACATTGTCGACGCCGAGGTCGACGCGCAGATTGCTCCACTCATAGGCCGCACGCAGATTCAAGAGCGCATAGGCGGGCGTCGTGAACTCGCCCTTGTTGGCGGAAACATGGTCCTTGGCGGCGACGAGTTGCGTCTCGGCCGCCATTTCGAGGCCGCCGAAATGATGCTCGAGGCCGATGCGGGCGTTCGCCGGCATCAGGTTCCAAATGCCGTCGCCCCGCTTCACGCGGAAAGAGGTGAGGGAGCAAACGCCATTGGCCGGCGCGCAATGCGCCGGATTGCCGATGTCGAGATTGCGGCCATAGACGAAGCTGAACACGCCATAGCCCGTCAGCACGCCATATTCGGGGGAATCGTGCAGTTTCAGGCGGCCGCCTGCGTCGACGCCGTAAAGCTGCGCCTTGTAATTGCGGAATTGCAAGATCTGGAACACATAGCTGTTCGCCACGGGGAAGGTGTTGAAGGTCAGGCCCGTGCGGGCGCCGTCGATGAAGTTCTCGATATAGCTGAAGAAAGGCGAGACGCGCGCTTCCCAGGCGTTGGCCCCCGACGTGTCGCGCCAATTCGCCGTCACGGAGAAATTATGCGCGACCTCCGGCTTCAGATTGAGGTTGCCGGTGTAGCCGTTGCCGTCGCCGAACCAGTTGAACATGGCGGTGAAGGCGCCGGCCACCGGCCAGGTGTAGCGTTCGTAGAGATTGGGCGAACGGGTCTTGCGGGAGTAGCCTACTTCGTAGAGCGAGCCCGGCTCCGGCGCGTAGCGCGCCAACGCCGTCATGTCGAAATTGACGTCCGTGCGCTCGCGGTCCTGCGCGTTGAACAGCGTGACCGCGTTGACGTTCAAGGCGCTCAGATTGGTGAACGCAAAGTTGGAATAGCGGAAGGGCGTGTAGCTTAGGCCCGGTCCGGTGTCCATCCAGACGATATCGTTGCGCACGCCGAGCAAGGTCGTCCATTGCGGCGTCCAGATGCGCTCCCATTCGGCGTAGGTTCCGATCCGGTTGCGCTGCCCGGCGTTGATGTTGACCTGCGAGAAGGGCCTCGACAAGTTGCGAGGATATCCGGTCCAGTCGGCCGGCCAATAGTCCTGTAGCCGGTAACCGTGGAACTCGTTGCCGAGGCGGATCAGGTCGACGTCCGTATAGGGGATTTCGGCTTTCAGCGAATAGCCGAAGTCCCGGCCCAGAGCGATCATCGGGTGATTGAGGAAAGCGCGGTCCTCGAGGAAGCCCATCTTGTGGAAGACCTGGTTCCAATAGGCGCGCGCTTCGAGGAAGCCCCAGGAGAAGTTGCCCTTGTAATTGGCTTCCAGCGAATAGGCCCGGTTGCGGGTCATATCCATGCGCTGGTTCGGGAAGCCCTGATAGGGGATGTTCTGGTAGGTTCCGCGGAAGGTGAAGAGGTGCCCGTCGTTCTGATAGCCGAGGGTCGCGGCATGATTTTCCGACAGGAAGTTCGTCGAGAACACAGGGCCGCCATTGCCGCCGGCGTTGTAATTCCCGGCCCGCTGCCATGAGCCGTTATAGAGCAGGCTCCAATGGTCATTGGCGACATTGAGCGTGGCGGAGACGCCGACGCCGTTGTTGTTGCCACGATAGAAGGAGGAGAGGGTTCCCGTCGCCAGCACTTCCTTGTTGGGTCCGAAGCGCAGCGTCCCGGGCGCAGGAATCGGCAGGAAGGGGACGGGCGGATAGGGACTGACCGGCGCCGCCGCGGGCGCGGGTCTCCCGCCTGGCGCCCCGCTCAATTCGACGACCGGCGTCGCAAAGACGGGGGATTTGGGCGTGACCAGAATCGAGCCGCCGATCGAGTCGCCGCCTTTGCTGACGGAAGACACGCCATAGACCACGTCGACCTTGCCGATCGTGTTCGGGTCCGTGTAGCTCAGCGGCGAATTCATGTGGTTGGCGCAGCTCGACGTCGTCTGCACCCCGCCGACGACGATTTTCAGGCGGTCGTCGGCGAGGCCGCGGATGGCCGGCAGGCCGGAGACGCCGCCGCCGGTCTGAACGCTCACGCCGGGCTCACGCGCGAGAATCTGCGCGGTGTCGGACTGGGGCGGCTTCTCCGGCACGATCTGCTTCTGGGTGACGACCACCTCGTCGGGCGACGGCTCCTTGGACGTCGTCGCGGCGGGGGCGGTCGTCGGCCCGGGAGTCGCGGGACGGGCCGCCCCGACAGTCAGCGGCGGCAGGGCTGTTTGCGCCTGTGCGGCGAAAGCGAGCGCGAGAGTCAAGGCGCAGGCGCTGACGCCTCCGGCAAGGGTAACACGTGACATGGCAAAATTCTCCCGATCCGCCCTCCTGGGCGGTGCAACGCAGCGCGGCGACCTGCCGCGAATTCAAAGCGATGGATCAGGAGTAGACGGGCGGCGCGCGCGCGAGCGCTTGGCCGGGTCGCCTTGCGTCGCGTAGATTGACCCGGCCGCCGGCGACGCGGGGCGCAACGGCGGCGGGAGACGTAAAGCCGGTAAGCGCCAGAGGCGCGGGCAGCGCCGGCGATTGCCCGGGGGCGCAGTCGTTACAATGGGTCGCGCCGCGCCCCTGATCCTGCGCAGGGGCCGCTTCGCCGGAGAGCGGCGCATGAACTTGGGATTGCGGCGTGCAGAACCACGCGCCGCCGACATGCCCCGCATATTCCGCCGCTGTCGCGAGATGCAGGAAGAGCGAGAGCGCGAATAGCAAGACGCCGAGCATCGCGGCGCTTGATCCCGCTTTCCCTTTCTGGCTGCACATCCCGCCGCGCATTTTCTTTCCGTACCTTGGACCACAGCGCGAGACGCGCCATGATTCTTGCTGAGGATACGCTGAGCAGCGAAGTGTAAATCCCCTCGATCGGGAGGGGCAGAGCCGTGCGTATGCGAATTGCAAACCTATGTTGCAGCCGCGCCACGCTTTCTCTAAGCTGCAGCTTCCTACGTAGGCGGCGTAGGCCTTTTTCTTCCCTGGGTTACTAGAAAAGCGCCTGCGCCTTGCGAGCCGCCGCCGTTACTGCGTGTGGCGGCGCGGCGGTTTGACGCGGCGAGAAGATGATCGAGAGCACGCGCGACGACGACAGGGTTATCGCTTCCATTGACGCCGCCGGTCGCGATCGCCGTCGCTGGCCGGACGCTTTGGCCCATATCGCTCGCCGGCTCGACACGACATTTGCAGCGCTGATCTTCGACGATCGCGCGTCAACGCTGCCCGAGTTGAGATATTCCACCGACGCGAATGGCGCATGGCTCGTCGAGTATCTTCGCAATCGTCCGAAGCTCGCCCCTCTTCGGGCGCGCGTGTTGTGCAAGACGGGCGTCGGACGCGTTTACTCTTCGGCCGACTTCGTCTCTCCGGAGCGATTCCGCAACAGCGCGTTCTTTCAGCGCTGGATGGAGCCCTACGGGCTCGCTGACATCGTCGGAGCGGTGATCGATCAATCCCGCAAGGGCGCCTGCATCTTCGTCGCGCTGCGCGCCGCTCGAGCCGGACCGGTCGACGCGCAGACAAAGGAAACCTTGTCCAAATTCCTGCCTTACCTCGCCCGCGCCGCGCACCCGAACCCGGACGAGTCGGATCTCATTCGCCGACTGACCGAGCTTTTCAATTGCCTTGCGACGCCCATTATCCTCCTCGACCGGGACATGGGCGTTTCCTATCTCAATCAGGGCGCGGAGCGCATGCTGGAGCGGCATCCGGCGCTTTCGGTTTCCAACGGCGCGCTGGCCGTGACCGATCCCCGCGCCCGCGAGGCTTTGCAAGCGGCGTTGAGCGCGGGCGCGAGCGCTCGGGCGGATCGTCTGGCCATTATGCTCAAGAGCGGCGAGGAGCGCTGCTGCGTCGTTCATGTGCTGCCGTTTCCGCAAGGCGGCGGCGCCCTCTTCGTGCGCAGCTTTTCCCTCGGCGTCGACGCCGACGCCGGCGTCGCCTCCGCATTATACGGACTGACGGCGCGCGAGACCTCCGTCCTGCTGTCGATCACCGAGGTCGGCGGGGTGCCGGCGACGGCGCGGGCGCTCGGGTTGAGCGAAGGCACGGTCAAAGGCTATCTCAAGAGCATCTTCCAGAAGACCGGCGCCACCCGGCAGGCGGATCTCGTCAAGCTGGTCATGGCGCTGGAATCCCCCTTCTCGCCGCCCTTCGAGCCCGCGTCGCTCGAGGCCCCGTCGCGCAAGGCCAGCGGCCGGCGGTAGGGTGGGGGACGCTGCTGGGCCGCCGCCGTTCGGGCGAACGGCGCTCGGAACGAGAGACGTGCGACCGCTGCGCTGGTCGTCTGCCCGCCAGCTTCTACATTTCGAAGCGGATTGTTCCTGAGCGGTCCCTGCCGCGCGGGTCCGCGACGCGTGGCTGAGTTGGCGGCGCCGGAGGCTGTCATGTCCGTTGCCCGGTTCGTGGCGACGCTGGCGATTTGCTTCGTCAGCGCGACGTTTCCCGCCAGCGCGAAAGACAAAGACAAGGCGTCGGCCCCGTCAAAGCAGGAAAGCTCCGAGCCGGCGAAAGCTCAGCCAGCGGTCGGATATTGCTGGGAGGCGCGCTGCACTCCGAAGAAGAAGAAATGCGTCGTGCCGGCGAGCCCGGATTGTCGCTCCCCTGCCCACGAAGTCGATTACTCGGTCTGGTACTATCAATGCTATTCGGAACACTGCGATTCTCACGGCAAGTGCGTGTAGCGAACTCGAACCTTCGACCTAGCGATTAAAAGTCGCGTGTGAGATCAGTATGAAACAATGGAGTATGCGACATAAAAGCGTCTAGACGTGCAAAATCGATCAGTGGTTTATGCGCCATTTTGTCGACGTCCCCTGGTCGCGCCTCTGTGCACTAACTTCCGCTCCCTGTGGAGTAACGACGCTCAGCATTGACATGGGCTCCGGGCGCTGCAATCAAAAGAAATCCGCACGGTTTCTCCGATTCGCTAATGGAGAAGTATGCCGTGGGAAAATCCTTCATGCTTAAGAGTCAGCGTCGCGCGCCGCGTAAGGTCATTCCTGCGCCGAAGCCGCCCGCGCCCAAGCGCGATTGGGTCGCTCTCCTCGTTCAAGTTGTCACCGCTATTACTGTCGCCCTGATTAATAAGTTGCTTTAGGAGAGCGAGCGGGCAGCGGCAACAGGCTTTTCTCTTGCGGTCCACTGCTTCTTTCAATCACCGGCCAGAAACTTCGGGACTGTCAAATGTTCGAAAGCATGAATACGAGCGACTGGGTAACAGCAGCGTCGACGCTGGTTGGGCCGATCCTGGCGGTTCAAGCTCAAAAATGGGTTGAGCGAATTTCGGAGAAAAAGCGCTCAAGGTATCAATTGTTCTCTACACTGATGAATACTAGAGGGACGCAGCTTGCAGCTGAGCATGTTTCTGCGCTTAACTCTATTGATTTATTATTCGCATCGGATAAGCAGGTAATATCTGCTTGGCGCCTGTATTATCAACAACTAACAACTCCATATGACACAACAAATCAAAGCGTATTTTTGGCTTGGAATGACAAGCGGACAAGATTATTTGTAGACTTGCTCAAGAAAATAGCCGAAGCTGTCGGTGCCAAAATTGACGAAGATCGGATCGTTGGGGTCTATCATCCGGACGGTCATTTTGAACGTGAGCGCATTCAGCAAGAAATAGTATCGAACATGGCTGCTGTGCTAGGAGGTAAGCAACCCTTAAAGATGGCAGTTGTGGAATTTCCTTTCGAGCCCGTCATGACCGACTCTGCGCGACTTCCAAAGCAGCGACGTGGTTTGCCGGCGGAAACGGAATGAGGGGCGCTACTCCCCGCGCCGATGCTCGCCGGCGTCTCAATCACTCCTGAAGCCGCTCTGATGGTTCAAGTCGTCATGCCCTCGATCAGCGGCGCTAGTGGCTCGCTTCCGCTGGCGCTCTACCGCCAGGAAGGACAGGTCAGGATCGAAGCGACGGATATCCCAACCTCGCAGTCATCGCGAACCCCGCGAAGGACTGGCGGTGTTGAGGCGCTCTTCGAGAGCAATCGCCAATCGACGCCATGCTCAAAGGCGACAAGCAGGATCTCATAAAACATTGAAATTAATGGCTCCCCGAGTAGTTGGGCCAATCTCGAAGAAAATCAAGGTGTTGTAAAAGGTTTGGGAGAAAATCCGGCCCTTGAAGATAAAGGGCATCCGGGTCGCTCTCCCAAACCTAATGCGGCTCCCGAGAAGGGAGCCGAACCGACGCCCGGCCGGGAAGCGAGCGGCGTATGGACCGCTTTCGGGAGGAGGTCCGCCCATGGCTAGGCACAACCAAACCGGCCGCTCCAAAGGCTTCGGCCGCTTCGTCCAGTTCCCGGAATACATAGCGCGGTCTTATGCATGGAGCCGCCTCGCGCCGCTTGCGAAGGTCGCGTGGCTGGAAATCGGCCTTATCTACAACGGCAGCAACAACGGCTGTCTAGGCGTATCCGCCCGCGTTCTCGCCGCGCGCCTTGGCGTCAGTAAGTCATCAGCGACAAGAGCCATAAACGAGCTTGTGCGTTGGGGCTTCCTCGACCTGATGAAGCGTTCTGACTTCGGAAAAAAGAAGTCCGCCGCCGAATATCGCCTCACGCACGTCGACTGCAATGTGACGAACGAAAGACCCTCGAAGCGGTTCATGAAGATTGCAGACGTTGGGAGCGCGCAGCCCCAAAACGAGCTGCTGCCCGTAGGCCCATAGGTGGAACACATAGGCCCGTCTATTTGCCTAGAACGGTCCATGGGCGGGCCTTTCGGATCAGGATAGGCGCATAAGCGGGCCTAAACGCTATAAAACGGGCGGCCTCTTAGGCCCGCAGGTGGGCCACATATAATATGCCAGTAGGGAAGGGTGGTTGGCGTCATGCAAACTACGCGGAAAATCATCGTCAGGGTCGGCTTGCGCCTTTTCCGACGCGACTTTCATTCCTAAAGAACGCATTTGAACGCATCCGAAACGCGTTAGAACGGTCTAACGCAAATCCTTTCGCATGGGTCCGGACGCATTCGCATTTTCATCGTATTGCCAACGGATTGCGAACGCGTGGATCGGCATGTCTCGGGATGAACCCACGGGGTTAGGGCGGGTCGCCGCTAGCGTCCGCCTTTGGACACGCTTGCGCCAATCACGCGCACATAATACTTCTGCGTTCTTAGCAGGGAGCCAAGGATGTATAACCTATTGGTTTCAGCTTCTGATGAAGCGTGGCAGGGTGAGGCCTTTCAGATAGAACTTTCACGATGCGTTCGTGAGTATACCGACAGCAACATAACAGCCAAGCTCGGTGGGTTGGACGATACTGCTATCGCAGAACTGAAAAGGTTACCGTGTATATTTGCCTTTGAAGCATTTCTCGACCTCCCTCCGAAGTTCGGCCTCATCCGAGACATTACGAAGCGGCAGGGTCAAGTCAGACTGCAATACGAAATTCAGTCTATCGATCCCTTTCTTACTGCCGACGATTTGAAGAGCCTGACTTTCGAACTCGATATTGAAAAATGGGAGATGAATAGGACGCATTGGGCGGTGAAGGATGTAAACTTAGCCAAGGAATTGCGCGCAGCACGGGGTATCATACTTCCGTCTGCGAGAGCCGTGGATCTTTCCAATCACGTTTTTGACGTCGCGCTCTCATTCCCCGGCGAAGTCAGGCCTCTTATCGAGCAGGTTGCAGTAGACCTCGAAAGACGGTTGGGGCCGCACACTTATTTTTACGATAACAATTATGTATCGCAGCTGGCTCGCCCCTCACTGGACGTCTTCCTGCAAGAAATTTACAGGAGCCGTTCCAAATTGATCGTCGTATTTTTAAGCTCGGATTACCAAAAAAAAAGCTGGTGTGGTATTGAGTTTAGAGCGGTTCGAGAAATCATTTTCGAGCGCGGATTTGATCGCGTCATGTTTGTAAAGACAGACGACGGCGACGTCGAAGGAGTATTTCGGACGGACGGTTTTATCGATGCGCGTCAGTATAGCCCCTCCGACATCGCTCGATTTATCGAGGAAAGGATTTCTCTTTTGGCGCGAACGGTTACGCCGGGTTAGACCAAAGAAATCTGAAATTTTGTTTTTTCTGCCGAAACCTTGACAGTTCAACTCCGCACGCTTGTCCCGGGCGTCATTTTCTCACTTGGGCTCCGATCCGCGCGCGGGTGCGGAGCCGCTGAGGGCATGGCCGAGGTTTACGCGCTCCCGCGCCCGGGCGGCACCGCGCTCTGATCGGCCGGCCTTGCACGTGGCAGCTTACCTTGGCTCCATCCGGCAAGACCTCTAAGGGACACTACGGTTACGGGGTGCGAAAACGAACGGTTTCGCACAGGCAGGAAACACCCCTGAGCGAAAGTAGCGATTGTGTGTTTCGCCCATATGTGCGTTAATATTGACCATCTTCGCACAGGGAGAGAGCCCGTGGCGCGGACATTCGTCTATGCGCGCGTCAGCACGACCGACCAAACGCCAGAGAACCAAGTCCGGGAAATCGAGGCCGCCGGCTTCAAGGTCGCGCCCTCACGCGTCATCGCCGAGACTGTCAGCGGCGGCGTCCAAGCGGCGCGGCGCCCCGGCTTCGCCCGACTGCTCGATAAGCTGGAAGACGGCGACGTGCTCGTCGTGACGAAGCTGGACCGCTTGGGCCGTAACGTGATCGACGTGCGCCAGACCGTCGAGCATCTCGCGGAGCGCGGCGTCCGCGTCCATTGCTTGGCTCTCGGTGGCGTCGATTTGACTAGCCCCGCAGGCAAAATGACGATGGGCGTGCTCGCCGCCGTCGCCGAGTTCGAGCGTGATCTGCTGCGCGAGAGAACCGCCGCCGGTATCGAGCGCGCCCGCGCCGAGGGGAAACAGCCCGGCCGGCCGTCGCGGCTCACTGACGAGCAGCGCACGGCGATCAGGAGCCGTATTGCCGCCGGGGCGACGATTTATGCGCTGGCGAAAGAATACGGCGTCGATAGGCGCCTGATCCATCGAGCCAGAGATGCGGCCAGCGAGCGTTGACGCTTTCCACTACTATCGTCGCGAAACCCCTTGCGGTTGACGCTACGAAGGCGGCAGATTTAGCGCAATCATTTAAGCAGGATAAAGCTTATGGAGCAGGAATTCGAATACGACGTTGCATTCTCTTTTCTCGCGAGAGACGAGGACATTGCTTTCCAGTTAAACGACGCCCTGAAAGGCAGTCTGAAAACATTCATTTATTCCGAGCAGCAAAAACAGATCGCCGGAACTGATGGAGAAGTCGCGTTCAATTTCGTCTTTGGCGAGAAAAGCCGCGCCGTCGTGATCCTGTATCGAGACGATTGGGGCACGACCCGTTGGACGCGGATTGAAGAGACTGCAATAAGAAATCGCGGCTTTGAAAACGGCTATGACTTCGCATTGCTGATACCCTTGGATAAGCCAGCTTCCCGCCCAAAATGGTTTCCGCAAAACCGGCTTTGGATCGGCTTAGAAAGGTGGGGCCTCAACTGCGCGGCCGCAGTAATTGAAGCGCGCGCGCAGGAATTGGGTGTGACGCCTCACAGAGAGACTTTGGAGGAAAGGGCGGCGCGTCATGAGCGGGAGGTCAAATTCAAAAAGGAAAGAGAAGCCGCCGTCAACTCAACCGAGGGGGTAATCGCTTTTTGCAAAGCTCTAGAGGAAACGCGCGATAGGATACGCGAAGCGGTCGAGATTATCAATAAAGGTCGAAAGCTACTAACCTTCATTTGTATGCCTCAGCCAACCGGACCGTGCGCTGTTACTGGGCTTCATTATGCACTGATGGTGCAAGGACGGAGCGTCTACTCAAATACGCTGGAAGGCGCGAGTTCCGAAGCGACCATATGGAAAGATGGCCTCCCTTGGCCCGGTGCCCTGCAATTTGACAAGCCAAAGAAACTGCGAACCCTCGCATTTGCATTAGACTATCTTCCGAACAAGTCCTACGCATGGCGATTGCAAGACGAGGAAGGGACAACCTTCACGCCTAGCGAATTGGCCGACGAGATTTTGAAGTGGTATATGGATAACGGCGGCGATCCAGTCTGAGAGCCCGTTACACAGCCCTGCCGGCCGACGTGGTTGCATTTACAACATAGCGGACGCTCGTGCTTCTATGACAATCTGCCAACTGCTGACCCCTTTGATCGGGAAGGGTTCGGCGGGCGGCTCGTCACTACAGGGCAGACGGGGCGAGCCGCTTTCATTCACTCCCGGCGCCCTTGGCCCAGGCCTGCCCAGAGCGCTAAAATGGCCGGCGGGGGCGTTTCCCAAGCTACGGTGCGGCTCGACCGCACGTAAGGCGAGGGGGTCCACTTTTTCAAGCGCCCCGGCTTCGGGAAGCTACTCGAACCGGCTGGAAGCCGATGTCGTGCTGTTCGTGACAAAGCTTGATCGTTTGGGTCGCAACGTCATCGATGTCCGCCAGACCGTCGACCAACTCGCCGAGCGTAGCGTCAAGGTCCATTGCCTCGCTCTTGGCTGCGTCGATTTGACTAGCCCCGCAGGCAAAATGACGATGGGCGTGCTCGCCGCCGTCGCCGAGTTCGAGCGTGATCTGCTGCGCGAGAGAACCGCCGCCGGCACTGAGCGCGCCCGAGCCGAAGGGAAGCAGCCCGGCCGGCCATCTCGGCTCACCAGCGAGGAGCGCACGGCGATCAAGGCCCGTCTCGCCGCTGGGGCCACGGTCTATGGGCTCGCGCAGGAATACGGGGTTGACCGACGCGTCATTCACCGGGCGCGTGACGCCTCATGAGCGAGACCATCGCCGTATGTGACGATCTGTCGCCTGAGCAGCCGTATCCTTAGCAGTGACTGTTTGATACAAAGAAGAAGGATGGTCGCACTGGCCGGAGGCTGAGCAATTGTCCACCCCCGACCTGCTTTTCGCAAATCGACGGGTGCTCGTCGTCGACTAAGGGACACTTCCCCCGGAACAATTCCGGGGGAAGCCGGCTAAACTTCGCCTTTCGGCGATTTTTTCTCCGATGAGAGGCCTACGACGACGCCGATAACGCCGACAGCTTCGCGATGTTGCTGGAAGCCTGTGGCGCGACGGCGCGCGTCGCTTACAGCGGCCGCTCTGGGCTAGAGGCGCTAGAGGCGTTCAGTCCGGACCTAATCCTCGTGGACCTCGCAATGCCCGAGATGGATGGTTACGAGACCGCGCGTCTCATGCGCTCTGTTGCGGAGCGGGGCGTCAAGATCGTTGCAGTCACGGCATGGCCGCCTGCGATTATAGCGGATCGCGTCAAAGCTGCCGGCTTCGACGATCTTGTCGCGAAACCGTTTTCCGTCGAAGACCTGAGGCGCTTGATCGAAGACTGAAAGTCACCAGCGAGCAGAGTGCGGAGACTGTGACCCGCTTGGCGAAAGGCGATACAATCTATAGCCTCGCCAAAGCCTTCAACGTGGACCGCCGCGTGATCCACCGCGCCCGCGCCGCCACTCAGCGTTGATTGCCGCGTAAAGCCCTTCCGGAGGGCAATAAAGCCCTTGCGGACCCCCTTAGAAAGGCTTCATTTACGAGGAGCGGCAAAAAGGAATTAAAGATCAATCTAGGGGGCAAAAACCGTGACTTGGTGTGACAAATTAGGCTCCACACCCGCGGCGGGGTTAAAGCTGGATTGGCGGTATACAAGCGGAACAAAGCTCCTAGACGCTTTATCTCCACTGTTGGAACACCTACGCGATGGCGACGAACCGGCTTTCGGGATCGAAGCATTAGACCATTTGCAGGTAGTTCTGACCACTAATCAGGGGTTTCAATATTCAGTAAATCCAAGTCGTATATCCGTTACCTTTGCGTCGAGGGCAAAGATCAAACACCGCACTGCAATGGAAACAACAATCGAAAACTTGTCCGAGGTTAAACCTTTTAGCGAATTGCTGCCCCTCGTCTGTGAGAAGCTCATCGAAGCAGCGATGCTTCTTCCATCCGCCGAGAAACGCCGTTTCTCGCGCATTGGAATTGTGTCCAGAACATTGGCGCAGGAGACCGAATTTCCGCCTGGAATAAAGAAGCTAATCGAGCATCTTGGAAAGCCCTGGGCGGGTGGCCTGGACGCTTACAACGTCAGCTTGACGGCGCAGCTGGGTTCATCTTCTAAATGGGCGGAACGTTGCATTCATCAGCTAGCTAAATCTGACGCGGGAGGAGGTAACGTTCCGATCCTAAATCTCGATTGGCAACGCGCTTTCAAAGCCGAACAGCACTTGAACCGAGAGGCCCTGGTCAGGGAAATGAACGCAGCCCGCAGCGCGGCAGTCCACTATATGGAAGAGCTCGCCGAAGGAAATATGTTCGATGAAGACCTCACTGGCTGAGAAGACAGCGCCTGACTTTGACCGGCAGGCCGAAATTGCAACAGTCAATGACGCTCCACCGGCGAGTGCTTTTTCAGCTACGTCGACCCTTAACTTCGTGGGTCAGCGTGACCAGTCTAGGAACGCAATGGCTGCGCGAACTGCTGGCCGGTTGAATGCTGCGCAGGTTCCGGAAGACGAAGTGCGCGCGCTATTGACCGAGCGGGCCAAGTTGCTCGACAAGAAACTTGGCGGATCAATTACAAAACGGGAAGCTAACCGTCTGGAATACATCCGATGGTCCTTGGAACGCATTGAAGACGCTCGCTATGGACAGTCCTTAGATAGGCTCGAAGAATTAATTATAATGCAAGAGCGAATGGCTTCCGAAATTCATCATCTCACTAAGGAGTTAAGCCGCTTCGGCCCTCGGAAGCGCGAAGCTTAACGCCTTGTCATGACAGAAATGCGTTCAGTCGACACAAATGTCGGGCCGACGGTCGAGACATTGCAGCCCCTTGTCGCGCGCTCTGCGCCCGTGCCATCAACTGATTACAAGGTACATAAGGATATACTTAGGTACGATTTCTTTTACATGTGCGCCTATTGCAGTTTGATGGAAACTGAGGCCTCAGCCGTTCGCTTCACAATCGATCATTACGAGCCCGTCGCAGCTCGACCTGAATTAAAGTCCGATTATGGAAACCTAATGTATGCCTGTGAGCCGTGTAATAGCCGCAAGGGAGACAGATATCCTCCCCCTTCCGCTCGCGCCGTTGGTTACCGGTTTTTTCGACCCGACCATGATGTACACCCAGATCATTTCAGGCTGGAAGGAATGCGGTTAGGGGGTGAGACCTCTACCGGTGAGTACACAATTGATGCACTCGATCTGAACCGGCATATGCTTAGAAGACTGCGTGAGCTGCGCCTACGCAAAATGGCCGCTGAGGAGTATATCTCGGAAGGCGTAGCTGCGCTCAGGCGCTTCCACATTGATCGTCTTCCCCCCGAAATCAAGGGTAAGGTTTTCGCTGCAATCCGCGGAACTCTCGCGACCGCGGCTGAAGTTGCGGCAAAAGTCGATGAGGTGTTGCGGATCGAGGCGCGCTCACCCTTGCTTGGCGATGATCCAGACCCCGATCTCACTTCCGCGGAGGAAAGGGACCGGAAAGCCCGGTTGAGGGCATTGGAGGCCCTCTTCAACGCGAGCTGGCGTGGAAGGGACTAGACTGCGGCGCGCTGCGTTCCAAGCGAAACTGCCCGGCCCGGCGAGCAGTTACGCAGCGCAAAGCTTCCTTCTTGGACCGAGCGCGTATTTAGGGAGATAGGCGGACACAGACATGACGCTTCGCAGCGGCTAAGGTTGCCAAGGGTTCGGCTCGTCATCAGGGCAGACAGGGGCGAGCCGCTTTCTTTCCCTGCCGGCGCCCTCGCCACGCCCCCGAGCGCGCGCTGAAATGAAAATCCCGGTCTTCAAAATAAGCGAAGCCGCCGAGAGCGGGGCTTCGACGGCTTCACGCCGACGCGTTTTCAGGCAGGACGCGGCCGGCCCCATTCATATATCACGAGCAGCGGAGCCCGTATGCGCCTCATTCAAACGGGTCCAACTCCGGCAACCCCCAAAGTGAGCGCGAGCGTCAGGCCTCTGCCTGCCTGATCGGGCTGCTAAAATACACAAATGCACTTGCTTTTCAGTTAGTTATATCCTACCTTTCAAGTTAGAACAAACACCGAACATAGCTGGGCCTTAGATGACCGAGGAAGCCTCTAAACCCCCCATCAAGCCGAAGGGGCGCAGCGCCGTCTCGAATGGCACCCGCTTGTTCGCAGAGCCGGGCGTAGACGCGCGGACGATCTGGGCGCGGCGCTTTCGAGACCTTTGCATCAGCTTCGCGAACGACCTTGGCGGTTTGGAGAGCCTAACCGAGTTGCAGGTGTGCTTGATCAGGCGCGCCGCGTCCCTATCCGTCGCAAGCGAGAAGCTCGAAGCCCGCCTTGCGGCCGGCGAGCCCGTCGACGCCGAAGTAATGTCGCGGCTTACCGGACAGCTCTCCCGCGTCGCCGATGCGCTGGGCTTGGGGAAGTCGAAGCCGGCGGTCGATGTGGACGCGACCTTGGACGACATTTTGGCTCGCCGTCGTGGCCCCGGCCGTCCGCGCAAGGGGCCGCTATGAGATCGCCGCGTTACGCGCCGCGCCGGCTCCGTGTTGCTGTCGCTGGGGGCGCGCGATGAAGCCGCTCATCTCAATGCGCGACGCCCTCGCGGACGAAGACTTGTTTGGCCGCGTGCTCAAAGGAGAGAGTTGGGGAGCATGGCGCATCTTGCTCACGGCCGCCATGGGCGAGCCGCTGACGGATGAAGAGCGCTGCGTTTTCGAACAGCTGACAGGAAGGCCGCAGGAGCCCGCTGAGCCTGTCGACGAGCTTTGGGCCATTGTCGGCCGTCGCGGCGGCAAAACTCGCGCAGCGGCTGTCCTAGCCGCTTACCTTGCCTCGCTTTGCGACTGGAAGGATTTCCTCGCGCCCGGTGAGCGGGCGTCTTTGCCGATCATGTCGGCTTCCATTTGGCAGGCGGCGAAGGCGCGGAACTATCTGATTGGCCTATACAGCGAAGTGAAGGCCTTTCGAAAGCAGCTCGCTAATATCACCGGAACCGAGTTGTCGCTTGCGAACGGCGTTGACATCGAGCCCCGCGCCGCATCATTCAGAACCGCGCGCGGCGCCACCGCGGTGAGCGCGATCTGTGACGAACTGGCGTTCTGGCACTCGGACGAGAGCCGCAATCCCGACGTTGAAATCCTGAATGCAATTCGGCCGTCACTCGCCACGACGGGAGGAATGTTAATTTGTATATCTAGCCCATACGCAAGGCGTGGCGCGTTGTATGACGCCTACCGGCGCGACTATGGCGCCAACGGCGATCCCAAGATATTGGTCGCGAAGGCCGACAGCCGCACCATGAATTCGTCCTTGCCCGAGGCAGTCATTGTAAGGGCCTATGAGCGCGATCCGACGGCGGCCAGCGCGGAATATGGCGGCGAATTCCGGGCTGATATTGAGGCGTTCATCAGCCGCGAGGTCGTGGAAGCCGCTGTCGTCGCCAACCGTTTCGAGCTGCCACCGTCGCCAGGCGTTCGATATTGCGCCTTCGTCGACCCGAGTGGCGGAAGCGCAGATGATATGACGCTGTGCGTCGCGCATCGTGACGAGGGCGGCGTTATCATCGTCGACGCCATTCGTGCCGTGACGCCGCCGTTCTCGCCGGATGCGGTCGCGCAGGAATTCGCGACGCTGATTAAGAGCTACGGCCTTTCGAAGGTCCACGGCGACCGATACGCAGGCGAATGGCCGCGTGAGAGGTTTGCCGCCCACGGCGTCCGCTACGAAGTCGGCGCGAAGGCCAAGAGCGAAATCTACAAAGAGCTTTTGCCTCTCATGAATGCCGGCCGCGTCGAACTGGTTGATCATCGCAAATTGACCAATCAGCTCTCCGCTCTTGAACGTCGCACGGCGCGCGGCGGGCGCGACAGCATCGATCACGCGCCCGGTCAGCATGACGACGTTGCGAACTGCTTCGCGGGCGCCGCCGTGATGGCCGCAGCGGCTGGAACAGGACCAAACGTAATGAGTATGCCCTTCTCATGGGCCTAACAAACAAAAGGAACGAACAATGAACCACAAACTTGGCAGCCTTCTGCCGCGCATTCCCGCCAAGTATTCGCCCCTTCGCGAAGACGTTACGGCTGCTTTCAGGATCGTCGACCGATTTGCCTCAAAGGCGAAGTCTATCCGCGACGACGCCAACCTGACCTTCCAAGGCAAGCGCGCCGCCGTCCAAGCCGCCGTGAACGGCCCCGGCTTTGCGGATAGTCTCAGGCAAATTCGCACCAAGGTCGAGCGCCAGAGGGCGGAACTAGCTTCGTATCGGGCGCGCCTTACAGACCGCAAGCCGGTGACAGACGCTCTCGCCTTCCAGCAACAGGCTGAAATCCGCAGTTGGCTTCGAAGCCTTCCCCAAGGAGAGCGACGCAAGGCTGTTCTCAATGCGTCCGATCCTATGATCAATGAGGCTGTCGTCAACGCGCCTTGCGAGCTATCAGGCCTCGACGCGGATTTCCAGGACGCCATTGGCGAGACGCTCTCGATCGGACAGCACGGCACCGCCGTCCGCGATATCGTCGAACAGGAAGCCGCGCTTGACGAAGCGCTCGCCGCGATCAGCGTCGCCGAAGCCGATCTTCTGCGGGAGGCTGAGTAATATGATGTTTCAAGACACACGAACGCCGACAGTAGCGACGCTATCGCGCGACCGGGAAGCAATGCAGTCCGATATCGACCTGATCGCCGACATTCTCGGCGGTTTGCCCGCCATGCGCGCGAACGCGGGTAAATATTTGCCGCCGTATGACGCCGAGGGCCGCGACGAATGGCAGCGTCGCGTCAACAGCGCCCCATGGCGTGCAGAATTCGCCGACGCGCTGGCGACGCTTTCGGGAAAGCCCTTCTCGAAGCCCGTCAGTCTGCCGGCTGACGCGCCTGCGGCCGTCATGCGCTTCGTCGATGACGTGACGAACGACGGCGAGAACCTGCACGCCTTCGCGCGCCGCGTCTTTCAAGATGCAGCCAGCTTCGGGATCACTCTTGTTGGTGTCGCCTATGCGTCGCGACCGTGGGCGCGGTCGCGCGCGGAGGAAAAGGCTATCGGCGCTCGCCCTTACTGGTTCTCAATCCCGGCGGCAAGCGTCATCGCCGCATACGAGAACGCGCGTCGCGAACTGGTCCATATCAGGTGGCAAAGCGTCACGACGGAGCGCGACGGCGACTTTGGCGAGCGGGAAGTGAAGCGCATCCACGTCTACGAGACGGGACGCTGGCAAACGTGGATAGAAGTGAAATCGCCGCGGGAGGGCGGGAAGTACTGGGAGATGGAAGCGGAGGGTCAGCTTAATGGCGCGACGCTCCCAATTGTGCGCATCCGTTTCGGCGAGCGGCTCGGGGTGATCCGCACGCGACCGCCCTTGCTCGACTTGGCGCACATGCAGGTTGAACTATGGAGAGCGCTGAGCCGGTTGGATGAGACATTAACCTACTCAGGTTCCCCAATGCTCAGCGCGACTGGCGTCGATCCGGCGCAATTCGCGCAGGGTGGCTTAAAGGTCGGCCCGAAGGCTTGCCTCTTTGCGCCGGAAGGCGGCGCGTGGGGATATGTTCAGCCCGATGCCGACGTGCTGCGCGAGGTAGCCGAGCACGCGCGCACTGTCATTGAGGACATGCAGCGCCTTGCGCTCCAACCGACGCTCGCGAAAGCCGTCGCGTCGACGGCGACGGAAGTAGCGCTGGCGCACGCGAAGGCGAACTCCGTTCTCGAAAGCTGGGCGCTCTCATTCCGCGATGCGCTTGAACATGCGCTCGAACTGACGTTGCCAATGCTCGCAGTCTGGACCAATGCTGCCGAAGAAGAACGGGCGCTGCGTTCATGGGCTCCGACCATCAACCTGCATTGCGACTTCGACGGCGACGCGCAGGGCGCGACGGAGGCGCGTCTTGTCATCGACGCCGCCAAGGCTGGCGTCGTCTCCCGCGTCACAGCGACGGAAGAATTGCAGCGCAGAGGCATCCTCGGCCCGACGTTTGATCCGGCGGCGGAAGATACGCGGCTGGGGCAGGAATTGCCGGAGGCAGCGGAATGACCGCGAGGCTTACTGACGACGGCCGAAGCCAGTCCATAACAGGCAATGGCGCAAGCCAATTCGACGAGGATGGCGAGGAAGTTCCCCTCAGACGACGCAAAAATGGGCAAGCGCGGCCATGACCATTAAGGGCGGTCGGAACGCGCAAGGCCGCGCGCTTGAAGCGGAGGGGGCCACCAAGGCAAACGGTTAGCTGGGCTTGCAGAAAATTAAATTTTCGCAACAACGATGTTCATTAAAGTTGGAACATTGTTCGCACTTGCGGTCACCCGCGACGGCTGGCCAATTTTGATTGCGCGACGAAGACCACCGTCCCCCCCATTTACTCTCAAATTTTCCGCGGCGCGATGCCGGCGCGGGAAGTCGACGCAGAAGAATGGCCAGACGAAACGCCCGAGCAACCCTTACCGAATTGCTACGCGCGACACGCGTTGCAGCGGCGATGACAGCCGCCGGGACGCCGCACGCCGTCGACGTGCTCCCGGACGGGACCATAAGGATCACGCCGTGTGAAACCGTCGCCGTCCCCGCGCGGCCGGATCGTGTCCGCGCGAACGGCGTTAAAAATCGCCCGGTGATGTAAGATGAAAGGCCGCCCGCAATATCTCAACAAGGAAGTGACGCGCCACGGGAAGACGCTTTGGTATGTCCGCTTGCGCCGGGAGGGGCGCGACGTTCGCGTTCCGGTGAAGGGGGAATATGGATCGAAGGAATTCTTCGACGCCTATCGTTCCGCCTTACGGAAGGCGGAGGGCGAAGCGCCGCCGCCTATCGAGCAACGCGCCCGCGTCAACGCGAATTCGCTGCAATGGCTGATCGCCTCGGTATCGGGAAAGCGACGACTGGCGACGCCTCGCGCAAGCGACCCGCGACCAAAGGGAGAATATCCTTCGCAATATCGAAAAGAGCGACGCCGGACAGCTTGCCTATGCGTCCATCACGAAAGCTGACATTGTGGCGGCCCGCGACAAGCGCGCGGCGACACCGCATCAAGCGACGAATTACCTGAAAACGATGCGCGGCATGTTTCAATGGGCGACAAGCGATGAAATCGGATTGCTCAGGATTGATCCGACCATCGGCGTGAAGGGGTTGAAGCCGGCGCGCCGCTCGAAGGATGAAATCGACGAAGAGGAAGGCTATCCGGCTTGGACCGAAGAGGACGTCTCGCTTTTCGAGGAGCGCTGGCCAATCGGGACGCGGGAACGGCTCGCCTTTTCGATCCTGATTTATACCGGCTTGCGCCGTGGCGACGCGGCGAGGCTTGGGCGTCAGCATATCCGCAATGCGGTCATTCACATGCGGACGGAAAAGACTGGAATGCCCGTCGCCATTCCGATCTTGCCCGAATTGGCGGAAGCGCTCGCGACCGCGCCGCCGCGCGCGGATAGCTTCGTGACGACGGTCAGGGGCCGGGCGATGGCGAAAGAGAGTTTCGGCAACTGGTTCAAGAAAGCGTGCGTTGCGGCCGGCGTGAATGAGGCCACGGCGCATGGCTTGCGAAAGATCGCCGCCATTCGTGCGGCGCTGAACGGGGCGACGGTTCCGCAAATGAACGCAATCTTCGGATGGGCGAAAGGATCGTCAATGGCGCAAAAATATATCGAAGCCGCCGACCGTATCCGACTGGCGCAAGCAGGGATCAGCACGATGCGCAAGGCCGATATCATTGCGGCGCTTTGACCAAACCCTCAGAAAGGTGTTTCCCAAACCGCAAGGAAAACAAGGAGTTAAGTCATGAATGGCTCCCCGAGTAGGACTCGAACCTACGACCTAGCGATTAACAGTCGCGTGCTCTACCAGCTGAGCTATCGGGGAACGTCGTGGTGAGGGGCGTATACAAGGCGGGCGGCGATTTGCCAAGCCCCTTCGACCGGCCTGTGACGCTCCTGTTGAAAACCCGTCAGTCGACGGGCTCCGGGGCTTCCTGGAACTGCGCCAGCGCGCGCGCGATATCCTCGCGGCTGGGCAGGCCGGCTTCATTGCCGAGGCGCTGGACCTTATGCGCGGAGGCGGCGCGGGCGAATTCGAAATGGTCGCGCCAGGAAGCGTCGGGGCGCTCGAGGAAGGACGCGCAATAGGCGCCGTGGAAGACGTCGCCGGCGCCGGAGGTGTCGACCACCTTCTCCGGCGGGACGAGAAGCGCCGGCAGATGCTGCGGCGCGCCGTCGCCCTCGTACCAGAGCGTGCCCTTCTCGCCGATCGTCACCGCGCCCACGCGGCAGCCCTTCGATTTCAGCCAGGCGAGCATCTCCGTCTCGCTGAAGGACATCTGCTTGCAGAGCTGCTTCGAGACCACGGCGACGTCGACGAAATCGATGAGCTCCTCGATTCGCGGCCGCAGCGCGCCGCCGTCGAGCGAAACGAGGACGCCCTTCTCGCGCGCGGCCCTGGCGTAATAAATCGCGGCGTCGGCCATATGGCCGTCGAGATGCAGCACGCGGGCCTGGGCGATGTCGAGCCGGATGAAAGGCTGGAGGTAATGATCGTCGCGCGCCCGCAGGATGGCGCGTTTGCCGTCATTGGGCAGCACGAAGGAGAGCGAGGAGCGCGAAACCTTTCGCGGATGCAGGCGCACGTTATAGGCGTCCGCCATCTCCGCGAACATATGGCCGAGCCAATCGCGCGCTTGCGTCGTCAGCATGTGCACGTCGTGGCCGAGCTTGGCGCAGGCGAAACCGGCGGTCACCGCATTGCCGCCGAAACTCACAGCATAGTCGCGCGCCACGGCCTTTTCGTCGCCCGCCGGCATCTCGTCGGCGAGCATGGTGACGTCGATATAGGCGTGGCCGACGATGAGAGCGTCCAATGGCGGGCTCCTGCGTTAGGGACGATTCCCGCCCCTTAAGCCAAGTCTGCTTAAGCCAAGTCTGCGACGAAAAGGTCTCAGAGCGAAAAACTGGTTCCGCAGCCGCAGGAGGACACCGCATTGGGATTGTCGACGCGGAAAGACTGGCCCATCAGGTCGTCGACGAAGTCGATCTTCGCGCCGGTCAGGAAATTGAGCGAGGCGGGGTCGATGGCGACTCGCGCGCCGTCGCGCTCGACGACGGCGTCGTCGGGGGCGGGGGCCTTGTCGATGGCGAACTGATACTGGAAGCCGGAGCAGCCGCCGCCTTCCACGGAGACGCGAAAGACCGAGCCCGGCGACTCGCTGGAAAGAAGCGCGACGATCCGCTTCGCCGCCTGTTCGGTCAACGCCACTTCGCCAGCCGTGCTCTCCGCCATGCTCTCCCCCGAAACGTTTCTTGCAACCGCCCGAATTTGCGGGCTATGCGCTGCAACATAGGTCCGTCGACCGGGCCTTTCAACGACTGGAGCCCAACCGTGGCGCTGCGCCCGCCTCTCGCGCCTTACGCCTGCGACGCTGCGCGGTCCCGCGGGCGGCTTTACGCCGTGCCGGCGTCGCCGACCCGCTCCGAGTTCCAGCGCGACCGCGATCGTATCATCCATTCGACCGCTTTCCGGCGGCTCGCGCATAAGACGCAGGTCTTCGTCCCGCTCGACGGCGACCATTTCCGCACCAGGCTCACCCACACGATCGAGGTCGGGCAGATCGCCCGAGCGCTGGCCCGGGCCCTCGCCGCCGACGAGGATCTCGCGGAAGCGGTGGCCCTCTCCCACGATCTCGGCCACACCCCGTTCGGCCACGCCGGCGAGGAGGCCCTCGAAGCCTGCATGAAGCCCTATGGCGGCTTCGACCACAACGCCCAGGCGCTGCGAGTCGTCACCCTGCTCGAGCGCCGCTACGCCGATTATGACGGCCTCGATTTGACCTGGGAGGCGCTCGAGGGGATCGTGAAGCACAACGGGCCGCTTGTGGCGGCGGCGCGGGAGGGGGCAGGCGCAGGCGGCTCCTTCGAGACGCCGCCTTCGGCGGCTCCTCAGGATGAGGGCGAGACGCCGCCTTCGGTGGCTCCCCAGGATGAGGGCGAGACGCCGCCTTCGGTGGCTCCCCAGGATGAGGGCGAGACGCCGCCTTCGCCAGCTCCTCGGGATGAGGGCGAGACGCCTTCGCCGGTTCGTCAAAGTGACGGCGGGGCGCGCATTTTCCGGCCAGTCTCGCCCTATATCCTGGAATTTGACGCGCTCTATCCGCTCGAACTTTCGACTTTCGCCGGCGTGGAAGCGCAGGCGGCGGCGCTCGCCGACGACATCGCCTATATTGGCCACGATATCGACGACGGACTGCGGGCGGGGTTGTTTTCACTGGAGGCGATCGCCGCCGGGTCGCCCTTCGTCGCGGGTCTCCTGGCGGAGATTGACAGGAAACACCCTGGCCTCGAGCGCGGCCGTGTCATCCACGAACTCGTGCGCCGGGTCATCACCGGCTTCGTGGAGGACGCCATTGCGACGTCCCGCGCCCGACTCGAGCGCTTCGCCCCCCGAAGCGCGGCCGACGTACGCCGGGCGGCCGGGGCGATGGTCGCCCTCTCGCCGCAGATGATCGCCGCCGAGCGCGACCTCAAGCGTTTCCTCTTCGCCAATATGTATCGGCACGCGCGCATCATGGGGGTGTGGGAGCGGGCGCGGGACGCAATTTCGCGCCTTTTCCCGGCGTTTCTGGAGACGCCGGCGCTCATGCCCCCCGAGTGGGCGAGCCTCGCCGAGGCGCAGCAGGGCGCGGCGCGGGCGGTGGTGGCGGCGGATTATATCGCCGGCATGACCGACCGCTATGCGCTCGGGGAAGTCAAGCGGCTGTTCGGGCCGCGCTGAGGCTGAGAGCGCGAAGAAGGTGCGCGCCCGCGCGGCCTCTGCTAAACCCCCGCCAACCCCATTCCGACCGCTTCCGGACCTCTATGAACATCTTTGACATCTTCCACGACCGCATCGCCTCGATTCTGGAGGGCATGACCGCCGACGCCCGCCTGCCGGCGCTCGATCTGAGCCGTTTCGTGGTCGAGCCGCCCAAGGACCCGGCGATGGGCGATCTCGCCTGCAATGCGGCGATGGTTTTCGCCAAGGAGGCCAAGGGGCATTTCGCCAGCCCGCGCGCGCTGGCGACGGAGATCTGCTACGAACTCGCGCAATCCGAGGGCGTCGCGACGGCGGAAGTGGCGGGGCCGGGCTTCATCAACATCCGCCTGAACCCCGAGATTTTTGCGACGGTGCTGCGCGCCGCGCTGAACCGGCCGGAGAGTTTCGGCCGCGTCGAAAAGGGCAGGGCGGGCGCGCTGCAGGGACGGGTGAACGTCGAATATGTCTCGGCCAATCCGACCGGGCCGATGCATGTCGGCCACGGCCGCGGGGCCGTCTTCGGCGACGCTCTCGCCAATCTCCTGGACTTCTCCGGCTGCGAGGTGACGCGCGAATATTACATCAACGACGCCGGCGCCCAGGTCGACGTCCTCGCGCGCTCGGCCTTCCTGCGCTACCGCGAGGCGCTCGGCGAGACGATTACGATTCCCGAGGGCCTCTACCCCGGCGATTATCTCAAGCCGGTCGGCGCCGCGCTCGCCGCAGCGCACGGCCGCGAGCTCGTCGACAAGCCGGAGAGCGACTGGCTCCCGATCGTGCGCAGCGAGGCCATCGACGCCATGATGGCGATGATCCGCGCCGATCTCGCGGCGTTGAACATCGGCCACGACGTCTTCTTCTCCGAGCGCACGTTGCATGATCGTTCGCAGGGGCCGTCGAAGATCGACGCCGCGATCGACTGGCTGCGGGAGAAAGGCCTCGTCTATGAAGGTCGCCTGCCGCCGCCCAAGGGGCAGCTTCCGGACGACTGGGAAGACCGCGAGCAGACCCTGTTCAAGTCCACCGACTTCGGCGACGACGTCGACCGCGCGCTGAAGAAATCGGACGGCTCGCCGACCTATTTCGCCGCCGACATCGCCTATCACAAGGACAAGATCGACCGCGGCTTCGACACGCTCGTCGACGTCTGGGGCGCCGACCATGGCGGCTATGTGAAGCGCATGAGCGCCGCCGTCGCCGCGCTTTCCGACCGCAAGGCGACGCTCGACGTGAAACTCTGTCAGCTCGTGAAGCTGATGCGCGCCGGCGAGCCGGTGAAAATGTCCAAGCGCGCCGGCGATTTCGTGACCTTGCGCGAAGTCGTGGACGAAGTCGGCGTCGACGCCGTGCGCTTCATGATGCTTTATCGCAAGAATGACGCGCCGCTCGACTTCGATCTCTCCAAGGTCATCGAACAGTCGAAGGACAATCCCGTCTTTTACGTTCAATACGCGCATGCGCGGGCGAAATCCGCGCTTCGGCAGGCGCTGGCGGCGTTTCCCGATCTCGACGTCTCCCGCGAGGCGCTCGCTTCGGCGCGGCTTGATTTGCTCCGTGACGAGGGCGAGACGCAGCTCGCGCGCATGATCGCGCAATATCCGCGGGTGATCGAGGCGGCGGCGGCCGCCCATGAGCCGCATCGCGTCGCTTTCTACCTGCACGAGCTGTCGAGCGTCTTCCACGCGCATTGGAACCGCGGCAAAGATCAGCCACAATTACGCTTTGTTAATGCAACCGAGAGAGATTTAACGAGCGCCCGGGTTGCTTTGGTATTAACCTTAAGCATTGTCCTGGGGTCGGGCCTGAGGCTTCTCGGCGTGAGCGCCCCCGACGAAATGCGTTGACGCGCGACCTCTGTCTCTCGGTCACATGCGTGAACGCGCTCGCAGCCTGCTCCAGCCCGGGAAGACGATCGAGGTGTTTTATGCGTGAATCGTCCGTCAGAGGTCCCGCCATCGACCTGAGCGAGTTCGAGCGGCGCATGCGCAGCCGCGAAACCAAGCCGCCGGCGCCGAAATCATCCGATCCGTTGAGCGAACTTGCCCGGTTGATGCAGGGCGAGAACGCGGCCGACCCGCTGGGAAAGATTCTCCCCGATCCGCGCGCCGCGGCCCGGCCGACGCCGCCGCCGCCTCCCGTCCGGCCTGTCGCCCCGCCGCCGCCGCCGCTGCGCCCCGCGGCTCCGCCGCCGCCCCAGCCTTCGGCGCCGCCGCCGCAATGGGAGGCGCCCTTGCGCGGGTCCTATGACGCCGCGCCGCAGGTCGCGCCGGAGGGACGCTACTATGAGGACGAGCGTCGCGCGCAGGCGCATTATGCGCCGCACCAGGAGCCGGCCCATCAGGAGCACGGCTACGCCGAGCCGGGCTACGGCCAGGAGGATTACGGCCACGGCTACCACGGCGGCGCCGAGGGCGGCTGGGCGGATGACTCCGAATATCTCGATTATGGTGATGACGACTCCGAGCAAACGCCCGGCGGCATTCGCCGTTTCTTGAAGCCCTGGCACGCCGCCGCCGCCATTGGCGTCGTCGCGGTCATCAGCATCGCCTGGGGCTTCCTGCACCGTAACGGCGTCGGCGGCTCGAAGGAGATCGCTGTCATTACCGCGCCGGAAGGCCCGGTCAAGGTGAAGCCCGCTGCGGAGACGGACGAGGACGCGCCCAGTAAGCAGGGCGCCGCGGTGCTCGACCGAAAGGAGCCGACCCCGGTCAAACAGGTCGTGACTCGCCAGGAGCAGGCGGTCGACCCATCGGTTCAGCCCAAGGTCGTCACGCTCGGCGACGGGCCGGTGGACGCGCCGCATGAGCCGCCGCTCGGCGCCCAGCCGCGCAAGGTCAAGACCGTGACGGTGCGCCCCGACGGCAGCCGCGCGGACGACGTTCCCCTGCCGCCGGCCGCCGTCGAAAACGTCGAGGCGCCGCCTGTCGACGCCGCCCCCAAGGGCGCCACGCCCAAGCCGCAAACCAAGCCCGCCACGACAGCGCAGGCGCCGAAGCCCAAGCCGGCGCCGAAGGTCGCGGCCGTCGAGCCGCCGCCGGCAGCCGGCGAGGAGGACGGCGGCGCCGCTGCGCCGAGCGCTTCCTCGAGCGGGACCTACGCCGTCCAGTTCGGCGCCGCCGGCAGCGAGGAAGAGGCGCGCACGCTCCTCAAGAGCGTCTCCCAGAAATATGGCGTGCGCGCCACCTTCAAGCCCGCCAAGGTCGGGGACAAGATGGTCTATCGCGTCCGTGCGGCCGGGCTGAGCAAGGACAACGCCAACGCCGTCTGCAACAAGGTGAAAGCCAGCGGCGGCAATTGTTTCGTTGCGGGGAACTGAAGCCACCCGCCATTGCGACGAGAGCAGCGACGCGCTCCGGGGCGGCAAGGCCCCTTTGGAGGGCGTCGCAAGGCTCACCATGACGATCAACGCCGGATACGCCCATGCGCGCCTTCATCTGCGGCCTGAAG
The DNA here is from genome assembly GCF_040687965.1 of Methylocystis echinoides. Lineage (NCBI taxonomy): Bacteria > Pseudomonadati > Pseudomonadota > Alphaproteobacteria > Hyphomicrobiales > Methylocystaceae > Methylocystis > Methylocystis echinoides. Next base: position 3,219,109 of record NZ_CP156084.1, read on the forward strand.
GGCCTCACCCTCGACGCCGACGAGCGCGCCTTCCTGCGCGAGGCGTCGCCCTGGGGCGTGATCCTGTTCCGTCGTAACGTCGAAAGCCGGGAGCAGGTCGCGCGGCTGACCGATGAGGCGCGCGGCGCGCTCGGCCGATGCGCGCCCGTGCTGGTCGATCAGGAAGGCGGGCGCGTGCAGCGCCTCACGGCGCCCAACTGGCGCGCCTATCCGAGCGCCGCGCGCTTCGAGGCCGCCGGCGCGACCGCCGCCGTGGCCGAACGCCTCGCCTGGCTCGGGGCGCGGCTGATGGCCCATGACCTGCGCGAGGTCGGGATCGATGTGGATTGCCTGCCGGTGCTCGACGTGCCGGCCGAGGGCTCGCACGCCGTCATCAGCGACCGCGCCTATAGCGCCGACCCGGCGCGCGCGGCGAAACTCGGCCGAGCGGCGGCGGAGGGCCTGATGGCGGGCGGCGTGGCGCCGGTCATGAAACACATCCCCGGCCATGGCCGCGCCAGAGCCGACAGCCATCTCGAGCTTCCCGTGGTGGAGGCGAGCCGCGCTGAGCTGGAAGCCGTGGACTTCCCGCCCTTTGCCGCCAACGCCGATCTGCCCATGGCGATGAGCGCCCATGTGGTCTACACGGCGATCGACCCGACGGCGCCGGGGACGCAGTCGAAGACTGTCGTCAACGACGTCATCCGCGGCCTGATCGGCTTCGACGGCCTGCTGATGACAGACGATCTCTCCATGAAGGCGTTGACCGGCTCTTTCCGCGAACGCGCCGAGCGGGCCATCGCGGCGGGTTGCGACATCGTTCTCCATTGCAACGGCGATCTCGCCGAGGCGACCCCGGTCGCCGAGGGCGCGCCGCTTCTCGCCGGCAAGTCGCTGGCGCGGGCCGAGAAGGCGCTCGACTGCGTGCGGGCGGTTGAGCCGTTCGATGTGGCGGCGGGCCTCGCCGAATTCGGGGCGGCGATGGGCGTGGTGGCGTAACGCGAGGCGATGGCGCGCCTCATCTCGCCGCGCTATCCTTCCTGCATGTCCGCCGCCGCCCTTCCGAACACGCGCATGAGCGTCGAAGAATTTCTCGCCTGGTCACAGACGCAGGCCGGACGCTATGAGCTTGTGGGCGGCGAGGTTCTCGCCCAGGCGTCCGAACGGGCCGCTCACGCGAAGATCAAGGGCCGGGTCTATCTCGCCCTGCACAACGCGATTCGAGCCAAGAGCTTGCCTTGCTACGCGCTTCCCGACGGCATGGCTGTGCGCATCGAGGCCGATACGGTTTTCGAACCCGACGCCCAGGTCTATTGCGGGGCGGAGCTGCCTTCGGACGCGATCTTCGTCGAGAGCCCCGTCGTTGTCGTCGAAGTGCTGTCGCCCTCGACCGGAAAGAATGACGCGCTGCGCAAGCTTGCCGCCTATTTCAAGCTGCCGAGCGTGGCCCATTATCTCATCGTTTCGCCGGATTCGCGGCTCGTCTTCCATCACGCACGCGGGCAGGGGACGACAATCCTGACGAAGATCATCCGCGACGGCTTGATTGTTCTCGATCCGCCGGGCCTGGAGATTTCGCTCAGCGACCTCTACGGAGAGTAGCAGACGCGGTTTTCCACCCCTCTATCTTGTGGATGAAGCGTCCAATGGCCACGCGGCGCTTGCGGGCCCGCTGCAAACCGCACAATCTCCGATCCGACAGGGCGAATAAATGGTAAACTGCCCAAGTCGCCGGAGAATCAATGGCCCAGGAACTCTCCTTCGATCTGTCCGACGAACCGCGCGCGGAAAGCGAGGCTTTTCTCGTCGACGTCGACGGATTCGAGGGGCCGCTCGATTTGCTTCTGGAGCTGGCGCGGCGCCAGAAGGTCGATCTTGCCCGTATCTCCATTCTGGCGCTGGCCGAGCAATATCTCGCCTTCATCGAGGCCGCGCGCCGCGTGCGGCTGGAGCTTGCCGCTGATTATCTCGTCATGGCGGCCTGGCTCGCCTTTCTCAAATCGCGGCTGCTGCTGCCCGAACAGCCCAAGACCGGCGACGAGCCCTCGGCCGCCGATCTCGCGGCGGCGCTGGCCGAGCGGCTGCGCCGGCTGGAGCTCATTCGCCTCGCCGCGGACAAGCTCACCCAGCGCGCCCAACTCGGCCGCGACATGTTCCTGCGGGGCGGGCCGGAGGGGCTGGAGACCGTCTCGCAAGCCAATTATCAGGCGAGCCTCTTCGATCTTCTCTCGGCCTATGCGCGGCAGCGGCAGAAGACGGCCGTGTCGCGTGTCGTGCTCAAACAGCGCGCCGTCTGGTCGCTGGCCGAAGCGCGCGAGGCGCTGGAGCGTCTCGCCGGCGTCGCCGCCGAATGGACCGTTCTCGACGATTTTCTGCTGCAATATTGCGTTGACATGCAGACGGCGCGGACGGTTCGAGCCTCTTCCTTCTCGGCCTCGCTCGAGATGGTGCGGGAAGGGTATTTCGACATTCGCCAGGACCGGCCCTTCGCGCCGCTGTGGGTGCGCCGCCGTGCGCCGCAGGCGGAGCCGGCGGCGGGCCCCGCGCTCTAACCAGGAGGACGCGCATTGGCGCAGCCCGCGGAAAAAGTTGAACTCTTCGACGTCAACAGCGACGAGGCGCTGGCGCGCAACGAGGTTGCGCTGCGCGAGGCTGAGCGAATCGTCGAGGCGATGCTGTTCGCTGCGGCCGAGCCGCTGGACGAATCGGAGATGGCCCGCCGCATCGCCGAGGGCGTCAGCCTCGAGCAGACGCTCGAGCGCCTGCGCGCCCATTACGCCGGCCGCGGCGTCAACCTCTCTCGCGTCGGCAAGAAATGGTTTTTTCGCACGGCGTCCGACCTCAACTGGATTCTGGCCCGCGAGCAGGTGGAGGAAAAGAAACTCTCCCGCGCCGCGCTGGAGACGCTGGCCATCATCGCCTATCACCAGCCGACGACCCGCGCCGAAATCGAGGAAATCCGTGGCGTCGCCATCTCCAAGGGCACGCTCGACACGCTGCTGGAGACCGGCTGGATCCGCTTGCGCGGCCGCCGCAAGGCGCCCGGCCGGCCGATCACCTATGGCACGACCGACGCGTTCCTGATGCATTTCGGGCTGGAGCAGATCGGCGATCTGCCGGGCCTCGACGAGCTCAAGTCGGCGGGCCTCTTCGACGGCCGCCTGCCAAAAGGCTTCGGCGTCCCGCAGCCTTCGGACGACACGGCGCTGCGCGACGACGAAGAGCCGCTGGAGGATGCGGCCCCTGAGCTCCTCGAAATGGACTTCCCGGAGGAGCCGGAGGCCCCTGAGGTCCCCGAACCGCTCAACGACGACGGCTAAACGCCGCCCACGAGGCGGGCGCGAGCGGATCGGCCGAAAAACCCGCCGCCGGCGTCGTCTCGCCTTGTTTTTGGGTGGCGGGCCGCATAGGTTCCCCGTCAGCTTCGGGCCGCGCGGCCCTTCACGCATTCGGAGGTTCCCGCCATGGGCGGTCTGTCGATCTGGCATTGGATCATCGTCGGCGGCGTAGTGTTCATCCTGTTCGGCGGGAAGTTCAAAATCTCGGACGTGATGGGCGACGTCGCCAAGGGCATCAAGGCTTTCAAGAAGGGCATGGCCGAGGACGACACGGCCGAGGCCGCGAAGCCAGTTGACACGACAGTCGAGCGCCGCGCCATCGAGGCCGACAAGTCGCCGGACGGCAACAAGGTCTAAGAGGGCGGCGGAAGCGCGAGCGGCCTTCCCCTCACCCGGGCCCTCTCCGGAGACGGAGGAATGGGCTCGGCGCCACGCCCAGTCCCGGATTGAGAAATGTTCGACTTCGACGCCGGCAAACTCATCGTCATCGGCATTGTCGCGCTCATCGCGATTCCCTCCAAGGATCTGCCGCGCGTGTTGCGCACCCTCGGACAGGCGACGGGACGCATGCGCCGCATGGCGGCTGAATTTCAGGGCCAGCTGATGGACGCCCTGCGCGAGGCCGAAATTGCCGATCTCAAGAAGGAATTCGAGGAGACCAACCGCAACATCATGAGCAGCGTGAAGCTCGAAGGCGCCTTCGATCCGTTGACCGAGGCGCGCAAGCAGATCACGCAGGCGGTCGAGGAGGGCGGGAAGCCTCATCCTGAGGAGCCGCACAGCGGCGTCTCGAAGCCTCATCCTGAGGAGCCGCGCAGCGGCGTCTCGAAGCCTCATCCTGAGGAGCCGCGCAGCGGCGTCTCGAAGGAAGCGCAAGGCGACGCCCCTCCGGCCGCATCCTTCGAGACGCGACCTGCGGTCGCTCATGAGGGCGCCAGTGGCGCGGGCATAGAGGTTGGGGGCGAATCCGAAAAGAAGGCCGCGCCATGAACGAGGCCGACGAGGCGGAGATCGAGGCCAGCAAGGCGCCGCTCATCGAACATCTGATGGAATTGCGCGAGCGCCTGATCAAGGCGCTGCTCGCTTTCCTGGCGATGTTCATTCTCTCCTTCTTCTTCGCCAAGGACATCTACAATATCCTCGTCATTCCCTATACGCAGGTGGCGGGGCCGGAGGCGCGGCTGATCTATACGGCGCCGCAGGAATATTTCTTCACGCAGATCAAGGTCGCGCTGTTCGCCGCGGCTTTCCTCTCCTGTCCGATCGTTTTCTCGCAGCTTTACGCTTTCGTCGCGCCGGGCCTGTATCGCCACGAGCGCGCAGCCTTCCGGCCCTATCTCTTCGCGACGCCGGTCTTCTTCGCGATCGGCGCGCTGGTCGTCTATTTCCTCGTGATGCCCAATCTGCTGCGCTTCTTTATTGGCATGCAGCAGGCCAATGAGCCGGGGCGGGCGCAGATCGAACTCTTGCCCCGCGTCTCCGAATATCTGTCGCTGATCATGACGCTGGTGCTGGCTTTCGGCGTCGTCTTCCAGATGCCGGTGATTCTCACGCTGCTCGGTCACGTCGGAATCGTTTCGTCGCAGTTTCTCGCCGAAAAACGGCGCTATGCGATCGTCATTGTCTTCGTCGTCGCGGCAATTCTGACGCCGCCCGATGTCTTTTCCCAGCTTGCGCTCGCGCTGCCGGGCATGCTGCTCTACGAGGCGTCGATCTATTCGGTGCGGCTGGTCGAGAAGAAGCGGGCGGCGGCGGCCGCGGCGACGCAGGAGTAGCCCCGGCGTCCTGGCCGGGCTTGTCCCGGCCGCCTACGCCGAGACGCGGCGGCAATCTTGTCCGCGTCGTGGCGTGGACGCCCGGCACGGGCGCTTCACCATCAGCCGCGGCGACAACGCGCCCGCTTGACCCCCCTTCGCGGCTGCGAGACAAAGGCGCCCGAACGCCCCGCCGTCATGGCCGGGCTTGTCCCGGCCACCCACGTCGAGATGCTGCGGCGCTCTCTCGGAATGCCGCCTTCGCGGCGCAGCGTGGATGCCCGGCGCAAGGCCGGCATGACGCATTGACCTTTCGACTTCGAGCGCCGGTGGCCCGACATGTACGACATCAAATGGATTCGCGACAACGCCGAGACCTTCGACCGCGGCCGCGCGCGGCGCGGGCTGGAGCCGATTTCGGCGCAGCTCTTCGCCTTCGACGACGCCCGCCGCGCGGCGATCGCCGAATTGCAGAAGGCGCAGGAGCGCCGCAACGCCGCCTCCAAGGAGATCGGCGCCGCGATGAAGGCGGGCGACAGCGCCAAAGCCGAAGCGCTGAAGGCTGAGGTCGCGCAAATCAAGGAGACGTGGCCCCAGCTTGAAGAGTCGGAGCGCTACGCCATCGCCGAGCTCGACGCGGCGCTCGCCAGCATCCCCAATACGCCGCTCGACAGCGTTCCCGACGGCAAGGACGAAAACGACAATGTCGAAGTGACGCGCTGGGGCACGCCGCGCGCCTTCGACTTCACGCCGAAAGAGCATTTCGAGATCGGCGAAGGGCTCGGACTGATGGACTTCGAAACGGCCGCCAAGCTTTCGGGCGCGCGCTTCGTCGTCAACAAGGGGCCGCTCGCGCGGCTCGAGCGCGCGTTGGCGCAATTCATGCTCGATCTGCATACGACCGATCACGGCTATGTCGAGGTCGCGCCGCCGTTGCTCGTGCGCGACGACGCGATGTTCGGCACGGCGCAACTGCCCAAGTTTCGCGAGGACCAGTTCTCGGTGACGGCTGGCCGCCAGGTGGCGACGGGCCAGCCCGACGCGAGCGAAGCGCTCGTGCCGACAGCCGATTATTGGCTCATCCCCACGGCCGAAGTGCCGCTCACCAATCTCGTGCGCGAGTCGATTCTCGACGAGGCGCAGCTGCCGATGCGCATGACCGCCGGCACTTATTGCTTCCGCGCCGAAGCGGGCGCCGCTGGCAAGGATACGCGCGGCATGATCCGCCAGCATCAGTTCTACAAGGTGGAGCTCGTCTCGATCACGACGCCCGAGCAGTCGCTCGAGGAGCACGAGCGCATGACCGGCTGCGCCGAGAAGGTCTTGCAGGCGCTGGAGCTGCCCTACCGCAAGGTCGCGCTCTGCACCGGCGACATGGGCTTCGCCTCGCAGAAAACCTATGATCTCGAAGTGTGGCTGCCGGGGCAGGGCAAATATCGCGAAATTTCATCCTGCTCGGTCTGCGGCGATTTCCAGGCGCGGCGCATGGGCGCGCGTTATCGCGACGCCGACGGCAAGCCGCGCCATGTGCATACGCTCAACGGCTCCGGCGTCGCCGTCGGCCGCGCCCTGGTCGCCGTCCTGGAAAATTACCAGGAGGCGGACGGCTCGGTGACGGTGCCGCTCGTGTTGCGGCCGTATATGAGCGGCCTCACCCACATTGCGCCAACAGCGCGGTGAGCGGCCGTTCAGGGCCGGCGTCGGCGCGGCCCTGACGTGCGCCGTCGCCGCAAGGCGTCAATAGGGCAGGCTGGACCCGTAATGACCCGGCGCGGGCGTCCCTGCGACCACGAAGGGCGCTTGGACATAGCCCACCAGGCCGCCATATGAGACCCGGCACCAGGAGCGGCAGGAGTTGGCGTCGATGGGCGCGGAAGCGGGGATGACGGCGACGACCGGGCTGCCGCTCGACGGAAGCGCATGCATGGGCATCGCGGCCGAGACGGTGGCGGGATAGGCGCCGGCGGCGCCGATCGAAGCGGCGAGCGCCGCAGCAACGAACAGAGGCGTAAGGTTTGAAGGCATTCCAAGCTCCCTCCGCATCGCCCAGCGCCCCAACCGATGTAGGGCGCCGTTGGGGGTCTGTCGCCGAATCGGTGCAGAAAGACCGCCTCCCAATGTCGCTCCGCGGCGCTCTGCCGGAGGTGTCAGCCTGATGCGCATTCTCCTCACCAATGACGACGGCATCCACGCCGAGGGCCTCGCCGTCGCGGAGCGGATTGCGCGCCAGCTCACGGACGACATCTTCGTCATCGCGCCAGAGTTCGAGCAGTCGGGCGTGGCGCACTCGCTCTCGCTCAACGATCCCCTGCGGCTGCGAGAAATCTCCCCGCGTCATTTCGCCTTGAAAGGGACGCCGACGGATTGCGTCATCATGGGCGTGCGCAAGATCATGCTCGACCATCCGCCGGACCTCGTCATTTCCGGGGTCAACAGCGGCCAGAACATCGCCGAGGACGTCACTTATTCGGGCACCATCGCCGGCGCGATGGAGGCGACGATCCTCGGCATTCCGGCCATCGCGCTGTCGCAGGTCTACGACTTCTTCGCCGGCCGCCGCGTGGTGCGCTGGGAATGCGCCGAGGCGCATGGCGTCGCCGTCGTGCGAAAGCTTCTCGACGTTGGCATTCCGCGCAACGTGCTGATGAACGTCAACTTCCCCAATTGCGCGCCGCAGGAGGTCAAAGGCGTCGCCGTCACCATGCAGGGCCGGCGCAGCAACGATTTGATGAGAATCGAGGACCGGAAAGACGGTCGCGGCAATCCCTATCACTGGATTTCCTTCCAGCGCGGCAATTTCACGCCCGGGCCGGGGACGGATCTGCTGGCGGTCGACGAACACAAGATCTCGATCACGCCCTTGCAGCTCGATCTTACCGACCATCCCTCGGTGACTCGGCTCGCCGCCGCTTTCGAGGCCGAGTCGTGAGCGATCACGAGGCGGCCGGCGGCGGCGTCGAGGAGCGCGCCGCGCTGCTCCTCGCGGTGCGCCGGGCCGGCGTGCGGGACATTTCGGTCATGCGCGCGATCGAGGCTGTGGCGCGCGAAGAGTTCGTGCCGTACCGCTATCGCGATCTCGCCAATCGCAACATCTCTCTGCCGCTGGGCTGCGGGCAGACCATGTCGCGCCCCGCGGGAATCGCCCGGCGCATCGAGGCGCTACGCGTGGGGCGGGGCCATCGCGTGTTGGAAATCGGGACGGGCTCCGGCTACGGGACGGCGATTCTCGGCCAGCTGGCGAAGGAGGTCGTATCGCTCGAACGTTTCGCGACGCTCGCCATCGAAGCGGCGCGACGCCTCGAGGGGCTCGGCGTCGACAATGTGCGGGTGATCCAGGCCGATGGGCTTTCGCCAGATCCCGAGCTCGGCGTCTTCGACCGCATCCTTCTGCAGGCCGCGCTTGCCGCGCCGCCCAAAGAACTTCTCAGCCGCCTCGCGCCCGACGGGACGCTCGTTTACGTTTTGAGCGAGAAAAAGGCAGGCGAGAAGCGTCCGCGTCAACGGTTGATTAAGCTAGATTACAATGAACGCGGCGCCTTGCACGAAACCGATTTAGGGCCGCACAGCCTTGGCGTTGCAGCGTTTGGCCTTGCGAAATCATTGTAAACGCATGGTTGCTCAATTGCCGCCAGCGCCGCGAAAACGCGAAGCGGACGATTCATCTTAAACGCTCCCTTAACCGGCCATCGCCTACAACATGCGTGTTGAAGTTGCGTGCGAGTGGGCCGCGTCATGCTTATCGAGCGTCATATTGCTTTTTCGCGAGTCGCAGTGCGGCTCATGATGGCTGCGGGAGCGGCCGCTCTGATGGCGGGTTGTTCCGACGCCTCGCGCTTTTCCGATCCATTCTCCGATCCGTTCTCCTCGGGCTCAGCGCCAAAGATCGCCCGCGGCGTCGATCGTGCGCCGACCGGCTCTATCGCCGCCACGGCGACGCCGGAGCCTTCCAATCTGCCAGGCCGCGTCGAATCCCGCCCGCTGCCGGGCGCGATGGCGCCGGCCCCCGTCGCTCAGGCCGCGCCCCGCACGCCCGCGCCCGTCGCTTCCGCTCCGGCCGCAGCGACCGGCGGCGCCGGGGCTTCGCATTGGACCGCCGACGGCGGCACGCCCGTCACCGTCGCCGCGGGCGAGACGGCCGCCATGCTCGCGACCCGTTACGGCGTGCCCACCGACGCTCTGCTGCGCGCGAATGGCTACAGCAACGCCGCCCAGGTGCAGCCGGGCGCCCGCCTCATCATCCCGGTTTATCGCGCGGGCGCCGTCGCGTCGGCGGCCCCCGCGCCGGTAGCGCCAGCCAGGGCCGCCGAGGCCAAAGCCGTCGCCGCCGCGAAACCCGTCGTGAAACCCGATCCCAAGGTGGAAGCGGCCGCGAAGGCTAAGGCCGAGCGCGAGGCGAAGCTCGCCCGTGAGGAAGAGCTCAAGGCGAAGAAGGCCGAGGCGCTCGCCAAGGAGCAGGAGACCAAGCGCGCCAAGAAGGCCGAGGCCGACAAGGCCGCCGCCGACAAGGCCGCCGAAGCGAAGAAGCTTGCGGAAGCCAGGCAGGCGGAGGCCAAGAAGGCCGCCGAGGCCAAGGCCGCCGAGGCGAAGCTCGCCGCCGAAAAGGCCAAGCTGGCGAAGGTCGAGGCCGCGAAGTCGAAGGCTGACGCCGTGGCGAAGGCTGAAGCCGCGAAGGCTGCGAAGGAAGCCAAGCTCGCCGAGGCCGAGGCCGCCAAGGCCGCCAAAGCCGAGCGCCAGGCGAAGGCCGAGGAAGCCGCCGCCGCGGCGCAGGCCGAGAAACAGGCCAAGGTCGCGGCCACAGAGAAGCAGGCCAAGGTCGCCGCGGCCGAGAAGCCGGCAAAGGTCGCCGCCGCCGAGAAGCCGGCCGAGGCCGCTCCCGCGGCGCGCTCCATCGACAAGACGACGACCACCGCCTCTGTCCCGCCGGCGGCCGAAGAGGCGACCAAGGTCTCGACGTCCGATCCCGACCGCCCCGAATTCCGCTGGCCGGCGCGCGGCCGCATCATTCAGGGCTTCTCGACCGGCGGCAACGACGGCATCAACATCGCCGTGCCCGAAGGCACGCCGGTCAAGGCCGCCGAGGGTGGGCAGGTCGCCTACGCTGGCAGCGAGCTCAAGGGTTATGGCAATCTGGTGCTGATCCGTCACCCCAACGGCTATGTCACCGCCTACGCCCACAATGGCGAGCTGGAGGTGAAGCGCGGCGATACGGTGAAGCGCGGCCAGACGATTGCGAAGTCCGGGCAGAGCGGCAATGTCGGCTCCCCGCAATTGCACTTCGAACTGCGCAAGGGCGCGACCCCGGTCGATCCGACGAGCTATCTCGCCGGGCTCTGAGCCGGAGAAGGAATCTCCGGCGTTCGCGAGACACTGACGTTCGGAGCAGGGCGGCGGGTCCCAGGAAAGGCCCGCCGCCTCTTATTTTATCCGCGGATGCGCTATAGGAGGCGGCGAAGCCTTAAGAACCAACAAGGGACAAAACGCCCGTGAAATACCGTCTCGCCTGCCTTTTCGTCCTTGCCGCCACGCCCGCCTTCGCCGTCGACCCGACCGGCATTCCGCAATGCGACGCGCTGCTGAAGCGCTACGAGGCCTGCTCGTCGCTGCTTTCGCCCAAACAGGTCCACGCCGCGCAGAAGGAATTGCTCGACGGCGCCATGGGCATGCGCGCCGCAGCAGGAGATCCCAAGCTCAGGCCGGACCTCGAGCGCTATTGCACAGACCGCTTCGAGCAGATGAAAAAGGAAAGCGACATCAAGGAGTGCATGTCGAAGCCGTAAGCCGCTCGAGGAGAGGGCGCTACGTCGCCAGCGCTTTGCCTACGGCGCAGCGTTCGAGGTAATAGCGGGAGCGCATTTCAGCGAGCCGCGACGCCGCGCGCTGGAATTCCCGCGCCTCCGGGCCCTCGGGCGCCTCGTAGAGGCATTCGGGCTCCGCCGCCGCCGAAATGGCGAGCAGCGCATGCGCCTCGTAGAGCACGTCGATGAGCATGATCAGCCGACGCGCCTCGTTGCGCTGCTCGGGCGCGAGGATCGGCACGTCATCCAGCATGATGGCGTCAAAGCGTTGCGCCAGCGCGAGATAATCCGAGGCGGCGAGCGGACGGCCGCAAAGATCGTCGAAGCCCAGACGCGCCACGCGGCCCGCTGTCTGCGGGACGAAGACGGCGCGCCGCTTCAGTTCCAGCGTGGCCGGCGCGCCGCGTTTTGCGCCGGTGAGCGAGAGAAACAGCGCGTCCATCGCCGCATGGGCGCGCTCGTCGGAGGGCGTGAAATAAACCTCGCCCGCGCAATCTTGCCGACCCCGATAGTCGATCGGCGCGGCGAGGCGCAGCACGTCCATGCGCTCCTGCAACAGCGCGATGAAGGGAAGGAAGAGATCGCGGTTGCGGCCGCCGTCATAGAGCCGCGACGGTTCGACATTGGACGTCGCGACCACCACGACATTTTCAGCAAAGAGCGTCGTGAACAGCCGCGCGAGAATGGTTGCGTCGGCGATGTCGGTGACTGCGAATTCGTCGAAGCAGAGAAGCTGCGTTTCATGGGCGATCTCGGTTGCGACGCGCGTCACCGGATCGGCGAGCCCGGCGGCCGACTGCCTGCGCATCCGGTGCAGTCTTTCGTGCACGTCGGCCATGAAGCCATGGAAATGCGCGCGGCGCTTCTTCTCTACAGGCGCCATGTCGAAGAAGAGGTTCATCAACATGGTCTTGCCGCGACCGACCGGTCCCCAGAGATAGAGGCCGCGCGGCCGCTCCTCCTGCCAGAAAAAGGCGCGCAGCACGCGCGGCAGCGGCGCGCTCGGCGCCTGGCCTTTGGCGAGCGCGTCGACGAGCGCCTGCAGCTTCTTCACCGCGGCGCGTTGCGAGGCGTCGGGGTGGAGGCCGCGTTCGATAACGAGAGCGTCGTAGCGCTCGACGAGGGGGCGCGTCATGATCACGCGCGCCGCATCTGGCCGCTCGCGGCCTCGAAGGCGCCGGGCCGCAGTTCGCAATAAAGGATTCGATCCGGATCGACCGGCCCCGGCATGGTGATCTTGCCGCGCGGCACGCGGTCGAAGCCGAGCCGCGCATAATAATCCAGATCGCCGACGAGGAGCACCAGCCCGTGGCCCGCCGTGCGGGCGGCCTCCAGCGAATGATTGACGAGCTTCTCCCCCACACCTTGCGAGCGAAAAGCGGGTTCGACCGTGAGCGGGCCGAGCAGCATCGCGGGCGTCGATCCGATGAGAACGCCCGTCATGCGGTTGGCGCCGACGAGCAGCGTGCCGACGCGCGCCACGAAGGACAAGGACAGATCGGGCGCGACGCCCTCGCGCAGCCGATAGGCGGTGCGGGCGTAGCGACCGGGGCCGAAGGCGCGCTCGTCGAGTTTCTCGATCTGCGCCTCGTCGGCGGCGGTCATGGGGAAGAATTTGATGACAAGGTCGATCATGAGCCTGAGCGAGCCCATAACACGCGCGGCGCAGAGGGCAAAACCTTGGCGCATTGAACTTGCCGGCGCGCGGCGCCAAGCTCTCCCGCATGACCATCGGGATCAGACGGGCAGGGGTCGAGGACGCGCGGGCCATTGCGCAAATCCATATCGCGAGCTGGCGCGAGACCTATGCGCAGATGATGCCGGCCGAGACTCTCGCCGCGCTCGACGCGTTGGAATGGACCGAACGCTGGCGCGGATATCTCTCTGACGACGATCCGGCCGCGGCGACCTTTCTGGCGCTGGATGAAACCGGCGACGCCGCGGGTTTCGGCTATTGCCGGCGCCAGCGCTCCGAGAAGCTGCTGCCGCTGGGGTTCTCGGGGGAGATCACGTCGCTCTATCTGTTGCGCAGGGTCCAGCGGCGCGGGGCGGGGCGGCGACTGCTCGGCGCCATGGCGGAGCATCTTCTCGCGCAAGGCTTGAACAGCGCCGGGCTCTGGGTCTTCCGGGACGCCGCCCATGCGCGGCGCTTTTACGAGGCGCATGGCGCCACGCCGACGGGCGTCGAGGGCGTGTGGGAGATTTACGGGCTCGTTCTGGCGGATATGGCGTATGGCTGGAGGGACTTGCGCCCGCTCGCTTTCAGTGGAGGCTCTTCAGAAGCCGGCGCATGAAAGGCGCGCGCTTGAAGGCGGCAAGGTCGATTTTCAGCTCCTCGCCTTCCTTGGGCTTGCCGGCCATGCCCTTCCGCGCGTCGCCGAGCACGCCGGCGCGATAGTCCTCGAGGGTCAAGGCGCCCGCGTGGCGGCGGTCCCAGCGTTTGAAGATTTCGTATTTGGCCTTGTCATAGGCGTCCGAGCGGCCCTGATCCGCGGCGAGATCGGCGAGGCCAAAGCTGAAGCGCATCCACGCCTCGGGCTTGATGGCGCCGGTCTTTTTCGGGTCCATCTCGGCGAAGGTCCTGTCGATGACGCGATTGGCTTCGGCGGTGGTGATGACGCCGTCGCGGTCCTCGTCGAAGAGCTGAAAGATCGCGTCGAGCATATGGTGGGCGTCGCTTTGCGCCAACGCCGCGCCGCCGGCCAGCGTCAAAGCGAGCGCGGCGAGATAGAGCTTCATCGGAAAGTCCTCGGAAAAGTTACAGCTCACCAATAAGGCGAGACGGGCTCGCCATCCAGAACCTCGGCAATGCGGGCGCGCGTCGCGGGGGTCGCGTCCGGCGGCAGAGAGGCGAGCGGGAAGAAGGCGGCCTCGGCAATCTCGCGGTCCGGGGCGCGCGGACCCTCGTGATGGAAGTGGCGCACGACATAGAGCGCGACATGGTCGCGGGCCGAGACGCGGCGGTTGAGATAGACGCCGTGAAGCGCCGGCGCGCCCAAAAGATGCACGCCGCCTTCCTCCTGAAGTTCGCGGGCGAGGGCCTGAAGCATCGTCTCGCCGCGCTCGACGCCGCCGCCCGGCAGATAGAAGCCCGGCACATACGTGTGGCGCACGAGCAGCACGCGCTCCTCCGCGTCGATCACGAGGCCGCGAACGCCGAGCGTCATGGCGCGGTTGAAGAGGCCTCCGAAGGTGATGAGTTTCGAGACGATCTTCCTGTGAACGGCATGCGCCGCGCGCGGCTTTTGCAGCGTCGTCGTCACGGAAGGCTCCTCTCTCACAATCGCGACTATGGCAAATGGCGCGGGAAGGCTCTAGGACTATCTCGCCAACGAAGGACGATCCTTGAGCTTTCTCCTCGCCCATCTCTCCGACGCGCATATCGGTCCGATCCCGCGGCCCAATCTCGCCGAATTGCTCGGCAAGCGCGTCACCGGCTATGTCAACTGGCTCTACAAGCGCGCCGGCCAGCACGACATGGGGGTGCTGGCGACGCTCGTCTCGGACATGCAGGCGCAGCGGCCGGATCATGTGCTCATGACGGGCGACATCGTCAATATCGGCCTGCCGGCGGAGATTGCGCTCGCCAAGGACTGGCTCGCCACGCTCGGGGGCTCCGAGGCGGTGAGCTTCACGCCAGGCAATCACGACGCCTATGTGGCCGATGCGACGAAGCTCGTGCACGAGGTCTTCGAGCCCTGGACCGTGAGCGAGACCGGGGCGGCGGGCTTTCCCTTCCTGCGCCGGCGCGCCGGCGTGGCGCTGATCGGCCTCGATTCGGGCGTGCCCACTGCGCCCTTCGTGGCTTCCGGCCGGCTCGGCGAGACTCAGCTTGCGGCGCTCGGCCGGCTGCTCGATCAGACGAAAGCCGAGGGGCTGGCGCGGGTCGTTTTCCTGCACCATCCGCCGCATGTCGGCGGCGCGCGCGTGCTGCGCGGTCTCGACGACGCGGCCGCCTTCGAGGCGGTCATCGCGCGACACGGCGCGGAGCTGGTCGTGCATGGCCATAACCACAAGCCGAGCGTCGCCTATATCGATGGTCGGCAGGGTCAGACGCCCGTCGTCGGCGTCGCCTCCGCTTCGGCGCGCCCCGGCGGCCATTATCCGGCGGCGGAATATAACCTCTACGCCATCGAGGGCGCCGGCGAGGGGGCGCGCGTCACTTTGCGTCGCCGCGTCCTCAACGAGGCGGGCGAGGTCGTCGAAGCAGGCGCCGAGGAACTGGGTCAGGCCGGAAAATAAGTCCGGTAGGCCCACAGACCGATGATCGCCAGCAGCCCGAAAAAAGCCGCCGAGCCCAAAAATTCGATGACGAACAGAAAAGCCGCGAACGCCTTGTCGCGGGTGGGGACGGCCTTCTTCTCCGGGGCCGCCTCGCGCACGACCTTGGCGGCGCCGCCGCTGGCGTAATCGATCGCCAGCGCCTTCTCGCGCTCGATCAGACGGTGGGCGATGTAATGGGTGGCGGCGTCGACGATCTCGTCGATATCGGCGCTTTCGCACAGCGTGATGCGGCCATGCCGCGTGTCCTGCAGGAAGCGATAGGAGCGCCGGTCGCGGTCCATCTCGACGAAACCGATCTGGTCGAGAAAGAGCCGCGGTCTTTCGCCCGGCGAGACGGCGACGTCGAATATGTCGACGTCTGGGGGAATTTGCGCGAGGACTGGCGCGAGGGCGTCGGCGAGGAGTTCCAGCCTGACGATTTCGGCCGCGCGCAAATCGGCGAGGGCGGCCGAATGTTCGGCGTTCTCGATGCGGGCGCGGCGCAGCGCCACGGTGAGGTTGGCCATGCGCTGCTCGGGCGCAGCCTTGGCGGGGTCGTGCCGGCCGGAAACTTCCTCGGCCGCGGCGGCGACCGAGAGGCGCTCGCTCGCAGCCTTTCTCAGCAGGGACGGGCGGGGGCCATCGGTCGGGGCGGGCACAGGCTCTTCCATGTCGCTCACTCGCTTCGCCCTCGGACGGCGCGCGGAATTAACGCTTTCGTTACTATACCGGTACAGGTCCCGGATGCGAAGCTCGGCAAGGACAAAGCCTTGCCGGGGGTCTTACTTTTCCCCCACGCCAAGGCTAGGGAATCAGCTAGGCTGCCGGCGATTCCGGCAGGAACGAAAAATGGCGCCGGCGAAACGGACGCCCGGAGGACCCCCTATGGCTGCGCAAGCCGAATCGGATGCCGGCGGCGCGCTCTTCGAGCGCATCCTTTTTGGTCTCGTCTTCGCGGCGGTCGCGGCGCTGGAGGCTTCGGGCGGCCCCGAGCATATTCTGGTCGCTGGCTTTTTCGCCGGCGCGGCGCTCTATCTCTTGCGCCCATCGAGCGAGAGCGGCCGCCAATCGGTGAATTTTGCCGTCGATTTCGCTGCCGTCGGCGTCTTCGCGGCGCTCTGCGACCGCTCCTGGGTTTTGTGGCGCGCGCCCGAGACGATCGAGCAACTGTTCCGCTTCTCGCCGGTCGGCGCCGGAACGGCGACCATCCTCTATATCGCGGGCGTCCTCGTCCTCACGGCGCGCTCGCGCATGCCGCTGCGCGTCGCGCTTTTCCTCACGCCCTTCCTGTTCAGTCTGCTGGTCGCGCTCGGCTCGCCGCCGGTCACTCAGATCGGCGCTGCGTTGTTCCTGGGCCTGCCGGCGCCCGATTTTGTCGCGAAGATCGCCGGGCGCACGCTCATCCTCTTCCTGCTCAATGAAGCCGTGGTCATCGGCGTGCCGCTGGCGCTCGGGCGCTTCCTGCCGCGGCAATGGCGCCCGCATGGCATGCTGTTCGTCTCGGCCTTCTTCGCGACGCTCACGCCTTTCATCGCCTCCGCCGCCCCGGTCTTCGTCACGCCCTTTCTGCCGGCCCCGATCGCCGCCCTCGCCGCAGCTTTCCTGACGGCGTTGGCGCAGGCGGGCCTTTGGGGCCAAACCTATCTGGTGACCCAGGCGATCGCGGGCCTTTTTCGCGCGACGCCCTCGCTTTCCATCGTGGTTTATCACGACTGGAAAACGGGCGCCGAGAAGGGCGCGGTCTATGGCTTCGTCTTCATGGCGCTGCTGCTGGCGGTCGGCCTCGTCGTGTCCTCGCCCGCCGCGGCGTCGTTCGTCGTGCTTTCGGCCCCGCTCAGCGCGGCGATCATCGGCGCGCTGACCTATCCGCTGGCGCGCGCCATCGTCGAAAGCACCGATTCGACGCCGCCGTTCAGCGGCCGGGTCGAGGAAGCCTATGTGCGCCCGGCCAATTACGCCCGCGGCGCCGTCGCAGGCGCGGCGGTCGGCATTGCGCTGATGCTCGATCTGCCGGCGGCGAGCGGGAGCAATCGTTTCCTTTACGGCGCCCTCGTGGGGGCGCTCGCCTATGCGGGGGTCGATCTCGCCTTCGATTTCCACGCCTTGTTGCGCGTGCGCCGGCAGCATTTCCGAAGCTGGCGCGTCTATACGCTGGGCGCGCTGCTCGGCGCGCTCGTCGCCGGCGCGATCGCCTGGTATTTCGACACGGACCAACTCGGCACCGTGGTGCGAAAATTCTTCGCCTATATCTCGCTCGACTACGCCGCCGACGGCAGGCCGATCAACGACTACATCGTCCGTCCGCTGTTCTCGAAGTGGGGCGCCACCAATCTCGGTCCCGTCGATGGCGGCGTGCGCCTCATTTACAACGAGTCCTTCTCCGGCGTGATCCAATGGGTCTTCGCCGCGCCGCTGTTCTCGATCAACCTGTTCTTCCTCACCGCGTTGGTGAAGCGCAGCCTTCAGCCGCTGCGTCAGCTCGCAAGCTGGGAAGGGCTGGACATGCTCATCGAGAATGCGGTGCGCGTGTTGCGCTGGGGCCTGTGGATGGCGCCGGTCATCTACTCCTTCCTCAAGGCCACGCCGGACCCGGCCTGGTACAATCAGGACGGCCTGATCCGCACGGGCGTCGCGACATGGATGAGCTACATCCTGCCGGACAACGACTTCCGCGCCTGGAGCCTGGATATTTTCACGGCGCTTCTCGCCTATGACGTGCTGCGCGTGCTGATCTGGTTCGATCACATGGGCCTGCGCGTCGCGACGCTCGTCAATCTCTCCTTCGTCGGCGGCGACGCGGCGGACGAATCGGCGGCGCGTTTCCTCGGCAAGGAGCAAGTGAGCCGCGCGATTCCCGAGGGCATCCGCCGGTTCGGCACCTGGGCGCCGCTGCTGCTGCCCTTCTACATCCCGCGGGGCGCCGAATGGGACAAGGCGTGGAGCGCCGCCGAGCAGATGAGCGTCACGCGGCCGCCGTCCTACACCTATCTCGTCGGCGGCTATCTCGCTTACGCCGGCCTCGTCGCGCTCGGCCTCGTGCTGTTCCTGCTCGGGCGTCTGGCGCAGGCCCAGAAAATCCCAATCGAAGGCATCACCGGCGCCGGCGGCGTGCCGGGTTCGCGGCCGCTCAAGCTCACCAACGGCCTCATGACCAGCGAATGGTTCGAGGACGGGCAGGGCGCGATCCGCATCGAGGGCGTCGCGCGCGGCGGCCCGGCGATCGATCTCACGCGCCAGCCGCTGGATCACGCCCATCCGCGCGGCCGCTTTCTATTTCTGCGGGAGCAGGGCGGCGGGCTGTGGTCAGTCGGCGACGCGCCGACCCGTTGCGGGGTCCCGTGCGGCAAGCTCGTCGACGCGGACGAAAACTGCCTCTTCTACATGGCGGAGCAGAACGGCTTTGCGGTTGAATCGCGCGTCTCTCTCGCGCCGGACGAGGCCGTCGAGATCAAGCGGCTCAAGATCGTCAATCTGGAGGCGCGCCCGCGAAGGCTCACCCTCGCCTCGCTGCGCGAATGGGTGCTCAACGAAACGAGCGTCGAGGTGCGCGATCCGCCCTACAACGCCATCCACATCGGCACATGGTACGTGAAGTCGCTGAACGCGATCTTCGCCCAGAACCGCCTGCTCAAGGGCGGCGCGCGCCGGACAGTCGATCGCCGGCTGTCGCCCGAGGTCGGCTTCCACGCCATCGGCGCGGGAGCCGACACCAAAATGACCATCGTCGGCTATGAGGACGTGAAGTCGCGCTTCTACGGCATGGGGCCGACCAATGCGCCCGACAGTCTCCTCGGGCTCGGCGACGCGCCGCGCAGCCCCGACGACGAGGGCCTGCTCTACGGCTTCCAGCCTTGCGCCAGCCTCCGCGTCGAGATCGACCTGCCGCCCGACGGCAGCGCGGAGCTCATCATCATCGACGGCTGGGCGCGCGACATGGGGCGCGCCACCGACTCGGTCGCGCGCCATCTTGGCGTTCCGCCCGTCGCCCCCGAAATTCTCGACCGCGCCCTGTCGCGGCGACGCGCGCTGGTCATGCCGCCGGCGCCCAAGCAGCATCGCTTCGCCTTCTCTCCGGACGGCCGCAGTCTGACCCTTGCCCCGGGCACGCCGCGGCCCTTCGCGCATGTCATCGCCAATGAATTGGGGCATGGCTGCGTGCTCACCAATGACGGGGACATTTTCTCCTTCTCGGTGAATTCGCGCTTGAACAGCTTCACGCCGTTCCGTCTCGGCGAAGGCCGCATGTCGCCCGCGGGGCAGATGATTTACGTCTACGACCTCGCCCGCGCCGACGCCCACAGCCCGACCTTCGTGCCGCTGCGCCGCCGCGACGCGCGCTACGAGGTGACCTATGCGCCGGGTTCGGCGATCTTCCGCGCCGAGCGCGATCACCTCGAACTGGAGATGACCGTCTTCGTCAGTCCGACCGAGCCGATCGAGTTTCGCCTGCTCAAAATCCGCAACAAGACGGTGCACGAGCGGCTCCTGCAGATCGTGCCGGCGATGGAAGTGGTGCTGGCCGAGACGCCGACGGAAAGCCTGGGCGACATACAATCGGTCATCGACGACGATCTGCAGTCGATCTACTTCCGCAATCCGCGCAACCATTTCGTCAACGGCTGGGCCTTCGTTTCGACCTCCATCAACGCGGAGTTCGCCGAGACCTCGCGGCGCCGCTTCCTGGGCCATGAAAGCCGCAACCCTTATCTGCCTTACATGGTCGAGCACGGCCACCCCGACGCTGGCGCGCCGGAGCACCAGCGCAAGGTCGCGGCCTTCTGCGGCGCGATCGACGTGGCGGCCGGCGAGGAGGCGGTCGTCGTCGTCGCGCTCGGCCAGACCACGACGATGGAGGAGGCCAAGCGGCTCGCCAAAATGGCGCGCGACCCCGCTTTTGCGCGGCGTCAGCTCGAGGCGAGCGTCGAGGCCTGGAACGATCAGCTCTCGGTGCTGCGAATCAAGACCAACCGCCCCGACGTCGATCGCCTCGTCAACGACTGGCTGCCTTATCAATTGCTCGCGTCGCGGCTCTGGGGCCGCACGGGCCCGGCGCAGCGCTCCGGCGCAACGGGCTATCGCGACCAGTTGCAGGACGTCATTCCGCTCATTCATCTCGCGCCGGAACGCGCTCGCGCGCAGATTCTTCTGCACGCGCGGCATCAATATCTCGAAGGCGACGCCGCCAAATGGTGGCACCGCTCGGCGAGCGGCGGCACGGGACTGGCAGATCGCACCCATTCGTCCGATCCGCATCTCTGGCTGCCGTATGTGACGATCCGCTATGTGAAGGGCACTGGCGACGCCGGCATCCTCGACGCCGTCGAGACCTTCCTCGAAGCCAATCCGGTGCCCAAGGATCAGGAGGGCGACGTGACGGTGCCGCTCAAATCGCGGGACAAGGACACGCTGCTCGGCCATTGCGCCCGCGCGATCGATTATTCGCTCGACCGCTTCGGCGCGCATGGACTGCCGCTGGTCGGCTCCGGCGACTGGGACGACGGCATGCATCTCGTCGGCGTCGAAGGGCGGGGAGAGAGCGTCTGGCTCGGCTTCTTCCTGCACGGCGTCCTTGTCGACATCGCGCCGATCTTCGAGGCGAAAGGCGACAAGGCGCGCGCCGACCGCTATCGAGAGCGGGCCGAGAAACTGCGCGCGGCGCTCGCCGAATGCTGGCGCGGCGACCGCTATGTGCGCGACTTCGCCGACGACGGCCGCGAGCTCGCGCCGATGAGCGCCATGACGGCGCATTGGCCGACGCTCTCCAACGCCGTCGATCCTGCACGCGGCCGCGAGGCGATCGAGAAGGCGCTTGCGATGCTCGGCCGCTCCAATCGGGTGCTGCTCGTGACGCCGCCCTTCAACGAACATTCCGATCCCTATCCGGGACGCAGCGCCGAATATCCGCCGGGCGTCCGCGAAAACGGCGGGCAATATTCGCATGGCGTCTCCTGGTTCGTGGACGCGCTGGCGAAGCTCGGGGCGCAGGCGCAGGCCGCAGGCGACCTGCAGGCTGCGACGGAATTGTTCCGCGAGGCCTTCGAGGTCTGGATCGCCATCTCGCCGATCTCGAAGCTCAGAACGCCCGCCGAGGCGGATGTCTACGGCCTGCCCCCGCATCAGCAGCCGGCGGATGTCTATGAGGGCGAGGGCTATGAGGGCCGCGGCGGCTGGGACTGGTACACGGGCGCCGCCGCCCGCATGCTTTCCGCCGCCTACGCCATGCTCGGGCTGGAATTCGAGAACGGCGAATTGAAGCCCCGGCCCGACGCTTTCGAACCCAAGGGCGATCTGCGCCTCGAATGCGTTACTTACCGAGGCAAGAGCTTCACCGCCCAGAACAAGCTCAGGACTTAACGCGAACAGAGGCGAACGAGCTGTTTACAATCAGCGCGGCGAGGCCCCTCCCGGCTTCGTGGATGGCCGGGTCAAACCGGCCATGACGGGCTCAAAAGTTCGGGTGGAGTCGCGCTGTCATCGCGACTTCGGCCGCATGCCCGCGCGTGTCGCGGGCATCCACGCCGAGACCGCGTGGCGCGCGTCAGGCCGGCTCTTTTTCCGCGGCCTTCTGCGGCGCGCCGCCGTAGCGGCGGTAGATGAAGTCGGGCGCCGGCGCCGTTGATTCCGTTTCGGCGAAGGCGGCGAAACGGGCGTGGTCGGGCGAGAGATGACAAGCCGGGTCGGTCGCCGCCGCGTCGCCGGTCACCGCGAAGGCCTGGCAGCGGCAGCCGCCGTAATCAATCTCCCGGCGGTCGCAGGAGCGGCAGGGCTCTTTCATCCAGTCCGCGCCGCGATAGGCGTTGAAGGCCGCGCCATGGCGCCAGATGTCGCCGAGCGGCCGCGCGCGCACGTCGTCGAAAGTCAGGCCCGGCAGCGTCTGCGCGGCGTGGCAGGGCAGGGCCTTGCCGGAGGGCGTCACCGCCATGATCGAGCGGCCCCAGCCGCCTGTGCACTGCTTGGGCCGCGTGGCGTAATGGTCGTGGATGACGAAGTCGAAATTCAGGACGCCCTGAAGCCGCTTCTTCGCCTCTTCGACAACGCCCACCGTCTCCATGAAGGTCTCGCGCGTCGGGATCAGCGCCGCGCGATTGACCTGCGCCCAGGCGTAATACTGGATATGCGCAATCTCGATGCGCTGCGCGTCCACCTCCACCGCGAAATCGATGATCTGCGGCAGATGCGCGATGTTCTGGCGATGCATCGGCGCATTGATGGTGAGGCCCATGCCCAATTCGCGCGTCCAGCGCGCGACGTCGCGCTTCTTCGGCACGCCGCCGTCATAGGCGGAGATGCGGTCGGCGCTCTCGGGGACGATGTCCTGAATCGACACCTGCACATGGTCGAGGCCGATTTCAGCCAGACGCTCGAGCCGCTCACGCGTCAGCAGCACCGCGGAAGTCACGAGATTAGTGTAAAGCCCCGCCTCCACGGCCTGCGCCAGGATTTCTTCGAGATCGCGCCGCACGGTCGGCTCGCCGCCGGAAAGATGCAGTTGCAACGCGCCGATCGACGCGGCCTGACGAAACGTCTCGCCCCATTCCGAGGCGGTCATTTCGACGTTCGACTTTTCGAGGTCCAGCGGATTGGAGCAATAGGGACATTGCAACGGGCACCGATGCGTCAGCTCGGCGAGAAGTCCGGCGGGGCCGCCCGCGAAGGGTCCGATGGACGAAGCGAAGGCCGAGAGCTTCGGGGCCGAGAAGGGATCGACGCCGTCGCGCAGCAGGCGCTTGTCGGCGAGGCCCTGAAGCAGATTGCTCACGTCCCGCGTGATCACGTCGAGCGGCGCCGAATACTGCTGCGCGAGCTTCGCGCAAAGGTCGGCTAGGCGGGTTTCGCCGTCGATGGCCTCGAGCACGATCAGCCCGATGGCGTCGAGCTCATAGGCCCGTTCGGGGGCAAGAATAACCGTGCGGCCGCGCGCGCGGTCTTCATGCAGGCGCGCATAGCGCGTGAAGGCGGGGCGGGAGTCCGGGCCGATGATGTAGCGTGTCGTCATTTTGCGTTCGGCTCTTGTCGGGGCTGCTGGCCCCCTCCCTGTCCCTCGCCCGCTTCGCGGGAGAGGGGGCGCTCACGCGCGGCGTGGATGAAGACCAGGCTCCCCTCCATCTCCCGCAAGTCGGGGGACGGTTGCGGAGGCGTCATTCCGGCCGCCAGGCCCCCGGCGGGATCAGCCCGGGCGTGACGTAAGCGTGATGTAAGGCGTCGAGCTGCGCCCACAAGACGTCGCATTTGAAGCGGACGGCCGCGACGCAGGCTTCCTGCTCCTCGCGCGTTCGGGCGTTGTCGAGCACATAGGCGAGCGCGAAGTCGGAGTCGCGCGGCGCCTGGCTGAGGCGGCGCTTGAAATAGGCCATCACATGGTCGTCGACGAAGTCGTAATTCTCGAGCATGCCGACGATGCGCTCGCGATGGATGGAGGGCGCGAACAGCTCGGTGAGCGACGACGCCACCGCCACGACCAGCGGCTGCTCGACGACGAAGCGCACATAGGCTTCGACCGCGAATTTGGTGGCGGGCAGGGCGCCGCGCCGCGAGGTCACATAATCGCGCGGGAAGCCGAGCGCGTCGGTGAGCACCAGCCAGCGTTCAATGCCCCCCGCTTCCTCGCCGAGGCCGTCGTGATCATGAATGCGGTGAATCCACTCGCGACGCAATTCGCGGTCGTGCACGCGGCTCATGAAGGCGGCGTCCTTGCGCGGCACGGCCTCCTGATAGCAGTAGCGGTTCAAGGCCCAGGCGGCGACCTGAGGCTTTTTGAGCTTGCCGCCATGCAGCAGCTTATGAAATTCGTGCTTGTCGTGATAGCGCTCGACCCCGACGTTGCGGATCGCCGCTTCGAAATCAACTCTGGAGAGCGGCGCGGCGTCGCGCCAGTCGGTCACGATCTGATTCATAGCGTCACCTCCATGCCGTCCGCGCCGACTTCCCAGCCCGCGGCGCGCACGGCCGCGTTTTCCTTGGAGCCGGCGTCGAGGACCGGATTCGAATTGTTGATGTGCACGTAGATTTTGCGCGCGACGCCGAGCGGCGCGAAGGCCGCGATCGAGCCGTCGTCGCCGCTCATGTTCACATGGCCCATGCGAGAACCTGTCTTGCCGAGGAGCCCCTGTTCGATCATCTCGTTTTCGTGAAACAGCGTTCCGTCGAAGAAAACGAGCGCCGCGTTTTTCAGGCGCGCGGCCAGCGGCGCATCGACCCTCGCGCAGCCCGGAACGTAGAAGAAAGACTTGCCCGTCTTGGTCTCGATGATCTCGAGGCCGAGCGTGTCGCCGGCGCTGGTGCCGAAATTGGGCGCGTTTTTATCTTCGAGATAAAGCGCAATCTTGCCGGGCACGGGGAACGCGCGGATCGCGAGGCCGAGATCGACGCCCGCGCCCTTGAGCGGGATCGTCTCGTCCATCGGCAGTTCGATGCGCGGCACGAGCGGCGTCTGCAGAATGGTGAAGATCGGATTGGCGCCCAGCGCCTGCAGCACGCGTCCGGCGGCGTAGATAGTGAAGGGCTGAGCCTCGCGTAGATTGAGCAGGCCAGCGACATGGTCGACGTCGCCATTGGTGAGCGCGACCGCCTTGATGGGGCTCGCGCGGACGGGATCGCCCTCCGCGGGCGCGAGCTGCGGGGCGGCGGCGATCTGCTCGCGCAAATCCGGCGAGGCGTTGAGGAGAACCCAGCTCCGATCGTCAGCGCTCACTGCGAGCGACGACTGGGTGCGGGGCGAGAAACCGGGGGCGCCTGCGCGCACGGCGCGGCAATTAGCGCAATTGCAGTTCCATTGCGGGAAGCCGCCGCCGGCGCCCGAGCCCAAAATCCTGATCCGCATCGCGTTTCCGGCCGCTCGTTAACGAGCGCCTTCTCCCCGTTGTTTTCTTTTGCGCGCACTATGCACCCTCGGCGCGACGGCGCAAGTGCGGCAAATTTGCCTGCAGTTAACCGGGATGGGCGACAATGCTGCAGCTGCGTTACCGGCTGCGCCCCAGTTTCGTCGCCTTCTCGCGCGAAAACAGGGTCCGGCCGGGCGCGCACTCGATCACTCATGAAGAATCCCCGGCCGCGCTGGATCCGCTATTTGCGCAAGGCTTCATTGACATTGACGGCCCTACTCGCCGCGGCGCTTCTCACGGGGTGCGCCTCGGAAAGCATGCGCGCGATCGACGGCCATATGAACAACGCCGTTTCGCTCGTCTCCGGCCCACAGGGCGAGCCGAGCCGCGTGCCGCTCTTCGTGGCGTCGACCCGCCGCGGCGAGGGGGCGGCCGACGACGGCCGCGCGCATTTCTCGCTGACCGCCATCGGCGTGCCGCAGAACCATCGGCCCGGCGCGGTGGAAAAGCCGAGTTTCGGCGGCGCCGACAAAAGCCGGCATTTTACGGTCCTCGCCAAACGCAACATGGACGAAGAGGAATTCTACGGCGAGCTTGCGGCCCATGTGTCGGGCCGCGTCGGCAGCTCGCGCGACGTTCTCCTTTACGTGCACGGCTTTAACACCAGCCTTGACGAGGCCCGATTCCGCCTCGCTCAGATCGTCGCCGACGGCGGCTTCTCCGGCGTGCCGGCGCTCTTCGCCTGGAATTCGCGCGGCGGACTGTTCAATTACGAATCCGACAAGGAGGCGGCGACGGTCTCGCGCGACGCGCTCGAGAAAGTGCTGCTGTCGCTCGCCAAAACGCCGGGTCTCGGCCGCGTGCACGTGCTCGCTCATTCCATGGGCGCGTGGCTCACCATGGAGACGCTGCGCGACGCCGCCATCTCCGGCCATCCCGATCTCGACGGGCGCCTGGGCGAGGTGATGCTGGCCAATCCCGACATCGACCTCAATGTCTTCCGCCAGCAATTGGGGCGGATCGATCCGCGCCATGTGTCGATCTTCGTCGCGAACAACGACCGCGCTTTGTCGCTGTCGTCGCGCATCGCCGGCGCGCGGCCGAGGCTCGGCGCGATGGACCCGGAAAAGCCCGAGGACAAGGCCGAGCTCGATCGGCTCGGCGTCGCCGTGCACGACATCTCGTCCTTCTCGACGGATTTCATCGGTCACGGCGCCTTCGCCGAGGCGCCCGACGTGGTGCGCAAGATCGGCGCGCATATCGCCGCGCCGCGCGCACAGGACGCGGACCAAATGGCCATCCCGGATTTCCGGGGGGATCAGGTCGATGGAGGAACGGCGCAAACGCCGCCGCCGGCCGCCAGCCAGAAGGTGGAGACGTCGCCGCTGCCGCCGGTGGCGGGGCGGTAGTCGTCCGCGGGTTTGAAAGATTGCCAAGGACTGTTACTTTTACGGCGCGCGATCGTTTCTTGAAGTGTAAGAAAATGGCTGACACCGCGACGCTCTCGGCGAAGTTCCAAATCTCGATCCCTAAGGGCGTCCGCGAGGCCCGGAATTGGAAAGCCGGCCAGCGGTTCGCTTTCATTCCCAAGGGCGCGGGCCTTCTCATCGTGCCCGTCCCAACACGCGACCAGCTCTCGGGGATCGCCAGGGGAGCCAAAGCCGGTGACTATCGCGATCGAAAAGACCGCGTTTGATGCGGCTTGTGGATACGTCGGCATGGATCGAGTGGTTGATTGGCTCCGAGACAGGAGAGAGCCTCATCGCGCGACTGCCGGAGCAGGAAGAGTGGCTCGTGCCGACCATTGTTCAGCTCGAACTCGCGAAATGGCTGGGGCGCGAAGCGGGGGAAGAAAAAGCGGATCAGGTCATCGCGTTCACAGAGCTGTGTGTCGTCGCGCCGCTCGATACGAAAATTGCCCTTTCGGCGGCAGAACTCGCAGCGCTCCACAAGCTGGCGACCGCCGATGCGATCGTGTATGCGAGCGCGTTGGCGTTCGGCGCCGACGTGCTCACCTGTGACGCGCACTTTAGGGACTTGCCCGGCGTTCTTTATTTCTCAAAGACGGGATCAGACCGACCTTCCTGAGTTGGCCTAGCCTTCCGCGCCTTCCACCTCCCCCTTCTCGCCTTCCGCCTTCGCCAGCGCATTATACCGCTTCACGCTCACCGGGATCGCCGCCAGGAAGGCGACGCTCACCACGGCGAGCACTTCCATCGGATAGATCGCCAGCAGCAGCGCCGTCACGCCGACGCCGAACAGCACCGGGATGACGAGATCGCGCGGGATGCGGCCGATGCGTTTGCCGGAGAAGTGCGGAATGCGGCTCGCCATGAGAAAGGCGATGGCGAGGACATAGGCGATGTAGAAGGGGGTCAGCGCCTTGGAGGCTGGCAGCTCCAGCGCCGAGAAATGCAGATAGAGCGGCAGCAGCACCGTGACCGCGCCCGCGGGAGCCGGCATGCCGACGAAAAACTCGGCGTGCCACGCCGGTTTGCTCGGGTCTTCGATCATCACGTTGAAGCGCGCGAGGCGCAGCGCGCCGGCGATGGCGAAGGCGAGGACGGCGAACCAGCCGAGGCCCTTGATCTCGTGCAGGCTCCACAGATAGAGCAGCAGCCCCGGCGCCACGGCGAAATCGACGAAGTCGGCAAGCGAGTCGAGCTCGGCGCCGAAGCGCGAGGTGCCTTTGATCGCGCGCGCCAGGCGGCCGTCGAGGCCGTCGAGCACCGCGGCCGCCATGATGGCGGTGACGGCTTTGACGAAATCCTCCTCGATCGCATAGCGGATCGCGGTCAGGCCCATGCACAGCGCGAGCAGCGTCACGAGATTCGGCAGCACCACGCGCAGCGGAATGTTGCGAAAGCGCAGCCGCCGCAGCTCGGAGGCCGACAGCTCGGGATTGTCGTTCATCTGTTTTGGACCCTCAGCCGGTCTTGAAGGTGAGCGCCGCCGTCTCGGCCGTCATATCCGCGAGCACGGTCTCGCCGGCGACGGCGCGCGTTCCGACCGCCACCATGGGGCGCGCGGATGACGGCATGTAGACATCGACGCGCGAGCCGAAGCGGATCAGGCCGAAGCGGTCGCCGACGCCGAGGCTTTCGCCTTCCTTGACGAAGCAGACGATGCGGCGCGCGACGAGACCGGCGATTTGCACGACGCCGAAGCGCCCGCGCGGCGTCTCGATGACGAGGCCGTTGCGCTCATTGTCCTCGCTCGCCTTGTCGAGGTCGGCGTTGATGAAGATGCCGGGCTTGTAGGCGATCTTCGTGACGCGGCCGGTCGTCGGCATGCGGTTCACATGGCAGTCGAAGACGCTCATGAACACTGAGACGCGCTGCAGCGGCTCGGCGCCCATGCCGAGCTCCGGCGGCGGCAGGAAGAATCCGATCGAGCAGACGACGCCGTCGGCCGGAGAGACGACGAGCCCCTCCCTCAGCGGCGTGACGCGCGGCGGATCGCGGAAGAAATAGACGCACCAGGCCGTGGCAATGAAGCCGATCCAGCCGAGCGTCGGCGAGATCCAGTCGAGCACGAAGGCGGCGACGGCGAAGCCCGCGATGAAAACATAGCCCTCGGGATGAATCGGCACGAGGATTTTGCGGACGGAATCGATGACGGACATGCGGCTGATAGCTCCGTGGCGCTCGTTCTGACACAGCGCTTCGTCGCGCCTCTTTGCCATTTTGCGCCGGCAAAGTCACGGGCGGACGACCTTTGGAAATTACCCCCATAACGGGAGAGACTGAGGTCACCCCGGCAGGCGGCGGATGCGGCAGGGCGATCCGGCGGCGAGCGGCGGCTCGCCCGGCTCGCGAATGAGCAGCGCCTGCGATTGCGCGAGTTCGGTGAGGAGCGAGGAATCCTGCAGGGGCTGCGGCCTCGCGACGAGGCGGCCGGCGTCGTCCCGGGCGAGCCGCGCCCGCATATAATCGCGCCGGCCTTTGTTGGCGGGAAGGTCGGCGCCGGCGATCGCCGCCTCGGTCTGGTCGGCGGCGGCGTTTGGATCGCCCTGCAGGGCGCGAACGAGAGGCGCCAGGAACACGAGCGCGCAGACGATCGACGCCACCGGATTGCCCGGCAATCCGAGAATATGCGCGTCGCCGAGGCGGCCAGAGATCAAGGGCTTTCCCGGCCGCATGGCGATCTTCCAGAAATCGAGCGTCATGCCCTGGCGCGCCAGCGCCGGGCGCAGCAGATCGCGGTCGCCGACCGAGGCGCCGCCGAGCGTCACCAGCACGTCGGCTTGCGACTCGCGGGCGAGTCCAATGCCGCGCTCGAGCTCGGCGAGATCGTCGCGGAAAATGCCGAGGTCGACAACTTCCGCGCCCGCCTCCTCGGCGATCGCGGCCACGGCGAAACCGTTGCAGGCGATGATCTGCGCGGGGCCGGGCTCGGCGCCCGGGGCCACGAGCTCGTCGCCCGAGGCGATGATCGCCACCCGCGGCCGCCGCGACACGGGCAGTCGGGCGTGATTCATGGCGGCCGCAAGGGCGAGCTCTGCTGGCCCGAGCCGCACGCCGGCGCAAAGACCCGCGGCGCCCATGCGAAAATCGAGGCCCGCGGCGCGAATGTGCTGGCCCGGCCTCGCCGCTTCCTTGGCCTTCACCAGGCCGTCCGCGACCTCGGCGTCCTCCTGCAGGAGGATCGCGTCGGCGCCTTGCGGCGTCGGCGCGCCGGTGAAGATGCGCACCGCCTCGCCGGCTTGCAGCGGAGCCCCATAGCCATGGCCGGCGGCGCTTTCGCCGACGAGCCGCAGCGGCCCGGCGGCGAGATCGGCGGCGCGGACGGCGTATCCATCCATCGCCGAGACGTCGACCGGCGGCTGCGTGCGTTTGGCGACGAGATCACGTGAGAGCGTGCGGCCGCGGGCCTTTGCAAGCCCAACCTCCTCTTCCCCCAGCCGCGCGGCGTCCGAAAGGACGCGCGCCAGGGCCTCGTCGACAGAAAGGAGTTTGTTGTCCGCCATGCTTTCCTTCCTTTCGCGCGCGTTCGGGGCGCAAAACCCTCTCCCCGCCTGCGGGGAGAGGGCAGGGTGAGGGGCCTGGGGTCGAAGCGCACGGCTGCGACTTGTCGCAATGGTCCTGCGCCGAACCCGTGCGCATCCATGCCCTCGCCCCTCACCCCAACCCTCTCCCCGCGCGCGGGGAGAGGGAGAGCGGGCGGCGCCCTTCTCCATTCAACTGTCGTCGCGTCGCCAATGGCCGCTCTTGCCGCCCTGCTTTTCAACGAGCTCGACGCCCTCGATTCGCATGGCGCGGTCGGCGGCCTTCAGCATGTCGTAGATCGTCAGACAGGCCACGGAGACCGCGGTCAGCGCCTCCATCTCGACTCCCGTCTTGCCGGCGACGGTCGCCTCCGCCTCAACCCGCAAGCCGGGCAGCGACTCGTCCGCCGCGATCTCCACCGACACGCTGGAGAGAGGCAGGGGATGGCAAAGCGGGATGAGGTCGCTCGTCTTTTTCGCGGCCATGATGGCGGCGATGCGCGCGACGCCGAAGACGTCGCCCTTCTTGGCCTGCCCGGCGACGGCGAGCGCCAGGGTCTCCGGCGCCATGACCACGCGTCCCCGCGCCCGCGCCACGCGCTTCGTCTCCGCCTTGGCCGAGACGTCGACCATATGGGCGTCGCCCGTTGCGGTGAGATGCGTCAATTTGGTCATGATTCAGCGGCGTTGACGGCGGGGGTTCTCATCCGTGCAAAAGCTTGCGAGCCGCCGCCTCGACATCGTCCTGCCGCATGAGGCTTTCGCCGACAAGGAAGGTGAAGATGTGCGACTTCTCCAGCCGCAGGCAGTCGTCATGCGTCGCGATGCCGCTTTCGGCGACGATGATCTTGTCGCGCGGCACTTTCTCCGCGAGTTTCTCGCTCACCTCGAGCGACACCTTGAAATCATGCAAATTGCGGTTGTTGATGCCGATCAGCCGCGTTTCCAGAGCCAGCGCGCGATCGAGTTCGCGCTCGTCGTGGACTTCAACCAGCACGTCCATCCGCAGGTCGTGGGCGGCGGTGTTGAGCGCCTTGGCCTCTTCGTTGCTGACGGCGGCCATGATGATGAGGATGCAGTCGGCGCCAAAGGCGCGCGCCTCGAAGACCTGATAGGGATCGAACAGGAAATCCTTGCGGATCGCCGGAAGGTGCGTCGCCTTGCGCGCAGCCTCGAGGTCTTCGAGCTTGCCCTTGAAGGAGGGGCCGTCGGTTAAGACCGACAGACAGGCGGCGCCGGCCTTTTCATAGGCTCTGGCGAGTTTCGGCGGGTCGAAATGGTCGCGAATGACGCCTTTCGACGGGCTGGCCTTCTTGATTTCGGCGATCAGGGCGATGCGGCGCTGATTGAGCTTTTCCTCGATCGCATGCACAAAGCCGCGCGGCGGGTCGTGGTCGCGCACCTTGCGCTCGAGCGCCGCGAGCGGCATCCGCACCTTCGCCTCGGAAATCTCGGTGCGCTTATAGGCTTCGATACGGTCGAGAATATCGGTCATGTCTTCAGGCCCGAAGGAGGCGCCGGCGCGCCTCGCTGATTCATTACCTGCATAGCCGATCGCCGTCTGCAATCCTATCCCGTAGAAAGTCGCGGTAGACCGCGCCTTCCCGCAGAGCGGGGGGAGGTTGTGGCGGGGGTCACCCTGCAGCGTTGGAATGCTCGACGAGCGCCTCGAGCGTCGCCGCCGCCGCGCCCGAGTCCAGCGCCTGCGCCGCGAGCGCGGCGCCGTCGCGCAGATCGGCGGCGCGCTCGGCGACGACGAGAGCAACCGCCGCGTTGAGCATCGCGATGTCGCGATAGGCGTTCTTTTCGCCCTCGAGCACCGCGCGCAAGGCCCGGGCGTTATGAGCCGGGTCGCCCCCGACGAGCTCCTGCGCAGTGGCGCGGCGCAGGCCGGCGTCTTCCGGCGTAATGTCGAAGGCGTGGATCGCGCCGTCGGTCAAAGACACGACATGAGTGACCCCGGTCGTGGTCGCTTCGTCGAGCCCGTCCGCGCCGTGGAGCAGCCAGACCCGGCGCGCGCCGAGCTCGTGCAGGACGCGGGCGAGCGGCTCCAGCCAGTCGCGGGAATAGACGCCGATGGTCTGGCGCTCGACCCGCGCCGGATTGCACAGCGGCCCCAAGAGATTGAAGATCGTGCGCACGCCGAGTTCGGCGCGAACCGGCGCGGCGTGGCGCAGCGCCGGGTGATGCGTCGGTCCCGCCATGAAACACAGGCCCGCCTTGCGCAGACAGTCCGCCGCGGCCGCGGGAGGGAT
This sequence comes from Methylocystis echinoides, assembly GCF_040687965.1. Classification (NCBI taxonomy): domain Bacteria; kingdom Pseudomonadati; phylum Pseudomonadota; class Alphaproteobacteria; order Hyphomicrobiales; family Methylocystaceae; genus Methylocystis; species Methylocystis echinoides. The sequence goes on from NZ_CP156084.1 coordinate 3,251,301, forward strand.
TCCGACCTTAACGCCCAATTCGCCCAATACGTCCGAGGCGCCGGAGCGCGAGGACGAGGCCTTGCCGCCATGCTTGGCGACGACCGCGCCGCAGGCGGCGGCGATGATGGCGGCGAGCGTCGAAATATTGTAGGTGCCGGCGCCGTCGCCGCCCGTGCCGACGATGTCGATCGCGCCGGGCGGCGCTTCGACGGCCGTCATGACGGCGCGCATGGCCTCCGCCGCGCCAATGATCTCCTCGACCGTCTCGCCGCGCAGGCGCAGGCCCATGAGAAAGGCGCCGAGCTGCGCCGGCGTCGCCGCGCCGTCGAAGATCAGCGCAAAGGCGGCTCGGGCCTCCTCGCGGGCGAGCGGTGCGCCTTCGGCGAGAGCGGCGATATAGGGTTTGAAATCCTGCATTCGGCGGCCTTAAGCCACCTTCGCCCGGCCCCGGCGGGCCTCGTTCCATTCCTGCGCGAGATCGAGGAAATTGCGCAGGATCTTGTGTCCGTGCTGCGAGGTGATGCTCTCCGGGTGGAACTGCACCCCATGGGTCGGCAGCGCGTTGTGGGACAGCGCCATGATCAGCCCGTCCGGCGTCTCGGCGGTGACGCGCAGGCAGTCGGGCAGGGTCTCACGCTTGACGACGAGCGAGTGATAGCGGGTCGCCTGGAAAGGCCCCTCAATGCCGCGAAACACCGCGTCGCCCTGATGGAGGATGGTCGCCATCTTGCCGTGGATCGGCATGGGCGCCCGGATGACCTCGCCGCCGAAAACTTCGCCGATCGACTGGTGGCCCAGGCAGACGCCGAAGATCGGGACCGTCTCGGCGGCGGCGGCGATCAGCTCCATGCAGACGCCGGCCTCGTGCGGGGTGCAGGGGCCGGGCGACAGCACGATGGCGTCCGGCCCGCCGGCGAGCACTTCCGCGACGGAAACCGCGTCATTGCGATGCACGGTGACAGTCGCCCCCAGCTGGCCGAAGTAATGGACCAGGTTGAAGGTGAAGCTGTCGTAATTGTCGATCAGCGTGATATTGGACATGGTTCTTCCGGCGCGTTCGCGGCGATGCTTTGAAACCCCAATAGGCCCCGGGGCCGCGTTAGGCAACCTCGCGCGGCCCGCGTCTATTGCGACGCGATCTGGCGGTGCGGGAGGCGCCAATCGGGCCGCGCGTCGCGGATCATCATGATCTCCCCGAGCGACTGCCGCGTCAGCAGGCCGACGAGCCGCCCGTCGCGATCCACCACGCCGACGGGGGCCCCGGCGTTGAGCGAGGTCAGCGCGGCCTCGACATTTTCATGCGCGCCAATGGTCGCGAGCGTCTTGCTGGCGAAGGGAGCGACCGGCGCGCCAGGATCGGAGGCGCGCAGGGCGTCGACGATTTCGGCGCGCGACAGCAGACCGACGGGCCGGTTGAGCGCGTCGACAAGGGGGAAATCCTCCTGGGAGGTCGCGAGCAGGATCTCAACGGCCTCGCTGACGGTGGCCCCGCGCCCGATGGCGGCGATGCGGGTCTCCATCGCGTCGACCGCCGGTATGCCGCGCGCGGCTTCCGCCATGGTCGTCATCTGCGCTTCGCCCGCGGCGGCGATATAGACGAAGATTGCGATGAAAAGCAGCATCGGATTGCCGAAGAGGCCCGCAAATCCGAGAAGGAAGGCGAAAGCCTGGCCGATATAGGCCGCAATGTTCGTGGCTTTTGACTGGCCTAGCCACATGGCGAGCGCGGCCCGCAGCACCCGCCCGCCGTCCATGGGGAACGCCGGGATGAGGTTGAAGACGGCCAGGAAAATATTGGTGGCGGCCAACCGCTCCCAGAGACTGACCGACGGGTTGGCGATCTGCGCCGCCTCGCCGAGGTTGAACGCGCCCGAGACCCCGAGCAGGACGGCCGCGATGACAATGTTGACGGCCGGGCCGGCGATGGCGACCAGCAACTCCTGCCAGGGCTTCTGCGGCATCGATTCCATATCGGCGACGCCGCCGATGGGGAGCAGCGTCACCTCGGGCGAGGCGATGCCGAACTGGCGCGCCATGAGGATGTGGCCGAATTCATGCAGAACCACGCAGGCGAACACCGCGGAGATAAACAGGACGCTCTGGCCCGCCGCCTCTGCGCCGCCGCGTTGAAAGGCGGCCATGGCGATCCAGGCCAGGAAAAGCAGGAGAGTGATGTGAATGCGCACGGCCGTTCCCCTGAACGTGCCAAGCGTAAAGGACCAGCGCATCCGGAAACCCCGCAGCGTAAACAAGTCGTCAAGACATAGGGCGTCGCCGGCTGTTGCGCCAGAGCAGCTGAATCAGGGCGTTGAAAAGAAAAGGCCGGCGAAGCCCGAGGCGTCGCCGGCGAAGTTTACGACAAAGAAAAGGAAGCGGTTTTTTCAGAGACGGAAGCGAATCTGGTCCGTCCAGAAGCGCTCGAGACGGGTGAGCGACTGGTTCAGGGAGCGGAACTCCTCGGGAGAGACGCCGCCGATCTGCTCGATCGTCTTGGCGTGCTTGTCGTAGAGCTGCGCGACAATGTCGTGGACTTCCTTGCCTTTGGGGGTGAGGCTGATGCGCACGGAGCGGCGGTCGAGGCGCGAGCGAGCATGGTGCAGATAGCCCGTGTCGACGAGCTTCTTGACGTTGTAGGAGACGTTGGAGCCCAGATAATAGCCGCGCGTGCGCAGTTCGCTCGCGGTCAGCTCCTTGTCGCCGATATTGTAGAGCAGGAGCGCCTGCACAGCGTTGACGTCGCCGCGGTCGCGGCGGTCGAACTCGTCCTTGATGACGTCGAGCAGGCGACGATGCAGACGCTCGACGAGGGTGAGCGCCTCAAGATAGACCGGCCTCACCTCGCCCGCGCGGTCGGCGGCGGCTTCGTTTCTGGCGGGCTGGGCGGTCTTCATAACGGCGCTCATCCTTTTCTCCATCGTTTTCGTTGCGTCGCGCATGTCTTGCTTGATGAGGTCAAATTATCTGCTCACGAATGAACTTGAGTTTAAATAACAGCCTGAATCGCGCGTTTACCCAGACTTGCGGGCTTTGGGTGAATCAAAGTTGAACCGAAAGCGGCAAGTTTGGCGTAATGCGCTGGATCGCTAAGGATTCGCGGGCGACTGTTAAGAAGCCGCTGGGCTTTTATTAATCTTTGCGGAAACAGAAGGGAGCAAGAGTGGCGAAATACGATCTCGCGGTTGTCGTCGCGCGCTTCCAACCCGTGCAGAACTCGCATTGCGTCCTTCTCGAGCATGCGCTCGCGCAGGCCCATCGCGCGCTTGCGCTCGTCGGCTCCTCTGACGCCGCGCGCACGCCCAAGCAACCGTGGAGCTATGCGGAGCGCGCCGAGATGATCGCGGCCGCGCTCGGGCCGGCGGCGTCGCGCGTCACGACGCTGCCGCTGCGCGACCATCTCTACAATGCGCACCGCTGGCGCGCCGAAACGCAGGCGCAGGTGGCGCGCGTCGCAGGCGACGCACAATCCGTCGCGCTCTTTTGCGCGGCGCACGACGCCCGTGCGTTTCCGCAATGGGCGCAGATTGTGATCGATCTGCCGCCGGCGCCTTCGGCTGAAGCAATTTGCGAAGCGCTCTTTGCAGATTCAGACAGCGGCCTGCGCTTGATCGAAGACCATACGCCGGAGGCGGTCTTCGACATGATCTCGACATTCTGCCGTTCCGGCGCCTTTGCGCGTCTGCGCGAAGAATATCGCATCATCCAGGCGGAACGCGGGGCTTGGGCCCAGGCGCCGTTTCCGACGATCTTCGTCACGGTCGACGCCGTCGTCGCACATTCGGGCCATGTGCTGCTCGTCGAACGCCGGCATGATCCGGGGCGTGGGCTGTGGGCGCTGCCGGGCGGCTTCGTCGAGCCGCACGAAACAGTGCGCGACGCGGCGATCCGCGAATTGCGCGAAGAGACGATGATCGAGGTTTCAACCTCGGCGCTGCTCGGCCATCTGCGCGACGCGGTCGTGTTCGACGACCCGCAGCGGTCGCTGCGCGGGCGCACGATCACCCACGCCTTCTTCTTCGACTTTCCGTCGGGAGATCTGCCGGAGGTTCAAGGCGGCGACGACGCAGCTTGCGCACGCTGGGTCCCGATGCATGAAATCAGCGGCATGCGATCGCGCATGTTCGAGGATCACTTCTTCATCCTCGAACATTTTCTTGGTCTCGATTGAAGCTGAGCGCGCGGACTTTCCCGCTCCCCCGCCTGCGGGGAGAGGGCAGGGCGACTGAGCGTCAGCCTTCCTGACGCGGGGCGGGGCGGGCGCGCGCCTCTCTGCGGCGTCGGCGCTCCCGCAGACGCGGCGCGTCGACGTCCTGGCCAGCCTCGAAGGTCAGGCCGAAATACATGATGATGAGAAGCGCATTGACGCCGATCAGCCAATAGCCGCCGACGAAAAAGCCCGGCATGCTCAGGGTGAGAAAGATCTGCGCGCTGGCGATGAGCAGCCAGAGCACGCCGCCCCAGGGCGTCGCGAGCCAGAGGCCGACGCCGGCGACGAGATCGAGCACCGCGAAAAAAATCACCGCGAAGGCGGCGTTTTGCGGCATCGTGTCGAAGATCGACTGTTTGGCCATGAGCACGATGCGCCAGTGCATTAAGCCCTGCATCAGCCAGAACAGCGCGACGATGCGCATGAAGCGCGACAGCAGCATGCCCCATTTGGCCGCGTCGCCCGCGGGGCCGGGATCGCCGACCCGGATCGGACGATAAGGATCGTCGCCGTCGTCATAGATGCTGGGATCGGCCATCAACGGTCCTTTGGCGGAGCCGGACGCGGGCCTCCGGCTCGATCAAACCCCAAATCATTGCCCCCGGCGCGCGCGGGCGGCGAAGCGGACGGCTTCCTCGGCGGCGCGGAACAACGCCTTCGCCTTGTTCGCGCACTCGCGGTTTTCATATTCGGGCTCGCTATCATAGACGACGCCCGCGCCGGCCTGCACATGCATCTTGCCGTCTTTGACGATCGCCGTGCGCAACACGATGCAGGTGTCCATCTGTCCCGCAGAGCCGAAATAGCCGATGCAGCCGCCGTAAATGCCGCGCTTGTCGGTCTCGAGTTCGTCGATGATCTCCATGGCCCGCACCTTGGGCGCGCCGGAGACCGTGCCGGCGGGAAAGCCCGCCGCGAGCGCGTCGATGCAGTCGAAACGGCTCTCGTCCAACTCGCCTTCGACATTCGAGACGATATGCATGACGTGGCTGTAGCGCTCGATCGTAAAACTGTCGGTGACGCGCACCGTCCCGGTTTTCGCGACGCGGCCGACGTCGTTGCGGCCGAGATCCAGCAGCATGAGATGCTCGGCGCGCTCTTTCTCGTCGGCGAGAAGTTCGGCGGCGAGCCGCTCGTCCTCGACCTTGTTCTCGCTGCGCCAGCGCGTGCCGGCGATCGGTCGGATGGTGACCTTGCCTTCGGCGACTCGCACGAGAATTTCCGGGCTCGAGCAGACGATCTGAAACGCGCCGAAGTCGAGGAAGCAGAGGAACGGCGCGGGATTGACGCGGCGCAGCGCGCGATAGAGCGCGAAGGCGGGCAGCGCGAAAGGCGCGGTGAAACGCTGCGAGAGCACGACCTGAAAAATATCGCCCGCGCGGATATATTCCTTCGCCCGCTCCACCATCTCGAGGAAACGGGACTTCGGCGTGTTGGAAACCGGCTCTTCGGCGAGGAGCGCGGGATCGCAGCCGGCGTCGCGATGTTCGAGCGGCGCCTCCAGCGTCGCGACGACCCTGTCGAGACGCGCCAGCGCCGCCTCATAGGCGGCCTTGGCGGCGACGCCCGCGCGCGGGCGCACCGGGGTCACGATGGAGATTTCATCGCGGACAGTATCGAAGACGACCATGACGGTCGGGCGGATGAACAGCGCGTCCGGAACGCCGATCTTGTCGTCCTTGGCGGGCGCCAGCCGCTCCATCTGGCGCACCATGTCGTAGCCGAGATAGCCGAAGACGCCGGCGGCCATTGGCGGCGACTGCGGCGCGGCGGCCGGGATGGCGGATTCCGCGATGAGCTGGCGCAGCGCCGCGAGCGGCGCCACGCCACAGGGCGCAAAGGCGTTGGCGTCCGCGAGCGCGTCGCGGTTGATTTCGGCCCGGTCGCCCACCGCGCGGAAGATCACGTCCGGGTCGAGGCCGATCATCGAGTAGCGCCCCCGCGCGGCGCCGCCCTCGACCGATTCGAGCAGGAAGGTCGAGCCGGCGCGCTCGCGCGAGAGTTTCAGATAAGCGGAGACCGGCGTCTCCAGATCGCCGACGAGGCGCGTCACGACGAGCCTCGGACGTCCGGCGTCGTAATCGGCGGCGAAAGCCCCGAAGTCGGGCTCGAACACGGCGCCTGTCACTGTTCTTCCTTGCCCACTCCGACGGCGGCTTCGAGCGCCTTCTGATTGATCTCGACGTTGAGCGCCTTTTCGAGGCCGCCGACATATTGCTCGAGGAGATCGTTCTGCACGGCTGGCTTGAGCTGGTCGGCGATGATCTTGGATTCAACGGAGTTCGGGTCGAAGGGCGGCGTCTGCGCGTCCTTCACGACGAAGATCAGCCGGCCGTTGTCGACCGTGGCGGAGCCCGCGCCGCCGGGCGGAACGTCGAAGAACTGCACGATGGTGTTGACCGTGAAGTCGGGCCGCTGCGCGCGCTTCACCTCGGTTGCGCGCTTCACCTCGAGTTTGAGCGCCTTGGCGGCGTCCTCGATGGACTGCCCGCCCTTGATCTTGGCCACGATCTCGTCCGCTTTGGCGGAGAGCGCCTTCTGGGCGTTTTCCGCGCGCATGGTTTCGGCGACCGAGTCTTTCACCTCTTCGAACGTCTTCTGGCGGGCGGGCTCGATGGCGTTCACCTCGAACCAGACATGGCCGCCGTCGCGCGTCGCGACGGTTTCATTGTCCACGCCGATGTCGGAAGCGAAGGCCGCCTTCAAGAGGTCGGCGCCGGCGGGAACCTCGATCGCCTTTCCGTCCTTGCCGCGCCCCGCGTCGTCGACGCCGTCGATCACGCGGGTCTGGACGCCCGCCGCGGCGGCGGCTTCGGCCAGCGTCTTGCCGGCGGCGCGCTGATCCTCGATCGCATCGTGCAGCTTGCTGACCTGCGGGCCGGCGCGCTGCGTCGCGATCTCGGCCTTGAGCTCGGTCTTCGCCTGGTCGAAGGTCTTGGTGGTCACCGCAGGCGAAATCTTCTTCACAACGGAGATGACCGTGCCGAAGGCGGTCGTCACCGGCTCCGCGACGCCCGGCTGCGGCAAGGCGAAGACGGCGTCGCCGACCTTGGCGTCGCCAAAGTCGCGCTTCTCGACGAGGCCCAGATCGACGTCCTTGGGATTGCGCTTCAGCTCGGCGGCGAGCGCGTCGATGTCCGCGCCGCCCTTGAGCTTGGCGACGGCGTCCTGCGCTTCCGCGTCGGACTTGAAGACGAGCTGGCGCACCTCGCGCTTCTCGGGCGTCCCATAGCGCTTGCCTTTGACGTCGTCATAAAGCTTGCGCGCGTCGTCGTCGGAGACGTCGGCGACCTTGGCGATGGTGGAGGGGCTCGCCTCAACGACCGTGAGCTTGCGATATTCCTTGGCGCGGAACGTCTGCTCGCGGTCCTGGAAATATTTCTTCAGCTCCTCCTCGCTCGGCTTCTGAGCGTCGCCGGCGGCGGAGACAGGCAGGACGAAATAGTCGACCGAACGGGCCTCGTTGCGGAAGCGATGAATGGCCTCGACCATCAGCTTCGGCGGCTCGACGCCGGCGATGACGATGTCGGTCAAGGCCTTGCGAAGATAGGCGGCCTTCTGGTCGGCGAGGAAGCCGCGCTCGGTGTAGCCGGCGTCGCGGGCGATGGCCTTGAACTTGTCCGCGTCGAAGGCGCCGTTCGTCTGGAACGCCTTCTCGTTGGCGATGATGCGCTGGGTCGTCTCGTCGCTGGAGGCGAGGCCGAGGTTGCGCGCCTTCTGGTCGAGGGCGACGTCGGTGATCAGGCGCTCCAAGACCTGCAGGTCCATGCCGGCGCGATGGGCCTCCTCGGCGGTGACGGCGCGGCGCATTTTCTGCTGCACGCGGCGCAGATCGTTCTGGAAGGCGGTGCGGAACTGGTCGACCGTCACCTCGCCGGCGCCCACTCGGGCGAGGCGCTGCGCCGTGAAGCCGCGGAAGACGTCTCCGACGCCCCAGATCGCGAAACTGATCACGATGACGCCCATCACAACCGCCATGATGGCGCGGCCGATCCAGTTCTGCGATGCGACGCGCAGGCCCTCGAGCATTTTTCCGGTTCCCTTATTTCCGATTTTTGGGGGCGTGCGGCCCCGATTTGGCGGCGGACTATAGGGAGGGGCGCGGGCCGTGGCAATGAGCCGCGCGCATATCCGCGCCCGCGCGTCGATTTGCGACATTGCAAGGCCGAGCCTGGGCCGCCAGTCTCGCATCCGTCGCGCGGCGCCAGGCGTGGGCCGAAGCCCGATGCGCTTTTCAGCAATGGGATGAGAATGGACGAAACCAGAAACGAGATCGCCGCCGATTCCGTCACAGCGCTCGAACAAGCCGCCGGCGCGGTCGAAGCGGAACCGCAGGACGCCGCTCCGGCGCGCGCCGCGGTCGAGCCTGCGCCGCAGCGAGAGGACGTCCGCCGGCTGCGCGCCGATTCGGAGGCGATCCGCCACGCCTTCGAGACGGGCGAGTTTCCCTACAAGACGCGACTGTCGAACAAGGTCTACCTCGACCATATGGCCGCCTTGCAGGTCGAGTTGCTCAAGGCCCAGAACTGGGTCAAGGAGGCCGGCCAGCGCATCGTCGTGCTGTTCGAGGGCCGCGACGCCGCCGGCAAGGGCGGCACGATCAAGCGGTTCATGGAGCATCTCAACCCGCGCGGCGCCCGCGTCGTCGCGTTGGAGAAGCCCACCGAGCGCGAGCGCACCCAGTGGTATTTTCAGCGTTACATCCAGCACCTGCCGGCGGGCGGCGAGATCGTCTTCTTCGACCGCAGCTGGTACAACCGCGCCGGCGTCGAACGCGTCATGAACTTTTGCACGCCGAACGAATATCTCGACTTCATGCGCCAGTGTCCCGATCTCGAGCGCATGTTCGTAAGCTCTGGCGTCAGACTCTACAAATACTGGTTTTCCGTGACGCGCGAGGAGCAGATGCGCCGCTTCAAGGCGCGGCAGACCGATCCGCTGAAACAGTGGAAGCTGTCGCCCATCGATCGAGCCTCCATGGATAAATGGGACGATTACACCGAGGCGAAGGAGGCGATGTTCTTCTTCACCGACACAGCGGATTCGCCCTGGGTCGTGATCAAGTCCGACGACAAGAAGCGCGCGCGCCTGAATTGCATGCAGCACTTCCTGTCGAGCCTCGATTATCCCAACAAGGACCACAGCGTCGTGCGCGGCCCCGACCCGCTGATCGTGGGAGCCAGCGCGCATGTCATCGGCCGCAGCGAGCACATCGTCGGCAGGTCGCTGACGATGGATCTCGAGAAAAAGCGCAAGCGCGGGTAGTAGGCGCCGCTGAGGTCGAGGCGCGCCGCCAGCGCGCCTCACTTTTGTCGGGGTATGCGCAAGATCTCGCCGCTTCAAGGCCTCCGAGCAAAATTTTTTCATCGAAACTACGTTCAAAATCAATAGGCTACTTGCCGCGCAGGCGCTCCTCGCGTATCAATCGAGACGCTGACGCTGTACGGGAATGAATAGACCGGCGGCAACGGCTCCGGGGCGAGCGCTTGGCCCGCGGAGCTTCAAGTATAAATGCGGCGACGTACGCAACGCCAAGCGCCTCATAAAGGAACCTCCATGCTGCGATCTTTTGGTCTCGCAGGAATGATGACGTGTGTACTCATTTCTGCGCCCGCCAATGCTTTCGATGTGGTCCGTCATGACTATGGTGGACGCGTTGAACCTTACGTCGCGCGTCTGTCTGCGGCCCAGTCCCGTGGCGAGCCGGTGCGCATTGGTCCGGTCGAGTGCGACTCCTCCTGCACGCTCTACCTCGGCGCGCGTAACAGCTGCGTGCACCCGGGCGCCGTTTTCGGCTTCCATGCGCCGTGGGTCGGCGGTCCCAACAGCGGCGTCGTCGATCCGCAGATGACCGCCGTGTTCGCCTCGGCCTACAAACCGCCGCTGCGCCGCATCTTCATGAACCACGTGCGCGCCACGCGCGGCATGGTTCCGGGCCCGCTGCTCAAGCTTACGGGCGTGCAGCTCGCGAGCCTCGGCTATCGCCTCTGCGGCTACTGATCGGACGGCTCAAGGGCAGGCGGCGGCGCGGTTTGGGTTTCGCGTAGCGCGCCGGCTTCACACCAGCCCTTGCTCCAATTTACGATCCAGCAGACGCTGAGCATGACCGGGAACGATCAGAACGCCGACGACGGTCGCCAGCGCCGCTCCGGAGTCGAACCCGAACAGGCCGATCGCGGCCGCGACCGCGACTTTGAAAAAGTTGCTGGCCCCATAAGCGCAGAGGGGCCGGCGACGCAATGGCGCGCGCGCCGCACAAGCGGTTGAGCCCCTCGGCCAGCGCCGCGTTGACATCGACGCCCCAGTGCGCATGAGCGGACGAGACCGGCCCCTCGTCCTTCGAGACGCGTGCTTCGCACGCTCCTCAGGATGAGGGTCCTTGCATTGCCAAATCTTCTAAAAGCAAATTGACAAGCAGTCCTCATCCTGAGGAGCCGCCGCAGGCGGCGTCTCGAAGGACGAGGACTGCGGCTCCAGCGTTTGAAGATGTCGCGGAGAGCTTGCTTCCAATCGGGTCGGAAAGGCCTCGCCAGCGGCATTGCCGCAGACGGTAACTCTGCGGGGGGCCCGGCTCGCTGAAAATGTCCCGACCTTTCGAGGCGAAGCCTTCGGCTGGATGGCGGCGGCCGGCGGCTTCTGCATTTCTACCTCCCATTATATAGGAATATATACAGGTCCATGACGCTGCGCCTGCTGGCCGCATTGCGAGTCCGCGATCTTCTGTTACCTAAATCGAACGATCAGAGGATTCGCGCCCATGACTCGCCGCCCGCTCGTCGCCGGTAACTGGAAAATGAACGGGTCGCTCGCATCCCTCGCCGAGGTCGCGGCCATGGGTGGAGCCTATGATGTGGCGCTGAAGGCGCGGGTCGAGCTGATCGTCTGCCCGCCCGCGACGCTCGTCGCCATGGCGGTCGAGGTCGCGACGCGCTTGGGGATCGGGCTGGGCGGCCAGGATTGCCATGTCGACGCCAGCGGCGCGCATACGGGCGACATTTCCGCCGAAATGCTCAAGGACGCCGGCGCGTCCTATGTCATCGTGGGCCACAGCGAGCGGCGGGCCGACCATGGCGAGACCGACGCCATTGTGCAGGCCAAGGCTGCGGCGGCGCTGCGGGCCGGGCTCACGCCGATTGTCTGCGTCGGCGAGACCCGCGCCGAGCGCGAAGCCGGCGACGCCCTCGCCGTCGTGGGGGCGCAGATCGACGGCTCGCTGCCCGCCGACGCGCCGGACACGATCGTCGTCGCCTATGAGCCGGTCTGGGCGATCGGCACGGGGCTGACGCCAACGCCCGCCGACGTCGCCCAGATGCACGCCTTCGCACGCGAACGGATCGAGCAGCGGCTCGGCGGCGGCAAGAGCGTGAACGTGCGCATTCTCTACGGCGGCTCCGTGAAGCCGGCCAACGCCCAAGAGCTGATGAGTATCGCCAATGTCGACGGCGCGCTGGTCGGCGGCGCCAGCCTCACCGCCAAGGACTTCGTGGCGATCGCCGACGCCTATCGCTTGATCGGCGCGCTTTCGGCGTGAGGACAGGCAAGGCTTGCCGCCTTGCGGCGCCGCCGTTATAAGCGCGGCGCTTATCTTTCCAGCACTCCAACTAGACGAGGCGATGCGCTCTCATGGCGATCGAACGCACTTTTTCCATCCTCAAGCCCGACGCGACCAAGCGCAACCTCACTGGCGCCATTAACGCCCTCATCGAGGGCGCGGGCCTGCGCATCGTGGCGCAGAAGCGCATCCGCATGACCCGCGAGCAGGCCGAGACCTTCTATGCGGTGCATAAGGAGCGTCCCTTCTTCGGCGAACTCGTCGACTTCATGATCTCCGAGCCGGTCGTCGTGCAGGTGCTCGAGGGCGAGAACGCGATCGCGCGCTATCGCGAAGTCATGGGCGCCACCAATCCGGCCAACGCCGCGCCGGGCACGATCCGCAAGGAGCACGCGCTGTCGGTCGGCGAGAACTCCGTGCATGGCTCCGACGCGCCGGAGACGGCGGCGATCGAAATTGCGCAGTTCTTCTCCGGCAACGAGATCGTCGGCTGATTTGCAGCGCCGCGGTGTCCTATACCCGGCGCTGGATGACCTCGCTTCGCTCGCAATGACGGTCTTCTCGTCATTGCGAGGAGGCGACGCCCACAAAGCGCCCCATGGCGCAGCGCATTACGTCTGCGCTTCTTCAAAATACCGCCCCATTATCCTGTCGCGATAGGCGACAAGGTTCGGCTTCGAGAGCGCCGCGTCGCGCGTCGGCGAATTGGTCGCCGGATCCATGAGCACCGCGAGCATGCCGAAGGCGGAGGCGTCGGCGGCGCAGGGCCGCTCGCCGAAGAGGAACGGTTTGTCGCCAAGGAGCGTCGCCAGCGCCTCGACGTCGCGGGCGCCGAGAAGGGCGAGCTCCGACGCGCTGAACCGGGCGACGCCCTGCTGCCAGAACCGCCACAACAGACCCCGCCGGATCGCCCATTTGCCGATCGCGCGCGCCGGCGCCGGCAGAAGTCGGTCGAAGACCGGGCCGGGACCGTGCGCGAAATTATCGTCATCCTTCCAGCGATGCAGCGCGATGATCCACATCAGGTGATCCTCGCAAAGCTTCTCGATCGCTACGGCCTGCGCCCGTTCGAGCGGCGACAGGCCTGCGTCGAAATCGATCCCGCGGGTCTTTTCGAGATGCAAGCGGATAAAGGTCGAATCCGCGATAATCACGCCGTCGTCGTCAATGTATGGGAGCTTGCCCTTGGGCGCGCGACGAAAGCCGGTCGTATCCACCGCGAAGCCGACGCCGGCGATTCTCAGGAGCGTCATCGCCTTGATGACGAAAGGCGAGAGATCCGGCAGGCCGGGCGCGGGGCCGAAGCCGTAGAGTCTAACCATTCGTGACCCCGTCGCCCGCCGGCGCGACGAGACGCGCGTCGCTTTCCGCCAGCGCGCCGAGCACGCGGTTGCCCTCGACGCGCACGGCGCCCGACGCCACGAGGCGCAGCGCCAGCGGATAGATCACATGCTCCTGTGCGAGAACGCGCGCGCCGAGGGTCTCGGCGTCGTCGCCATCGAGCACCGGCACGGCCGCCTGCGCGACGATGGGGCCCTCGTCCATTTCCGGCACGACGAAATGCACCGTGCAGCCATGGATCTTCACGCCGTCGGCAAGGGCGCGCTCATGCGTGTGCAGGCCGCGATAAGCCGGCAGCAGGGCAGGGTGAATATTGAGAATCCGCCCGCGCCACTGGCTGATGAACCAGGGCGTGAACAGGCGCATGAAGCCAGCGAGACAGAGGAAGTCGATGCGATAGGTCTCGAGGACGATTTGAAGCGAACGCTCGAACTCCTCGCGGCCGGCATAGATCTTGTGATCCACGGCCGCGACAGCGATCCCGGCGGCTTTCGCCTTGGCGAGACCCGGCGCGTCCGGACGGTTGGAGAGCACGAGCGCGATCTGCGCCGGAAACTCCGGCGCGCGCGCCGCGGCGATCAGCTCGTCCATATTGGAGCCGCGGCCGGAAATGAGAATGGCGGTGCGCAGGCGGGTCATTGCATTGCAGCTCCACGGCGCCTTCCCTCTCCCGCAAGGGGAGAGGGGCCGCTCATGAGGGAAGGGCGCCTTAAAGCCCCAACGCCCCTTGCATCAAGACGCGTTCGCCCTCGCTCGCGTCGATGGCTTGGCCGATCCGCACCGGATGCTCGCCAACGTCGCGGAGAACCTTCTCCGCCTCGTCTGCGCCCTCGCGCGACGCGAACACGACCATGCCGACGCCGCAGTTGAAGGTGCGCAGCATTTCGCTCGCCTCGATCTCGCCGGTCTTGGCGAGCCATTTGAAGACGCGCGGGACAGCGAAGGTCGAGAGATCGAGCGCGACGCCGACGCCCTTGGGCAGGACGCGCGGCAGATTTTCTGGAAAGCCGCCGCCGGTGATGTGCGCCATGGCGCGAATATGCGGCGTACGCTTCAGCGCCGCGAGCAGCGGCTTCACATAAATCCGCGTCGGCTCCAGCAGCGCGCGGGCGAGCGTCATCTCCGGCGCGTAAGGCGCGGTCGCGTTCCAGGAGAGGCCCATGTCTTTCACGACTTTGCGCACGAGCGAGAAGCCGTTCGAGTGCAGGCCGGAGGAGGGCAGACCGAAGGCGACGTCGCCCGGCAGCACGGGGCGCGGCAGCAGCGCCCGACGATCGACCGCGCCGACGGCGAAGCCCGCGAGATCGAAATCGTTTCGCGCATAAAGGCCCGGCATTTCCGCCGTCTCGCCGCCGAGGAGCGCGCAACCCGCTTGGACGCAGCCGTCGGAGACGCCCTTGACGACTGCGGCCGCGACCTTCGGGTCGAGCTTTCCGGTTGCGTAATAGTCGAGAAAGAAAAGCGGCTCGGCGCCCTGCACGATGAGGTCGTTGACGCACATGGCGACGAGATCGACGCCCACTGTGCCGTGCAGGCCCGATTCGATCGCAATCTTCACCTTTGTGCCGACGCCGTCGTTTGCGGCCACGAGCAGCGGATCAGAAAAGCCCGCCGCCTTGAGATCGAAGACGCCGCCGAATCCGCCGATCTCGCCATCGGCGCCGGCGCGGCGCGTGGCGCGCACAAACGGGCGGATCATGTCGACGAGGCGATTGCCGGCGTCGATATCGACGCCCGCGTCTGAGTAACTGAGCCCTCTGGCTTTTTCTTGCATGGCGCTGTCCCGTCGGGCCCTCCCGCCCGCTCGGGGTTAATGGGCAATGCGAACCCCGCTGTCAAATGAGCCGCGATCGGCTAGCTTCTGTGCGTTTGCACAAAGATTTGCTGCGCCGCCGCGCCTACCGTTCAGCGCGATGGAGGAGGGACGATATGTCACCACGTTCACGCATTGACGATCTCGCGGCCGCGCGCGACGCCGGCGTCATCGACGCCGCGACCTACGAGCGGCTTGCGACGTTTTTGGCCGCGCGCCCCGCCGCGCCCGCTCCGGCGGATCAGTCGCCGCGCTACGATTTCGTTCACGTGCTTTGGTATGCAGGGGCGCTGATCGTGCTTGGCGCCATGGGCATGTTCTCGACCATGGCCTTCGGCCTCTGGGGCGACGGCGCCTTACTGGCGACGGCCGTGATCTATGCCGCCCTGTTCCTGCTCGCCGGCGCCATTCTCTGGCGGCGGGGTCTGCGCACGCCGGGCGGGCTGCTCGTCACCTGCGCGGTCGGCATGGCTCCGCTCGGCATTTACGCGCTGCAGTCGATTCTTGGCCACAGCCCCATCGACGCGCCCGGCGGCTATCGAGACTTTTACATCTGGATCAAGTCGAGCTGGCTGCCGATGGAGGTCGGCACGATCGCGGCGGCCTCGGCCGCGCTGCTGTTCTTCCCGTTTCCGTTCCTTACCATGATCATCGCCTTTTGCCTGTGGTTCATGTCGATGGATCTGACGCCCTGGCTGATGCGGGTAGAGGAGTTCACCTGGGATCAGCGCGCGACCGTCAGCATGTTTTTCGGGCTGATTGTCATCGCTCTCGCCTGGCTGATCGATCTGAAGAAGTGGAAGAACGGCGACTTCGCCTTTTGGCTGCACCTTGGCGGGCTCCTGGCCTTCTGGGGCGGGCTCACCGCGCAGCACAGCGGCGGCGAATTGGGCAAGGCGCTTTATTGCGGCATCAACGTCGGGCTCATCTTCCTGTCGATTTTCCTGATGCGCCGCGCCTACGCCGTGTTCGGGGCCATCGGGGTCACGATGTATCTCGGCTATCTCTCGGCCGACGTCTTCAAGGATTCGATCCTGTTTCCGTTCGCGCTCTCGGGCGTCGGCGTGGCGCTCATCGCCTTTGGGCTGATGTTCCACAAATACGGCCCGGCGCTCGGCGGCGCCCTGCGGGAGCTTTTGCCGGAGCATCTTCAGGGCCTGCGGCCCGCCCATGCGCGGGAACAAAGGGGCTGACGGCGCCCCTTCCCATCCGCAAAAGGGAAGAAGTCTGCGTAAGGCGCAAGCGCGCACCTGAGCAAATGATTGCGATTTGGACGTCCAGCGGCTATATTGCGGTCATTCCCATCATGGACGGTCGAGCCTAATGGGGTCGCCGCCGCCGAAAAGGCGCGGCGCCGGACGCTCCCCCCATGCCCGCACCCAAGGAGATTCTTCAAGATGAGCAACGCCCCCTTGATGCCGAAGGCGACGGCAGTCTGGCTCGTCGAAAACACCTCGCTGACGTTCGATCAGATCGCCGAGTTCTGCAAACTGCACCCGCTGGAGGTGAAGGGCATCGCCGACGGCGAGGTCGCGGCCGGCATTCGTGGCCATGACCCGATCACCTCGGGCCAGCTTACCCGCGAGGAAATCGCCCGCGGCGAACGCGACACGCGCCATCAGCTCAAGCTCTCGGTCTCCAAGGTCGTCGTGCCGGAGGTCAAGAAGGCGCGGGGCCCGCGTTACACGCCGCTGTCGCGCCGCCAGGACCGGCCCAACGCCATCTTGTGGCTCGTCCGCAACCATCCCGAGCTCAAGGACGCGCAGATCATGCGCCTCGTCGGCACTACCAAGGCGACCTTGAAGGCGATCCGCGAGCGCACCCACTGGAACTCCGCCGCGCTCACGCCGATGGACCCGGTGACGCTCGGCCTCTGTTCGCAGATCGACCTGGACTTCGAGGTCAACCGCGCCGCCAAGGACCGGCCGGCGGTCGTCGAGGATCATGGCCAGACGCTCGTGCCCGCCGCCGTCACCACGGGCCATCGCGAGCCGACCACGACCGAAGACGTCTTCGGCAAGCCGACGACGCCCGTGCGCCCGGCGGAGGACGAGGACAATTTCGATGCCGACCGCGTCTTCGGCCGTCTCAAGGACGTCGATTTCGGCGAATGAGGCCAGAGGCGGCCGGCAAGCGGCAGACAAGCGGAAAATTGCATATATCCTGCAAGCGACGATCCGCTTGCTTGCGCTTTTGGAGTCTTCCTTGATGTCCGCATCCGCCTATGATCGCGATCTCGACCGCAATCCGGCCAATTTCCAGCCCCTGACGCCGCTGACCTTTCTCGCCCGCGCGGCGGCGGTCTTCCCCGACCGGATCGCGATCATCCACGGCGGCTTGCGGCGCACCTATCGTGACTTTTATGCACGCAGCCGACGCCTCGCCGGCGCGCTGGAGAAAGGCGGGATCGGGCGCGGCGACACCGTGTCCGTGATGTTGGCCAACACGCCGGCGATGCTCGAATGCCATTATGGCGTCCCCATGGTCGGGGCGGTGCTGAACACGCTCAACACACGTCTCGATGCGCCGATCCTCGCCTTCACGATCGACCACGCCGAAGCCAAGGCGCTGATTGTCGATCGCGAGTTCGCAGACCTCATGCGCGAGGCGCTGGCGCTTACCAAGTCGAAGCCGCTCATCATCGACTACGACGACCCGGAATACAAAGGTTCGGGCGAGCGGCTCGGTTCGATCGATTACGAGGATTTTCTGCTCGGCGGCGATCCCGATTACGCCTGGGCGCCGCCGCGCGACGAATGGGACGCCATCTCGCTCAATTACACGTCGGGCACCACGGGCGACCCCAAGGGCGTCGTCTATCACCATCGCGGCGCTTATCTGCTGGCGCTCGGCAATATTCTCACCGGCGACATGGGCCGGCATCCCGTCTATCTGTGGACGCTGCCGATGTTCCACTGCAATGGCTGGTGCTTCCCCTGGTCGCTTTCCGTCTCCGCCGGCACGCATGTCTGCCTGCGCCAAGTGCGCGCCGGCCATATGTACGAGCTCATGGCGGAGCATGGCGTGACCCATCTCTGCGGCGCGCCGATCGTCATGTCGACGCTGCTCAACGCCACCGACCCCGAGAAGAAGCCGTTGAAACAGACGGTGCGATTCTTCACCGCCGCCGCGCCGCCGCCGCAGGCGGTTCTCGCGGCGATGCGGGCCGCGGGCTTCGACGTCACCCATCTTTACGGCCTGACCGAAACCTATGGTCCGGCGGCCGTGAACGAATGGCAGGAGCGCTGGGACGATCTCGAGGCGGCTGCGCAGGCGAAAATGAAAGCCCGGCAGGGGGTTCGCTACAGCGTCCTCGAGGACCTCGACGTCATTGATCCGGAAACCATGCAGCCCGTGCCGCGCGACGGCGCCACCATGGGCGAGGTGATGTTTCGCGGCAATATTGTGATGAAGGGCTATCTCAAGAACAAATCCGCGTCAGAGAAAGCCTTTCACGGCGGCTGGTTCCACTCGGGCGATCTCGGCGTGATGCATCCCGACGGCTATATCCAGCTCAAGGACCGCTCCAAGGACATCATCATCTCCGGCGGCGAGAATATTTCCTCGATCGAGGTGGAGGATATTCTCTTCAAGCATCCCAAGGTGAGCGCCGCCGCGGTCGTCGCCGCGCCGGACGACAAATGGGGCGAGACGCCTTGCGCCTTCGTCGAGTTGAGGGACGGGGAGAGCGCGACGGCCGAGGAGATCATCGCCTGGTCGCGCACCCATCTGGCGCATTTCAAATGCCCGCGCCATGTCGTCTTCGGGCCGCTGCCGAAGACCTCCACGGGCAAGATCCAGAAATATATTTTGCGCAATCGCGCGCGCGAGATGTGGCCGGGCGGGGCGTCGACGGCGAGCCTGTAAGAAATGAAAAGCGCTTCCCGAGGCCTAAGTCCGGAAAGCGCGCTTCTTGAAAATGGCTACTTTAAAGCTCTGTTGAAAACAGCACAGCCAGCAACCGCTGTCGCGACTGCTGGCTGGTGTCGACTAGCGATACGCTGGCGGCCAGACCCGCGTTCCGCCGAATTGTCGATTTAGAAGAACAGGCCCAGGCAGCCGCCCGCGAGCGCGCCGACGACGGCGGCCGCGATGGTGTTCGGCAGACCGCCGAGCGCAGCAGCCGCGAGGCCGCCAAGGAGAACGGCGCCGACGCCAGCGAAGATGTAGGTGTTCGTCGTGATTTCGAGTTCTTTGTCAGCCATTTTCGTCACTCCTCTTTCGTTCCCAGAGCCGCGCCTTATTTTCTGTTTTTCTAGCGCTTTGCCCCCCACCGTGCGGCGGACGCGTCATTTCGACGCAGGCAAAAGGTATCATAAGTTTCGCCGCTGTCCAGCCAGGAGCGCATTTTTCCGCGACAACATGTCGCAGATCGTAACACCCTGAAAAAACTGCCTCTGCGAGGCTGTGGAGCGCAAAATCTGTCGCGGCGGCGGAAAAAAATTTTGTCGCCGCCGCACAAAGTTCGCGCCGGGCGGCGCTGAACCGAGAGCGCGAGGACATCGGCGGACGGAGCGGGGCCGCCCTGGGCGCCGTGAAAACTGAGAGTCGTTTTCATTCCCGGCGGGCGCTATAGGGACGGCCTATGACAGAGACCCAATCCGCCGCCGCTTCGACCCCCTCTTCCGATTCGCGACGCTTCAGCGCGATTCTCGCGCCGCTGCGCCCGCTGCTGCCCTACGCATTGCGATACAAGCAGACGATCGCGCTCGCCTTCGCGGCGCTCATCGTCGCGGCGGGGGCGACGTTGACCTTGCCCGCGGCCGTGCGCGGCATGATCGACCATGGCTTCACCGCCGACAGCGCGGGGACAGTGAACGCCTATTTCGGCGCGATGATCGGCGTCGCCGCGACCCTCGCGCTGGCTTCCGCCACGCGCTACTATTTCGTGATGACGCTCGGCGAGCGCGTGGTCGCCGACCTGCGCGCCGATCTCTTCAAGCATCTCACCGCGCTCGACGCCGCCTTTTTCGACACGGCCAAGACCGGCGAGCTTTTGTCCCGCCTGACCGCCGACACGACGCTGCTGAAATCCGCCTTCGGCTCTTCGGCGTCGGTCGCCTTGCGCAACATTTTCATGTTCATCGGGGCCGTTGTGATGATGTTCGCGACGAGCCCGAAGCTCGCGGGACTGGCGCTGGCGGCGATCCCGGTGATCGTATTGCCGCTCATTGCTTCGGGACGCAGCGTGCGGCGGCGCTCGAAACATGCCCAGGACATGCTCGCCCAGGCGGCCGCCTATGCCGGCGAGAACCTGTCCGCCGTGCGCGCCATGCAGGCCAATGGCGCGCAGGCCTCGACCGTCTCCCGGTTCCGCCGCGCAGTGGAGACCGCCTATGAGGCCGCGCAGGCGGCGACGCTGATGCGCGCCTTCGTGACGGCGGGCGTCATTCTCGTCGTCTTCACCAGCATTGTCGCCGTTCTCTGGCTCGGCGCGCAGGACGTGCTCTCCGGGCGTATGAGCGCCGGCCTGCTCTCGCAATTCGTGCTCTACGCCGTGCTCGGCGCGAGTTCGCTCGGCGAATTGTCCTCGGTGTGGAGCGAAGTGGCCGCCGCCGCCGGCGCCGCGACGCGCATCGCAGAAATTCTCTCGGTGAAGCCGAAGATTGTCGCGCCGCCTTATCCGACGCCCGCGCCGGCGCGTTGGCGGGGGCAAATATCTTTCGACCATGTCGTCTTTTCCTATCCGACGGCGCCCGATCGCGCGGCGCTGCGCGACCTCTCGCTCGTCGTCGAGCCCGGCGAGCGCGTGGCGCTCGTGGGCCCATCGGGCGCCGGCAAGTCGACGCTGTTTTCGCTGCTGCTACGCTTCTACGACGTCGACAGCGGCGCCATCGCGCTCGACGGGGTCGACGTCCGCGCGCTCGATCCGCTCGATCTGCGCGCCGCCATCGCGCTCGCGCCGCAGGACCCGGTGATTTTCGGCCTGAGCGTCGCGGAAAACATCGCCTATGGCCGCGAGGGCGCGACGCGGGAGGCGATCGTCGCCGCCGCCAAGCGCGCCCAGGCGCATGCATTCATCGAGGCGCTGCCGCAGGGCTACGACACGCTGCTCGGCGAGCGCGGCGTCACGCTCTCCGGCGGCCAGCGCCAGCGCCTCGCCATCGCGCGGGCCATTCTCGCCGATGCGCCGGTTCTGCTGCTCGATGAGGCGACCTCCGCGCTCGACGCCGAGAACGAGGCCGCCGTGCAGGCGGCGCTGCACGACGTGATGGCCGGCCGCACCAGCATCGTCATCGCGCATCGCCTCGCCACCGTACTCGAGGCCGACCGCATCATCGTGCTCGACGAGGGCCGCATCGTGGAGGAGGGGACGCACGCGACGCTCAGCGCCGCCGGCGGCCTTTATGCGCGCTTGGCGAAGCTGCAGTTCGACACGGAGCGGGCGGGGGCGGCGTAGCGCCAGAAGCGCTGGCCCATCCGCGGAAAGCCGTCTACTCTCGCGGGCGGTGCATTTCACCGGAGCGTCGCCATGTCCCAGGAAGCGCGCAACACAGCCATTTTGCAGGAAGCTTATCGCCTTTGGGCGGACACGAAGGGCGGCAGCGTCGACCACTGGCTGTCGATCATGGCCGACGAGATCGACTTTGGTTCGCTCGCCATGGGCCGCGTGAGCGCGGTTGAATTCACCAAACAGCGCTATTCTCCCGAAGGCGTCGAGAGCTATCTGCGCGCGCTCACCAACGACTGGGAGATGATCAATTACGTCGTCGACCACTTTGTCGGCCAGGGGGACCGGGTGGTCATGCTCGGCCGCACGGCCTGGCGCTACAAGGCCAACGGCAGGGCGGTCGATACGCCCAAGGTCGACGCCTGGCGTTTCAACGCGGACGGCAAGGCCGTCGAGTTCTTCGAATATTACGATACGGCGGCGATGTTCGAAGCGGTGCGGGACTGACGCGCGCCAGCGGGAGCCGAAGCTGAGCGCCGTGCGAAGCGGACGCATCGCCGGCCGCCGCCAAAGATGAGGCGCGCTGCAGGGCGTCGCTTCGCGCCATTTGCCTTTGCAAGGAATAATGCTAAGAGCACCCGCCAACCCTCAAAGGCGCGTTTCATCGCCGCCTCGCTCGAAACAGGAGTTGGCCCATGGCCCATTTGCCCGCCGCGTTGACCGAAGCTCTCACTTTCGACGACGTGTTGCTGCGGCCCGGCCATTCCCGCGTGATGCCGTCTGCGGTGGATATCTCGACGCGCCTCACCCGCGAGATCACGCTCAATCTGCCGATCGTCTCCGCCGCCATGGACACGGTGACCGAGGCGCGGCTCGCCATAGCCATGGCGCAGGCGGGCGGCGTCGGCGTCATTCACCAGAATCTGTCGCCCTCCGATCAGGCCGCCGAGGTGCGCAAGGTCAAGCGCTACGAGAGCGGCATGGTGGTCGATCCCATCACCATCTTCCCTGACGCGACCCTTGCCGACGCGTTGCATCTGATGGCGTCGAACGGCATCTCCGGCATCCCCGTCGTCGAGCGCTCGGCGACCGGCGGCAAAGGCCGGCTCGTCGGCATTCTGACGAACCGCGACGTGCGCTTCGCGCAGGACAGGCGAGAGCCGATCGCCGAGCTGATGACGAAGAAGCTCGTGACCATCCGCGAGGGCGTGGGGCAGGAGGAAGCGCGCCGGCTGCTGCACGAGCACCGCATCGAGAAGCTGCTGGTCGTCGACGAGGATTATCGCTGCGTCGGCCTCGTGACGGTGAAGGACATCGAGAAGGCCACGCAGCACCCCAACGCCTGCAAGGACCCGGAAGGGCGCCTGCGCGTCGCCGCCGCCTCGACGGTGGGCGATCACGGCTTCGACCGCGCGCTGCAGCTCATCGACGCGGGCGTGGACTGCATCGTGATCGACACGGCGCACGGCCATTCGCAGGCGGTGATCGATCAGGTGGCGCGCGTGAAGCGCGAGACCAACAAAGTCCAGATCATCGCCGGCAACATCGCCACCGCAGAGGCGGCCAAGGCCTTGATCGACGCCGGCGCCGACGCGATCAAGGTCGGTATCGGGCCGGGCTCCATCTGCACCACGCGCATCGTCGCGGGCGTCGGCGTGCCGCAGCTCACCGCCATCATGGAAGCCTCCGCCGAGGCGCGCAAAGCCGACGTGCCGGTGATCGGCGACGGCGGCGTGAAATATTCCGGCGATCTCGCCAAGGCGGTCGCGGCGGGCGCGGAAGTGGTGATGATCGGCTCGCTCTTCGCGGGCACGGAGGAATCGCCCGGCGAGGTGTTCCTCTATCAGGGCCGCTCCTTCAAGGCCTATCGCGGCATGGGCTCCGTCGGCGCGATGACGGCGGGCTCGGCGACGCGCTATTTCCAGGGCGACGTGAAGGACCAGCTCAAACTCGTGCCCGAGGGCATCGAGGGGCAGGTGCCCTATCGCGGGCCGATCTCGCCCATCCTCTATCAGCTCGCCGGCGGCCTGCGCGCCGCCATGGGCTATGTCGGCGCGCCGACCATCCGCGAATTTCAGGACCGCGCGCAATTCGTGCGCATCACCAACGCCGGCCTGCGCGAGAGCCACGTCCACGACGTGGCGATCACCCGAGAAAGCCCGAACTATCCGACCGGTGTGTAGGCGCTCCGAAGGGGCGGGGGCCGTTCGACGCCCCCGCTATTTTGTGAGCCCCACAGACGGCATCATGATCCTGCTGTACACTTTGTTTAGCGCGTCTGTGATGGCGGGGCCCTCGCTCGCCTCGAAAAACCATTCCGGCGACGAGGCGCAGTAGTCCTGCAATGCTTTCCCGTACCAGTCGGTGGGTTCCTGATGGGGTTTCACACTCGTATCGTAATATGTGCTGTAACCCGGCATGAACTTGATGTAGGGCGTATAAATTACGATGACGACGGGGTCGCCGGGTCGGCGCCTCGTTCCATCCTTCTTGAACCCTGTGCAAGTTAGACTATCGTATCCAACGGCCTTTACAATATCGTTTCCGTCGTGGGGCTGCGTATAATGTACGACGCCATCTGTTATGATTATCACGTAGTCCTGCGCGGTTCCTTTCGCCTCGGCGTCACCCGAGCCATTCAGCTTGTAGGCGAGTTTGCCAAGCACATCGCCCATATTGGACTGACCGGTTTCGTTGTCCTCCGCGTCTCCCAGCACGATCTTGTCTTTGATCCTGTCGATCACGTTTGGATAATTATCCGTCCGACCCGTGTAATCCAAACTATCCTTATACATTGTCGAAATGCTGAAGCGATAAACGTTATTCCAGTCCTTTATCGCATCGTTCACCGCACTATTAATCTTACTCTGACTGAGGCCGGCCTGTGTCGCATTGTTCCTTGCGGCGTCGGCCGCCGCGGTCTTCATTTGAGAGACCTTTTGATCGACGGCGGAGACGAACGCCAACATCGCATTTCGGATGTAGTCGAGCCGCGTCTGAATGCCTAATGCGCCAGCGACCGCCACGTTGGCCGTCGTCAATCTCCCGTTTTTTCTGGTCAGGTAGCCGGGGATTTGGACAGGAAGCGTTTCGTCGCCGTCCCTCACGTCGTGGCACGCGAAAACGCACCCGCCGGGCGTGTAGAGCGCGAGCCTGTCCCTGTCCGCCTGAGCGCCCCCGACGCTCATGGATTGCGAGACGTCGACAAGGAAATAGATGTTCTTGTAATTCTGAGTATACTGGATGCCTGCCGTCGCCTCGACAGTCCCGGAGATCGGAAGGGTCTTGAACCCGAGGACCTTCGTTAAAGAGGCGTCAACCGCGCCGGAGTATACGCCCCGAGAGACAACGGCGGCGTCGTTCACCGTAGTCGTGATGTCCAGTTTGGCGTCTCTGATTTTCGGGTCGACGCCCGCCTTGAAGATCGCTTGAGCTTTGGCGTTCGCTTGAGAGATCGCTACGTCGGTCAAAGCCTTCGCGGTCTGCTGCTTGATGTCTATTTCTTGCCATTTCGAATATTGGCTGTTTTTCAAATACAGGTTGTAGGAATACCAGTCGACGCCATCCGCGGCGCTGAGAAAGCCTCTGGCGGCCTGAAGGACGGCTGCGTCGGCCGCCGACTTCAAATTGCCCTTCACCCGCAGCGCCGAACCATAATCAATCGCCGCGCCGGCGAGGAAAAGCGCCGGCGCCAGCGTCAGGCCGAAGATCACGGCGACGACGCCGCGATTGTCCCTCCCGAAGGCGGAGAGCCGCGCAGCGGCCCCGCGCTTGAACTGCCCAAACAACATTGCGCGCCCCTTTTTCCCTGTGTCGATCGAGCGAGGACAAAGGCGACTATGGCTGCCGAAGGCTTGACAGAAGCTTTACAGTAAGGCCCGTTTCTTAAGGCGACGCCGAAGGTCGGCAGATCTTTGCGCAGGCGCGCTTCCATGCCTGTCGCCGCTCCGACGCGCGTCGCCCTTTCGGGCGAGGGCTTCCGCCGGGTCGGGGGTTGTGGTAGCGCAGGACGCAAGCTTCGCGCGCCTCGGGGGCGGCGGGGCGCAGCTACAAAGAAGAGCTGTAGGGGAGAGAAGAAATGTCCGGACTTCGGATTGTCGCCACTGGCGCGTTGCTGCTGTTTCCCGTTCTCGCGCAGGCGGACGACTTGCGCGCCGACGCCGCCGCCGTCTTCAAGCCTATCGATCCGGCGAGCATCAACACGGTGGTGAAGAACAACGCCATCACCCCGGCGAAGATCGAACTCGGCCACAAGCTGTTCTTCGATCCGCGCCTCTCGAAGAGCCAGATCATCAGCTGCAACAGCTGCCATAACCTCGGCACGGGCGGCGTCGACGCCGGCCCGACGTCGATCGGGCATGGCTGGGCCAAGGGTCCGCGCCGCGCGCCGACGGTGCTCAACGCCGTCTTCAACGTCGCCCAGTTTTGGGACGGCCGCGCCACCGACCTCAAGGCGCAGGCCAAGGGTCCGGTGCAAGCCGACGTCGAGATGAACAACACCCCGGCGGCGGTCGAGGCGACGCTCAAGAGCATGCCGGGCTATGTGGCGGAGTTCAAGGCCGCCTTCCCGAGCGACGCCAATCCCGTCACCTTCGACAATATGGCCAACGCCATCGAGGCCTTCGAAGCCACGCTGACGACGCCCAACTCCAAATTCGACAAGTTCCTCGCAGGCGACGCCGCCGCCCTGAACGACACGGAGAAGAAGGGCCTGCGCCTGTTCATGGACAAGGGCTGCAGCGGCTGTCACAGCGGCGTGAACGTCGGCGGCAACGGCTACTTCCCGTTCGGCGTCGCGCAGAAGCCGGACGCCGCCATTCTTCCGGTCGCCGACCGCGGCCGCGCCAAGGTCACCAACAATGACGCCGACGCCTTCGTGTTCCGTTCGGCTCCGCTCCGCAACGTTGCGCTGCGCGCGCCTTATTTCCACAGCGGCGCGGTGTGGACGCTCGAAGAGGCGGTCAATGTGATGGCGAAGGATCAGCTCGGCGCGACCCTGACGCCGGACGAGAACGCGGCCATCGTCGCCTTCCTGGGGTCGCTCTCGGGCGATCAGCCGAAGGTGACCTATCCGATCCTGCCGGCCCGCACCAAGGACACGCCTCGGCCGCAATAGCCATCACGAACAAAGGGGCGGGTCTGGTAGGCTCGCCCTTTTCTTTTGTCGCAAAAGCGCAGTCTTCGCCTGCTACGGGGCGCGTCTCGACGTGGCGGGTAGGAGGGTCATGACGAAAGCATTCTCGCGGCTGCTCCTGATCATTTGCCTGCTGGGCGCGTCGGCGACGGCGCAAGCGGGCGACGCAGCTTCCGACAACCCTTTCGAGCGGATCGGGCACATCGTCGTCATCGTCGTGGAGAATCGCAGCTTCGACCACGTCTTTGGCCTCTTTCCCGGCGCCGAGGGGCTCGAGGGCGCCCGTCGCGCCAATCCTCAGATCGACCGGGACGGCCGTCCGCTTCCCTATCTTCCAGGCCTGGACACGCAGCAGGCCAACGCCCCCTTTCTGCTGGAAGGTCCGCTCGCCGGGCCGGAAAAAATCGATCCGATCCACCAGTTCTACGTCGAACAGGAGCAGATCAACGGCGGCCGAATGGATCGCTTCGTAGAGGCCTCCAACGCTGGCGGGCTCGTGATGGGCTATCGTGACGCCAGAGGCTCACGGCAATGGCGCCTCGCCCAGGACTTCACGCTGGCCGACCATTTCTTCCACCCTGCGTTCGGGGGCTCGCTGCTCAATCATTTTTTCCTCGTCTGCGCCTGCGCGCCGCTCTATCCCAACGCGCCAGACAAGCTCGTTGCGCAGCTTGATGGAGAGGGGCGCCTCGCCCGAAAGCAGACGTCGCCGAAGAGCGCGCTGGACGGCGTTCCGCACTGGCGCAACGTCGGCAAGGTCACGCCGGACGGTTTCGCGGTCGGCACCTTCCTGCCCTTCGCGCCGCTCGCGGGCGATCAGGCGGAGGGCGAAGTCCTGCCGGCGCAAACCGCGCTGACCATCGGGGACAGGCTGAGCGAGAAGGGAATCAGCTGGGCCTGGTACGCCGGCGGCTGGGCCGACGTCGTGTCGGGGCGCAGCAAGCCGTATTCGGGTTCCGACAACTTTCAAATTCACCACCAGCCGTTCATTTATTTCCAGAATTTCGGCCCGGGGACGCGGGCGCGCGCCGAACATCTCAAGGACGAGGCGGATTTCCTGGAGGACGCCCGAAAAGGGACGCTGCCGCCGGTGTCATTCTACAAGCCGGTGGGCCGCTACAACGAACATCCGGCCTATGCGGCTTTCGACGCGGGCGACGCGCATCTGGGCGAAATCGTTGACCAGCTCCGGGCCAGCCCGAACTGGAGCGATATGCTGATCGTCGTGGTCGCGGACGAGAATGGGGGGTTCTGGGACCACGTCGCCCCGCCGCGAATCGATCGTTTCGGGCCTGGGACGCGCGTTCCTGGGCTCCTGATTTCTCCCTTTGCGCGCAAGGGCTTCGTGGACAAGACCGTCTATGACGGAACCTCGATCCTGCGCACCATCGAGGTCCGCTTCGGCCTGGCGCCGCTCACGGCGAGAGACGCGGCGGCGGCGGATTTTCGCAACGCGCTCGAACCGCTCGGCCAATAAAGTCATTGACAGATCGCCGCAGTCCTGTCGGCGGGGCGGCTGCACGTGGCGCCACATATTTGGCGCCCGCTCGCCCATTCTGGGTCCAATGACAGATAAAATCAGGGAAATCAGCAAGTTCGCAGAGAGTCGCCGTCTTCCGCAGGCGCCGCTTAACCTACCCGTTAAGACAGTTTATAACCAACCCACTGGGGTTGTTATTACTATTCGATAGACAGCATTTTGCTATACCAAGGGATATTGTCATTATGCTGGTGAGGGGGAATGGTTGGGCCACGCTAAACGGGGTTTTCTGGGCTGTTCCCTTAGGGTGGCCTAGTGGGCTTTGTTTAGGCGGCGACGTCGGTGTTCGTCCGATAACAACAAGCGGCAGGATTGGATGTTCGGTCTTTCGGGAAATTTTTCTGAAGGCTGCATGTCCGATGGCCGCGTCAAGAAAGGGCGGTATGGCGTGGGGCGACCTTTAGGGGGCCCTGCCTAACGTTTTAAGACAAACGAGGACGAAGCAGCTCTGTTCTGGGAGGCGGAGCGATACCGGTCACGCGCATATCCCTGGGAGCACATAGGAGGAGTTAATATGGCTTCGACGACGAGCGCAGCTGCTGGCGCAGCTGCTGAGGTACAAATAGTCGATCTTCGCGGAATGTGGATCGGCCTTGCGGTCCTCAACATCTTCTATCTGATCGTGCGCATTTACGAGCAGGTCTACGGCTGGCGCGCTGGCCTGGATTCGTTCGCGCCGGAGTTCCAGACCTACTGGATGTCGATCCTTTGGACCGAGATCCCGCTGGAGCTGGTCTCTGGTCTGGGCCTTGCGGGCTATCTCTGGAAGACCCGCGACC
This sequence comes from Methylocystis echinoides, assembly GCF_040687965.1. Classification (NCBI taxonomy): domain Bacteria; kingdom Pseudomonadati; phylum Pseudomonadota; class Alphaproteobacteria; order Hyphomicrobiales; family Methylocystaceae; genus Methylocystis; species Methylocystis echinoides. The sequence continues at coordinate 3,280,037 of NZ_CP156084.1, forward strand.
GCAACGTCGACGCGGTGACGCCGCGCGAAGAGATGCGCCGCCTGGTGGTTCTGGTTCAGTGGCTTGTCGTTTACGGCATCGCCATTTACTGGGGCGCGTCGTTCTTCACGGAGCAGGACGGCACCTGGCACATGACGGTGATTCGCGACACGGACTTCACGCCGTCGCACATCATCGAGTTCTACATGAGCTATCCGATCTATTCGGTGATCGCGGTTGGCGCGTTCTTCTATGCGAAGACCCGCATTCCGTATTTTGCTCATGGCTACTCGCTGGCGTTCCTGATCGTCGCCATCGGCCCGTTCATGATCATCCCGAACGTTGGCCTGAACGAGTGGGGCCACACCTTCTGGTTCATGGAAGAGCTGTTCGTCGCTCCGCTGCACTGGGGCTTCGTGTTCTTCGGCTGGATGGCCCTGGGCGTCTTCGGCGTCGTGCTGCAGATCCTGATGCGCATTCATGCGCTGATCGGCAAGGAAGGCGTCGCCCTCCTGACCGAGTAATCGGACAAAGGCCGCCCGCGCCCGGTTGGCGCGGGCGGACGGTTCCGGCGGGATTTTCGCTTACACCACTGACACGAGAAGGCTTTTGATCTGCCGTGACTTTCGGCGGGGGCTGGTTTTTCGTGTCGCGGCTCGGGGGGTTCGCCCCCGGCTCGGGAAGGGGAAGGTTTCGCGGCGCACGTTTCGCGTTGCGCAAAAGAAAACCGAACGCGGGCGTTTCGAGAGGGCGCATCGGGTTTGGACGCGGGTCCGGGGCTTTCGTTCCGTCCTGCGGCAAAAAGAAAGCTCGGAGCCCACGATGGCTTTCCGAGAAACACCAAGGAGAAGAGTGATGTCACAATCGAAAAGCGGGGGGGCGGTCGGTCCGTTCAACTCCGTCGCCGAGGCGGCGGGTTGCGTTCAGACGACGGACTGGATGCTTCTTGTGTTGCTGTTTTTCGCCGTTCTGGGCGGCTATCACGTCCACTTCATGCTGACGGCGGGCGACTGGGACTTCTGGGTTGACTGGAAGGATCGTCGTATGTGGCCGACGGTCGTGCCGATTCTGGGCGTGACCTTCTGCGCGGCGTCGCAGGCTTTCTGGTGGGTGAACTTCCGTCTGCCGTTCGGCGCGGTGTTCGCGGCTCTCGGCCTCCTGATTGGCGAGTGGATCAACCGCTACGTCAACTTCTGGGGCTGGACCTACTTCCCGATCAGCCTTGTGTTCCCGTCCGCTCTGATCGTTCCGGCGATCTGGCTCGACGTGATCCTGCTTCTGTCGGGCTCCTATGTGATCACGGCGGTTGTCGGTTCGCTGGGCTGGGGTCTGCTGTTCTACCCGAACAACTGGCCGGCGATCGCCGCCTTCCACCAGGCGACCGAGCAGCATGGTCAGCTGATGACCCTCGCCGACCTGATCGGCCTCCACTACGTCCGCACGTCGATGCCGGAATACATCCGCATGGTCGAGCGCGGCACGCTGCGCACGTTCGGTAAGGACGTTGTGCCGGTTGCGGCGTTCTTCTCGGGCTTCGTCTCGATGATGGTGTATTTCCTGTGGTGGTTCATGGGTCGCTGGTATTCCACGACCAAGGTCATCGACTCCATCTAATGCGGGCTGGGCCGCGGTTTTGAAACGGGTCGCGGCCTGTCTCGAAGAGGAAAAGAACGCAAGTCCGCATGCGGCCGGGTCGACGATTTGGCTTCACGGCTTGCGAGGAAAAAAGTCGGCTGGCGCGCGAGGCGCCGGCCGGAAGAGGAACCTGGGAGGTTTGTTCATGAAAAAGCTAGTCAAGCTCGCCGCCATTGGCGCGGCGGCTGCTGTGGCGGCGACGCTTGGAGCGGTTGCTCCGGCTTCGGCGCACGGCGAGAAGTCGCAGCAGGCGTTCCTTCGCATGCGCACGCTGAACTGGTATGACGTTCAGTGGTCGAAGACGACGGTCAACGTCAACGAGGACATGGTTCTGTCCGGCAAGGTCCACGTCTTCTCGGCGTGGCCGCAGGCGGTCGCCAATCCGCGCGTGTCGTTCCTGAACGCCGGCGAGCCCGGCCCGGTTCTGGTTCGCACGGCGCAGTTCATCGGCGAGCAGTTTGCGCCGCGTTCGGTGTCGCTGGAGATCGGCAAGGATTACGCCTTCTCGATCAACCTGCGCGGCCGTCGCGCGGGCCGTTGGCACGTCCACGCCCAGATCAACGTTGAAGGCGGCGGTCCGATCATCGGCCCCGGCCAGTGGATTGAGATCAAGGGCGACATGAAGGACTTCACCGACCCGGTGACGCTCCTCGACGGGTCGACCATTGACCTCGAGCACTACGGCATCAGCCGCGTTTATGCGTGGCATCTGCCGTGGATGGCGGTTGGCGCCGCCTGGATCCTGTTCTGGTTCATCCGGAAGGGCATCATCGCGTCCTACGTCAAGGTCGCGGAAGGCCGTCCTGATGACGTCATCGGCGATGACGACCGTCGTATCGGCGCGATCGTTCTCGCTTTGACGATCCTGGCGACCATCGTCGGCTACGCCGTGACGAACTCGACCTTCCCGCGCACGATCCCGCTTCAGGCCGGCTTGCAGAAGCCGCTGACGCCGATCGAGACGGAAGGCACGGCTGGCGTGGGCAAGGAGCAGGTGACGACCGAGCTGAACGGCGGCGTCTACAAGGTTCCGGGCCGTGAGCTGACGATCAACGTGAAGGTGAAGAACGGCACGTCTCAGCCGGTGCGCCTCGGCGAATACACCGCCGCTGGCCTGCGCTTCCTGAACCCGTCGGTGTTCACCTCGAAGCCTGACTTCCCGGACTACCTGCTTGCCGACCGCGGCCTGTCGAACGACGACACGATCGCGCCCGGCGAGTCGAAGGAGATCACGGTGAAGATCCAGGACGCGCGTTGGGACATCGAGCGTCTGTCTGACCTGGCTTACGACACCGACAGCCAGATCGGCGGCCTGCTGTTCTTCTTCACGCCCGACGGCAAGCGCTTCGCGGCTGAAATCGGCGGCCCGGTGATTCCGAAGTTCGTCGCCGGCGACATGCCCTGAGCGAACAACGATCGCTAACCTAAAAAAGCCGGCCGGATCGAAAGATCCGGCCGGTTTCGCTTTGGCCCCACGGGCAGGCGCTGTCTTGCTCAATATCAATCGGTGCGTCCTTTAGACGCAAATTGCGTCAAGGCTTTTTGCTCGCGCCAACGCCTGTTTTGGATGCAAAGTAGCGCCCGGAGATCGACGACCTCGCGCATGCGAGGTCTCGCTGAAAAGGGACGCTTAGGCTAAGGAAGACTGCGAGCGGCGCGGTCTGGTGCGCCGGGGATTGGCCGCCTGCCGGTATGGCCCGAGCTGACGGCCAGACAAAACTGCGTCGGAAAAAAAGGCGCAGGGAAAGAATCGAGGGATGGAAATGATGAATTGGCGTAGCCTTGCCGCCGCCATGTTTGGCGCCGTTCTTTCGCTCAGCGTCGGTCAGCCTGCGCGGGCCGAGGGCGGCGCGGGGCCGGAAGCCATGTCCATGGGAAACATGTGCATGGTCATGTTCGGTTATGACATGATCCACATCACCGTCTTCCAGCCCGACAAGTCGCGCAGCGAGTATTGCAGCGAAATTCCGGCGACGGGCCGCACGATCATGGTCTTCGACATCGAGACGCCGGCTTTCCGCGATCTGCCGCTCGAACTGCGCATCATTCGCGATCCGCTGACGCCGATCACCAAGGACACGGATCTCGAACCGCTGACCGAGCTGCATCTGCCGGCCAAGAAATATACCAAGGGCACGTTCAGCCTGGAGCATAACTTCGCGAATAACGGCCACTATATCGGCCTCGTCACACTCACGCGCGAGAACGGCCAGCAGGAAACCGAGCAGTTCAAATTCATGGTCGGCGAGACGCTTTGGGCCTGGGTGCCTCAGATCGCCGGCACGGTGCTCATCGCCGGCATGGTCTTCGTCTATTGGAAGCACACGCATCCTTCGTCGAAGAAGAAGGAGAAGGAGCCCGCCGAGCCCGTTGCGTCTTGACGTTCGACGCAATCGAAATCATCTCGAAGACAACCAAAAAAGCAAAAGAGGCTCGGCGCCTCGGGGGAAATGTCATGAAGGGAATGGGTAGCTTGTCTCGTCGCCTTTCCGGCCTTCTAGCGGGAGGCGCGTTGGCCGTCCTCGTCGGCGCGGCGCCGGCTCTTGCGCATTCCTTCCTTGTCGAAGCGACGCCGTCGTCGAAGGACCACGTTGCGACCTCGCCCAAGACGATCAAGCTGCGCTTCGGCGGCGGCGTCGAGCCGAAATACTCGAAGCTGACGGTCGAGAATGCGGAGGGCAAGGTTCTTGGGGAGGGGGCGATCGGCGCCCCCGACAAGCCGCGCGAACTCTCGATGGAGTCCCCTGAACTGGCCCCCGGGAAATATGTCGTGCGCTACCGGGTGCTGTCGACGGACGGGCACGTTGTCGAAGGCAACTACGAATTCACAGTCGATCCCAAGTAAGGCGCGCAACCTTTGACGGCGGCGAATGGCGCCCGCGCTGACGGGCGCGCGGCTCGCCGCTACCCTTCGCGTGATCGACGGCTTTCTGTCTGAAGTGGGCGGAAAGGGCCAGGAGCGAGAACCGAACGATGTATCTTTCTCTCGCATTCATTCGCTTCCTCGAAAGCCTGCCGTCGGCTTTGGCCGTCGGCTTGCTGCTGATGCCGCGTCTGATCGGCGAAGACGGCGGGCGGTTCAAAGTTCCGGTCGCAGCGGCGGCCGTGTTCCGGGCGCTGCTCGGCTTCGCGCTGCTGTATCTCATCGCGCGCGCGATCGTCCCGGCGGAACGGCCGATCGACTCCGCTCTGCTCTGGGAGTTCACATTCGGCACGAGCGTCGGCAAAGCTTGGGTGTTTACCCAGCTCGTCGCTTTTGCCTTCGCGGGGCTCGCCGTCGCACGGCTGTTCGTCGCTTCCGATCTTCTCGACCGCATTACGCTGTGGACGGGCGTCGGCGTCCTTGCCGTCGTCTCGGTCACCGGCCATGCGATCGACGACGGTCTGCCCGTTTGGACGCAGGCGAGCTTCCTTTTGCACACGGCGGCGGGTCTCACGTGGCTCGGGGGCCTTCTCGGCCTGATCTGGTGGATGTTCACCGCGCACAAGAAGCCTCCGGAAGTGGCCGCGCGGCTCGCTGAACGCTGGTCGCTGGTCGCGAAGGTCGCCGTCGGGCTCGTGGCGGTGACGGGCGTCGCCATGGCCTATGAGAACGTCGGCAGCGTTCCGAACATGCTTGCGACGCCTTATGGGCGACTGCTGACCCTGAAGCTTCTCTTGCTTTGCGCCGTGTTGCTGTGCGCGCTCGCCATCGTGCGCTACATGCACAGCCGCCCGGCGGGCGACGGCTTCAATGTCGACTGGGTCGGAAAGGTCGGTAGTCTCGAGGCGGTCTTTGGCCTCGGCCTCCTGGCGATCGCCGGTTACATTGCGGTGATCACGCCGGCCTCCCATGAAACGAATATCTACTGGCCTCTGCCCTTCCGCCTCTCCTATATCGCGACCTGGGGCCAGAAGCCGGCGTTCCCCTCGCCGATCTGGTGGTGGGCAATCGCCGCCGTTGTGCTGGCGGCCGTCGCGGCGCTGCTCTGGTGGACCCCGGCGACGCGTGAGAAACGCCTTTACGCCACGCCGGCCGTGACGATCGCCGCGCTGTTTTGTCTGGCCGTGTCCTTTTCGACGGAAGCCTACGTCGATACCTACAATGATCCGACGCAGGATTTCACGGCCGAGTCAGTTGCGCGCGGCATGGCGGCGTTTCAGGACAATTGCGTCGCCTGCCATGGTCCGATGGGCGAGGGCAACGGTCCCATGTCCAAGGACCTCAAGAACGCGCAGGGCGTGAAAGTCGACCCCGCGGACCTGACGGCGCCCCATGTCGGCACCCATACGATCGGCGACATCTTCCATTGGCTGACCTTTGGCGGCCAGAGCGGGGTCATGCCGAGCTTCAGCCATGTGCTCGACGTCGACGATCGCTGGGACATGATCAATTATCTTCTCATGCTCTCGAGCACCAATCGCTCGCGCTTCATCGCCCCGCAGGCGATGATTCAATGGCTCATCGCGCCGGATTTCGCTTTGATCGATCCGAGGGAAGAGGTCACCACTTTCTTCAAGCTGCGCGGCAAGCCGACGCTCCTTTCCTTCGCGCGCTGCACCGCGACCGGCGACGAGAAAAAGGAACTCGACGCCAGTCTTCTCAAAGCGGCCGAAGCGGCCAAAGCCGCCGGGGCGAATCATGTGACGGTCTATACCGGCGACTGCCCCGCGGCGGCCAAGGCGCGGGAAGCGCTGCACCCCGCGGCGGTGGAGAAGGCCTATTCGATCATCAACCGCTACCCGAACGTGCCCTACACGAGCGAGATCGCGCAGGCGCATTTTCTGATCGACCGCTCGGGTTATGTGCGCGCGCGCTTCAAGCAGTTCGGCGAGGACGACGGCAGCGCCACGCAACTTGCCGCACAGGCGGCGATGATGGCGCAGGAGCCCATCGTGGAGATCAACCTGCACTCGCACTAAAAGCGCAGGATTTCTAAGCCGGCTGAGCAGCCGGCTTTTTTCAGGGAGAGAAAAATGGTGATCAGGCGGCGTGATCTTTTGGCGTCCGGCGGCTCATTGCTCGCCGGCGCGGCTCTCGGTTTCATTCCGGCGCGGTCGGCGCTGGCCCATGAGTATGACGTCGGCAAGCTCAAGGTTGAGCATCCCTGGCTGCGCGCCCCCGCCGATGGCGAGAAGAACGCTTCCTTCTACGCGTTCCTGCATAACGCCGGCGATACGCCCGACAAGCTCGTCGCAGTGAAGGTCGAGAAATTCGGCAAGGCCGTCGTTCACGGCGACGCGAAAAATCTCGAGCTCGAGACGCCGGTGGTCCTGCCGCCGAAGTCGAAGGTCACCTTGGCGCCGGGCGGCGTTTATGTCGCGCTGCTCGACGCGAAAAAGCATCTCGAAATCGGCTGGGGCCTGGAAATGACGCTCGTTTTCGAGAAGGCCGGCGAAGTCGTCGTCGACGCCGCAATCGATGCGCCGGACGCCAAGCACGCGCATGACGCCGAAGCCATGGAGCGCTGGGAGAAGGCTCACAATAAAGACACCTCCGGGCCGAAGGAAAGCGCCGGCCACGAAGCGCATCATGGCCATGAGGGCCACCACCATTCGGAGAAGCCCGAAGGCGCGAAATAGACGGGCGCGAGGCCCGGGCGCATTTCAGCGCTCGGGCGCCACACGTCCCGAAGCGCGAGGGGCGCTCATGCGCGTTCGCCGACAATCCCGCCGGCGGCCATGCGAGGCAAAAACGCAAAACGCGCGCCGTAGGCGCGCGTAGCGGAGCGTTGTTCTCGTTGGATCAGTGGTCGACGCTAACGAGCCGTCCCGTAAACTGCGCCTGATCGGCAACCGGCGACGCATTCTGCGTAGGGTTGATCGGCAGGGCAAAGCCAAGAATGAAGGCGGCGAGCGCCATGGCTGCGACAAGAAGAATTGAAACGCGGAATTGACGACGGGCTGACTCGCGGTCGAAACTGCGCGAATACGCGGGCTCAATTTGGTCGTCGAACTTATCAACGAGCGACATAGTCAGTCTTCCTCTCGGCTAAAACGCCCTTTTTCTCCCACCGCGGCGGCCTCCCTAAAACCGACGCGGCCCAGGCTCGACCCCCTCCGGTCTTTGCCTTTGCTCGGGTAACTATCAACAAGCCAAAAAGTTGCATCGGCAGCTCAAAAATTCATAAAAAATTAACTTTTTTTCACTTCAGAGTTAACGGACGGCGACGCGGATCACTCAAATTGCAACTTTTGCGGGTTGGCAGACGCGCAGCCGGACCGACCATCGGGCTGTTTTTCCTCGACGAAAACATAGCGGATCGTCACGACAAGGAGCGCGACGACGGCGACGACACCCAGCGGCGCCGCCAGCAGCGTCGCAAGCGGGCGGGCGAAGAGCGGCGCGCCATAGACGAGGGCGAGCGCTGACTTTTCGTAAGGGCGAAACCCGTTCTCGAGCCCGTGCGCCAGCAGCAAGGCGATGGCCGGCGCCAGCGCCATCATGTCGTAATCGAGCGAGTAGGGCGTCGCGAGGAACAGGGCGGCGATCACGCCGGCGGCTTTGACGCGCGCGTCGGCCCCGGATCGCAGCAGGGCGAGAACCGCCGCCACGGCGCAAACGGCTACGAGCCCCTGCCAGAACCAGGCAGCCGGCACGCTCCCGCCGATCAGTCGAACGGCGGCGAAGACGCTCTGGATCTTCTCGAAGCCGGTCGCCCCCTGTTCGACAATGGCGCGGGTGAAGCCGAGGCTGTCATAGAAGGCGCGCCAACTGGCGACGCCGAAGGCGGCGATGCTCGCCGCGGTCATCAGCGCAATGGATGCAGCGGCGCCTGCGAGGGCGCGCCCGTGACGGCCGACGAGCAATGCGAGCGGCAGCAGCAGCGCAAATTGCGGCTTATAGGCGAGCAGGCCGAAAAGCGCGCCGGCGACGGCGGCCCGCCGCTCCAGAAGATGAAATCCGCCGCCGAGCAGGGCGGCGGTAAGGAAGCCGTTCTGCCCGTGACCCAGATTGACGAAGACGGCAGGGAAGGCGAGGGCGGCGACGACCACGGCGCGTCGGCTCAGGCCGGATCCATCCAGCAGCAAGAGGATCGCAATCAGATAGAGCGCAAGGGTCGAGAACTGCCAAACGGCGAGCGCCTGGAGATAGGGCAGGCGCGCGAGCAGCGCCGCCACGCCGAGGAAATAGGGCGGATAGTGCCAGCCGAAGACGCCTGTGTCCGGTCCGAAGGCGGCGCGCTGGGCGGCTGCATGACGCGCGATGTCGAAGGGCGCCTCGGGATGCCCGGCCAGCGCCTCCTTACCGGCGACCCACACCTGGCTGAAGTCGGCGCCGAGCGGCAGATCATTGGGCCCGATCCCGCCCCGGGAGGTGGCCACGGCGACGACGGCGGCCCCCACGGAAAACGTCAGCAGAACGAGCGGATAGGTTTTCAGCCGCTCCGGCGTCGCCCAGTCTCCATCGCGCAGCGTCGCCAACATCGCTCCCTCCTCCACCTTCAGCGTGACTTTGCAGGAATAACGGAAGGCGGTTTAATGGGAGGCGCCGACACGCGGGCTTGACCTGCGGATTTTCATTGCCGGGCGGCGGTCCGCAAATTATGGTGCGACGCACACTCCCCCTAACGGAATGAACGGCAATGACCTTCCTCGCCCACGCTCTCTCGCGCGTCAAACCCTCCGCCACGATCGCCGTGACGCAGAAGGCGCGCGACCTCAAAGCGCAGGGCCGGGAGGTGATCAGCCTCTCGGTCGGCGAGCCCGACTTCGACACGCCCGAACACATCCGCAACGCCGCCAAGGCGGCGATCGACCGCGGCGAGACGCGCTACACGCCCGTGCTCGGCATCCCGCCGCTGCGCGAGGCCGTGGCGCGCAAGTTCAAGCGCGAGAACGGGCTGGACTACAAAGCCTCGGACACGATCGTCGCGACCGGCGGCAAGCACATTCTGTTCAACGCCTTCCTCGCCACGATCAACCATGGCGACGAGGTGATCGTCACGGCCCCCTATTGGGTGAGCTATCCGGAAATGGTCGCCATCTGCGGCGGCAAGACGGTCTTTGTCGACACGAAAATGGAAGACGGCTTCAAGCTTCAGCCGGAAGCGCTCGAGGCCGCCATCACGCCCAAGACCAAATGGCTCGTGCTGAACTCGCCGTCCAACCCGTCCGGCGCTGCCTATAGCCACGACGAGATGAAGAAGGTGACGGACGTGCTGCTGCGCCATCCGCAGGTGCATGTGCTCACCGACGACATTTACGAGCATCTCGTCTACGGCGACTTCAAATTCGTGACGCCCGCGCAGGTCGAGCCCAGTCTGATGGATCGCACGCTGACCATGAACGGCGTCTCCAAGGCCTACGCCATGACCGGCTGGCGCATCGGCTACGCCGCCGGGCCGAGCCAGCTCATCAAGGCCATGGACCTTTTGCAGGGTCAGCAGACCTCCGGCGCGTGCTCGATCGCGCAATGGGCGGCGGTCGAGGCGTTGGACGGGCCGCAGGAGCATCTGGGCGCCTTCCGCAAGGCGTTTCAGGAACGGCGCGACCTGGTGGTGTCCATGCTCAACCAGGCGAAATTTCTGCAGTGCCCGACCCCGGAGGGCGCCTTCTATGTCTTCCCCTCCTGCGCCGGCGCTATCGGCCGCAAGGCCCCGAGCGGCAAGGTGATCGCAACGGACGAGGATTTCGTCACCGAGCTCCTGGAGGCGGAGGGCGTCGCCGTCGTGCATGGCTCGGCCTTCGGGACGGGCCCCAATTTCCGCGTTTCCTACGCCGCCTCGGCGCTGACGCTGGAAAAGGCCTGCGCGAAGATCCAGTCTTTCTGCGCGAGCCTGACATAAAGGGCGCCGCCCCCTCCCTCTAGGCCCTGCACAAGCGGGAGAGGGTGGGGCGCTCTCCACGCTTTACCCGCTTCCTCCCCGCGCCTTAGAATAAAGAAAAAGCGCAGGCCCCCGATCTGCGCCGCGGAGGGACGTCGCCATGACCCTTTTTCTGCTTATCGTGCTTGCGGGTTTGAGCGCGCTGATCGCCTATGTCTCGCTTCAGCCCAACACCTTCCGCATTGCGCGCTCGGCCGTGATCGACGCGCCGCCGGAGCGCATCTATCCGCTCATCAACGACCTGCATCATTGGGAGCGCTGGTCGCCCTGGTCGAAACTCGACCCCGCCCAGATCGTCGCCTACGACGGCTCGCCGCTCGGCGCCGGCGCCGTCATGTCCTGGTCCGGCAACAGCAAGGTCGGCGCAGGAAAGATGAAGATCGCCGAGAGCAGCCAGAATGAACGAATTCGCATCAAGATCCAGTTCCTGAAGCCGATGAAGGCGATCCACGACGTCCAGTTCGACTTGAAGCCCATCGACGAGACGCGAACGGAAGTGGTCTGGACCATGTCCGGCAAGAATGAGTTCATGGCCAAGGCGGTGCACGCCTTCATGAACATGGACCGGGCGGTCGGCGGCCAGTTCGAGCAGGGCCTCGCCAATCTGAAAACGCTTGTGGAAGCTCCGGCCGAAGCATAGCTCTGTGCGAGTCGGGACGCCATCTCGACTTAAGGAGCTATCATAATGAGACATTTGCTAATGGCCGGACTTGCAGCCGCGACTTTCGCCGCGACATTGACGATCGAGCCGCGCGAGGCGGGCGCTGTCGTGTGTGCGGCGGGACCCTATCGCGCCGGCTGCGCCGGCTATCGCGGCGCCGCGGTTGTTCGCCGCCCTGTCGCCCCGGCGCGCGTTTGCCGCACGATGTGGGTCCGTGGGGTCCGCCGGACGGTTTGTAGCTAAATTTTGGCGCGCGGCAGGTCCTGCCGCCGCGCGCATGCCTTGCAACGCGCCAGGCTTACTTGGCGGCGTCCAACATTTCCTCGACATGTTCCCAATTGACCAGATGGTCGAGGAAGGCCTTCAGATAGTCGGCGCGGCGGTTGCGGTAGTCGATGTAATAGGAGTGCTCCCACACGTCGGCCACGAGCAGCGGCTGCGCGCCGTGGACGATCGGATTTTCCGCGTTCGGCGTCTTGCGGATGGCAGCCTTGCCGTCCTTGAGTTCGAGCCACACCCAGCCTGAGCCGAACTGGCCAAGGCCTTCCTTCTGAAATTCTTCCTTGAACTTGTCGAAGGAGCCGAAGGAATCGACGATGAGCTTCTCGATCCTGGCGGGCGCCGCGCCGCCGCCATTCGGTTTCATCCACTTCCAGTAATGGTGGTGATTGTAGTGCTGCGCGACATTGTTGAAGATCGGCGTGTTCTTGCCGAAGGAGCCGACGATCACGTCCTCGATGGGCTTGCCCTCGAACTCCGTGCCCTTGATCAGATTATTGGCGTTCGTGACATAAGTCGCGTGATGTTTGTCGTGATGATACTCAAAGGATTCGCGCGACAAATAGGGCTGAAGGGCGTCGTAAGCGTAGGGGAGATCTTCAAGCGTGAAGGACATCAATCGTCTCCTGACAGAAACGGGACTCGCTGGCCCCGCGTTTAACTAGACCCGGCGCCATTGCGCGGCAATAAGCAATAACGAGTCCTCGACGGCAGGCGCGGCAAGCAAAATGGCCCGGCGCGGGCCGGGCCATCGAAGAGGCGCAGGATTTCGTTTCGGGATCAGGCCGGAGCGTTCGCCGCTTCAACCGACTTGTTGGACTTGGCGCGCAGCGCCAGCCACATGACGCCGACCAGCGAGAAGAAGGCGACCCCGTAGAGGATGTATTCGAGCATCCCCCAGAAGGTGTAGAGCCCCACCGTAAAGGGGAACTGCGACACCCATTCATTGCCGAGATCGTCCCGAACTGTCACGATCGCGACATAGCGACCGGAATCCTTGAAATCATGTTCGAAGGTCATGATCCCGTTGCGATAGACCTTCGGCTCATAATGAGCGACGGTCAGCGCCTCGAGATTATCCTTGGCCACAGGCGCGCCCGTGTCTTTCACGATGCGGGCGCCGATCGCCATATCGCGCAGCTCCGGAGAGACCGCGGTCAGAGCGATGACGGTTGGACCCGTCTGGGCGATGTCCTGGCAGAATTCCTGCTCCTCGCCCGAGCGCTGATAGCCAATGAAATGCATGGTGCTCGGACCAACGCGCATCACGCATTCGTCCTGCTCCAGTTTGACGCCGCCATGCGCCTGCGCCCCGCTGGGCAGGAGGCCGAAAGCAGAGACAAAACCAAACGCCGCAGCCAAGAGGCCGCGCCGAAACAAACCCTTCATGCTCGTCTCCTCATCAAGACATGATTCTGGCCGTGTGGTCCGGCGGCTCCCACGCCGCCGCCCGCCGCTCTTCCAGCCGTTGACAAGAGCTTTGTATTGCGACCACGTTTTACTATGCGGCATCGAGCCGCACTCTTCATGTGTATTTCAAGATTTTGAATTTGTTCAGCTTTGAGTAAGCCGGAGGGGACGCTTCCCAAGATCGAGACGCTACATATTGAATCTGAGCGGCCAAAACCCCATATATATAGAAAACGCGTCGGTCGCAGCGTCGCCGTGGACAATTGTAGACGAAAGTAATTCTTACATCCTTTTGCCCTATAATTCTCGGGATTGTGCGTTTCCGTAATTGTCATGTTAAAAAGCGATGCGACTGCGCAATCCAAGGCCGCTGAGGCGACTCTGCGGGGGATTGGCCAGCAGGGCGCTAAATTAGCGACGGAAGGGATATGACGCGCAATCTGTCCGGTTGGGACGTGACCGTTGGCGGCCTGCTGCTTGCCGGCGCCGGCGCTTATGCGATGTGGACGGGCTGGGACATGATCCTGCTGGAACGCGGCTGGAGCATGTTCATCGCCGGCGCGGTGGCCATCTCTGGAGGCGTGGTGACAATGGCGCTCGGACGCGTCGTCGCGCATCTGGCGCGCATCGCTCCGGCGACGGCGCACTTGACGGCGCTGCCCGCCGTCGCTGCAAGCCCCGCGCCCGTCGCCATGGCGGAACCGTCGCAAAATGGGCGCGAGGAAGCGCCGCCGGAGCAGGCGGTCGCGGAAGAGAAGGCCGCAGTCAGCGCGGCCGCCAAGGCCGCGCCTTCGAAGCCGCCACTGGTTAAGCCCTCGCCTTCCAAGCCGCCGCTCGCCAACCAGCCGCTCGCGAAACCGCCGTCATCCAGACCGCCGCTCTCCAAGCCGCTTGCAAAGCTCGTCGAGACGCAGATCGCCGCGCGCGACGACGACAAGCCGGCCAAGGCCGAAGGAGCGCCGCTGCGCCCTGCGTCGCCGCCGCCGCGGTTCGTCGTTCCGCCCTCGGGCGCAGCGCAGCCCGATGAGCGGGCGGTCGGCTCAAAATCAGAGACTCAACCGCCAGATTTCGCCGCGCTGCTGAATCCGCAACAGCACGCGGAGCCAAAAGCCGAGCCCGCCGCCCCGCCGTCTGAGGTCGACCGTTATACGGCGGGAGACGCGACGTATGTCATGATGTCCGACGGTTCGGTCGAGGTGCACAGCGCCGAGGGCGTACAGCGTTATCCGTCGCTTGCGGCGTTGAAGGCGGATACGACGCTTCGCCAGCGCTAGGCGTTGGCGCTCTTGCCCCAGATCAGGAACAAGCCGGCGTCTCCCGGCAGCCCGTCGGGAAAATCGATGATCTGCGCCGCAATCTTGAAGCCGCGCGGATGAAGCTCGTTGCGCCAGCGTCGATAGACGTCCGCCGGCTCGCCGCGTAACGTCTCGGGCCAATGCAGGTCCGGCGCGTTGATCGCCCGGCCGCCGTCGACGCAAAGCTGCGCGGGAAAACGAATGAGCATGTATTCGGTCAGTCCGCTCTGCGCCGCCGCGCGCGCCTGAGAGAGCATCCCCCGCCATTGCGCGTCGGTGAGGCGGCGCGCCGCGAGCTCACGAATGCGCTGTTCGCGTAAGGCCGTGGCGGCCCTGTGCTGCTCGATGCGCTCGATTGCGATCTGACGCTCATGCGCGCCGACGAGCTCGCGAAACTCCGAGGCGCTCACAATGTCGCAGAAGGCTGGCTCCGGCTGCGTCTTGGCGAGCGTCGGCCTGTCCGCGTGCCCGGCGGCCTTGGCGATGGCTTCCAGCACCGCGCGATGCAGCAAAAGACCGACGAGCTTGTGCCCTTCGACGACGGGCATGCGCTTGAGGCGGTGCGCCGCCATGATCCGTTCGACCTCGGCGATGCGCGCGTCGCTGGGCACATAGATCGGCGGCGCGGTCATGATCTCGCGCAGCGCCGCGCCATTGCCGTGGAACGGCGCCTTCGGCCGGTTACGCAGCAGAAAGGGCGGGATCGGCCCGAGATCGACGGGGAGCGCCGGAAGCGCTTTTTCGAGGTTGCTGCGCGTGACGATGCCGATCGGCGTGAGATCGTCGTCGACGACCGGCACCACGCCGACGGACGACTCGGCGAGCGCTTTTGCGACATAATCGACGTCTGCGTCGGCCGTCACATAGACGAAGCGGCGCTGCATGAGGTCGCAAGCAATCATTCGGGTCCCCGCATGGTCCCCACTTATTCTGACAGTTCAATCGTTACCGGAACATGATCGGAGGGGCGCTCCCAGCCGCGCGCTTCGGTGCGCACGTCGAGCCGCTGCAGCGCGCCGCCGAGCGCTTCGCTGACAAGGATGTGATCGAGGCGCCGACCGCGATTGGACGCCGCCCAATCCGCCGCGCGATAGCTCCACCAAGTGTAGAGCTTCTCATCGGACGGCACGAAATGGCGCATGGCGTCGATCCATTTGCCGGCGCGAAACACCTTTTCGAGTTTCTCGACTTCGACCGGCGTGTGGCTCACGACTTTTAGTAGCGCCTTGTGACTCCAAACGTCATGTTCGAGCGGCGCGATGTTGAGGTCGCCGACGAGCGCGACGCGCCCCTTGGCCGCGCCATCCGCGCCCCAGCTCGTCATCTCGTCGAGGAAACTCAGTTTGTGGGCGAATTTCGGATTGACCTCGACGTCGGGCTCGTCGCCGCCGGCCGGGACGTAGAAATTATGCAGCGTGATCGGACCGCCCTGGCTCTCTATCTCGACCGCGATATGACGCGCGTCACCCTTTTCGCAGAAGTCGCGCTTCTCGACGAGGCGCAGCGGCTTCGTCGAAATCACGGCGACGCCGTGATAGCCCTTCTGGCCGTTGATCGCGGCGTGTTTGTAGCCCAGCGAGGCGAAGTCCTTCATGGGAAATTCGGCGTCGCGGCACTTCGTCTCCTGAAGGCAGAGGACGTCGGGGGCGGCGGTCTTCAGGAAATGCGCGACGAGCGGCATGCGCAGACGCACGGAATTGATGTTCCAGGTCGTGATCTTCAACGCTGTCAGGCCTTGCTTTTGTCGCCGAAGAGAAACGGCGCGACGTCTTTGACGCCGGGCTGCTTCTCCGTGACGAAGGGAGTGGGACGGCACACCGCCATGGCGGAGAGGCCGACGCGCGCGGTCAGCAGGCCATTGAGCACGCCCTCGCCGAGTTTCGCCGAGAGACGCGCGGCGATTCCATGCCCGAGCACCTGCTGAAGAAGCGTGTCGCCGACCGCGACCGAGCCGGTAATGGCAAGATGCGCGCCGACGGAGCGCAGGAGTTTGAAGAAGCCAAGCAGGCCCGGGCGACCGCCGTAAATTTCCGCAATGCGCCGCATGAGCACGATCGCCTGTCCGGCGACGAAGATCACGTCGAGCACGGCGCGCGGGCTCACGGCGGTGACGACCGAGACTCGCTTCGCCGCGGCGGCGATTTCCCGTCGCGCCTGTCCGTCGAGCGGCGCGACGAGATTGCGCTCGGCGAGATCGATGAGGTCTTTGCCGTCGATGATCTGCTTGCCGTAGTCGCCCATGAGCGCGCGCGCCCGCGCGAGATCGGGGCGGCGCTCATAGAGCGCGCACAGCTCCTTCACATGGACGCGCGCCGCATCGGCGTCGTTTGCGGCGCGCGCCTGGGCCAATGCGGCGTGCAGCTTCGCCACGCGATTTTGCAGCATGATCGAGCGGGCTTCGCGCGCAAGGAAGACGAGCGCGGCGAAAAGGGCGGCGATCGCCAGCGCAAGGCCGATCGTGCCGAGCAGAGTGGAGTGGCGGAAGAGATCCTCAACGAGATTCCACGCCCAAACGCTGACCGCCAGAGTGAGGAGGCCGCTGAGCGCAGACAGAAACATGCCGCCTGGCGAGAGAATGAAGCGGTCGAGCACGCCCTTTGCGCGCGCCTCCGCGACGGCCGCCTCGCCGCCCGGCGCGCCTTCGACGAGTTCGACGGCCTCGGCGAAAACGTCGACCTCCGGTTCGATGACCTCGGGCGCAGGCTTCGAGGTGACGGTCTCGTCGCCGCTCAGGCGGAAGGCGCGCGGGCGGGGTCTGCGTTCTGGATTGCGCTCGACATTGCGCTCTGACTCGCTCATGTGCTCCGGTCCCGATTTTCGTGATCCCCCTTTAGCAGCTTTAGGCCGCGAAGCGGGAGCGTCATGATGACTTCTTTGAAAAACGCTTGTCTGCCAACCGCGGTTTGGCCAAGGAAGAAGGCGGCGGCGGCTTTGCCCAGGGGCGCTTGTTGCGGTCCGGTCAAGCCTCCGCTAGCATCCGCCGCGCTGTGCCGGCGTGTCTCGAAGAGCAGAGCTAAGCGTTTCCGTCATGATCTCCTTCCTGCCCGACGTCCTCGCGCTCGCCATTGGCTATCTTCTCGGCTCGATTCCCTTCGGCCTGCTGCTCACCCGCGGCGCCGGCACGACGGATCTCCGCGCCATCGGCTCCGGCAACATCGGCGCGACCAATGTGTTGCGCACCGGCCGCAAGGATCTCGCCGCCGCGACTCTGCTGCTCGATGCGCTCAAGGGAACGGCCGCCGTGCTGATCGGCGCGCAGCTCTCGCCCGAAGGGGCCGTGATCGCCGGCTTTGCGGCCTTCGTCGGACATGTCGCGCCGGTCTGGCTGAAGTTCAAGGGCGGAAAGGGCGTCGCCACCTTCCTCGGTTGTCTCTTCGGCCTCTATTGGCCGGCAGGGCTCGCCTTCTGCGGCGTCTGGCTCGCCGTCGCGGCGGCGACCCGCTATTCGTCGCTTTCTGCGCTCGTCGCCAGCGCCGCCGCGCCGCTCGTGCTCTTCACGGTTGGGCGGGGCGGCGAGGCCTTCGTCGTCGCGGCCATGGCCGCTTTGCTGTGGCGCAAGCACGCGGAAAACATCGCACGGCTGCGCGCCGGGACAGAGAGCCGGATAGGGCAGAAGGCATGAACGCAGGATCGGGCGCCTCCCTGAGCGACGAGCAGCTCGTCGACTGGCTCCGCCTGATCCGCAGCGAAAACATTGGCCCGCGCACTTTTCGGGAGCTGATCAACCGCTTTGGCGGCGCCCGCGCGGCGCTCGAAGCTTTGCCCGAACTCGCCAGGAAGACGCTGCGCGGCCGCACGATCCGCATCGCCGAGCGCGACGAGGTCCTACGTGAGATCGACGCAGCGACCGCCATGGGCGTGCGCTTCGTCACGACGGGCGATCCCGGCTACCCGCCGCTGTTGCGGCAGATTCACGATGCGCCGCCGGTGCTTTCGCTGCGCGGCGGCGCGGCCCTGGCGCAGCGCGACGCGGTCGCGCTCGTCGGCTCGCGCAACGCCTCGGCGGCGGGGCTCGCCTTCGCCGAGCGGTTGGCGCGCAGCCTCGGGCGCGCGGACTATGTGGTCGTCTCCGGCCTGGCGCGCGGCGTCGACGCCGCCGTGCATCGCGCCAGTCTGGAGACGGGAACGATTGCCGTGCTGGCCGGCGGACAGGCGCGGCCCTATCCCGCCGAGCATGAGCGGCTCGTCGCCGAAATTGCCGCGCAGGGGCTGCTCGTCTCCGAAATGCCGCTCGAATGGGAGCCGCGCGGGCGCGATTTTCCGCGACGCAACCGCATCATCTCAGGCCTGAGCCGCGCGACTGTGGTCGTCGAGGCGGCGCGCCGATCCGGCTCGCTGATCACGGCGCGATTCGCCAATGAGCAGGGGCGGGAGGTGTTCGCCGTGCCCGGGTCGCCGCTCGATCCGCGCGCGGAAGGGACGAACGATCTTCTCCGCCAGGGGGCGACGCTCTGCGCCAGGCCCGAAGACGTGCTCGACTCGCTGGCCGCAGGCGGTCCCGTGACTCCGGGCGCGCTATCCGACGAAGCGACGATCGGCGAAGACGTCGAACCCTTGTTCGACGAATTGGACCTCTTTCCCGTCCAGGGCATTTTCGCGTTCGAGGAGAGCGGGCCGGAGGAGTCCGGCTTCGTCTCGGCCGGCTCTGAAGCGGCCGAACGGCCGTCCCGGCCCCCACCAGCGGAAAACGCCCGGGAGATTCTTCTGGAGTTGCTTGGCCCCGCGCCCGTTCCTGTGGACGAACTGATCCGGATGGCCGGTCTTCCCGCCCGCGACGTGCACGGGGCCTTGATGGAGCTTGATCTCGATGGCCGTCTCGAGCGGCACGGGCCCAACGCCGTCTCGCTCCTCTACGCCGCGGGCGCGGGCCCTACGTCTCGCGGCGAATGACCGGGCCGCCCATCTCACGGGCGCGGATTTCGGCCTCGACGCGCGCCAGATTGAGAAAATAGGCGACCATCTCGAGGTCCGCGCCCGCCGCCAGTTGGGAGAGCTCCGACGACATATCGGCAATGTAACTCGCCATGGCCGCGGCGTCCTCCTCGGCGCGACGCGCGAGGACGGGGGGTTTGGCTTTGCGCGCCTGCGACGGCGTGGCGGCTGGTCGGGCCATGAGGCGTGTCTCCGTCAATCTGGGTCTTCCGCAGCTTGAACGCAACCGTAAGATGTATTTCTCTTAAAGCACAGGTTAAGGAAGTCAAGCTTCAAAGAGCGCAAACACGCGCGTCAGCGTCATGACGGGAGCAAGCGTTCACGGCTTGAGCCGGCGCAATCGATCCAGCGCGCCCTGCAGAATGTAGGCCGCGGCCATGCGGTCCACGACCTCGGCGCGTCTGGCGCGGGAGGCGTCCTGGGCGATGAGCTCGCGGGTCACCGCCGCCGTCGAGAGGCGCTCGTCCCAGAAGGCGAAGGGCAGGGGCGTCAGTTTGCGCAGATTGCGCATGAAGGCGCGCGTCGCCTGGGCGCGGGGGCCTTCCGTGCCGTCCATGTTGAGCGGCAGGCCGAAGACGAGCGCCTGAACCTCGAATTCCGCTGCGCGTTTCAGCAGCGCTTCAGCGTCCTGCGAAAACTTCACGCGTCGAATGGTGTCGAGCGGCGAAGCGAGCCGGCGCTCGACATCGGACAATGCGAGGCCAATGGTCTTCGTCCCGAGGTCGAGGCCCATGAGACGGCCGCGCGGCGGGAGCTCGGCCGCCAGCTTATCCAGTGGAGTGTCAAGCGTCATCGTGCGCCTCGCATATCAGCCTCCGACGGAATGCGCGAGCGCACCCTTGACGCCGCAAGCCGTAAGCTTAGCATTTATCGGCCAATCGGAGGGGCTGGTTATGAAAGCGATTTGCAGGCGTGGACGCGCGTTTTTCCTTGTCGTGGTCTCCTTTATCGGCGGAGCCGAGGCGGTTATCGCGGCGCCGATTGCGCCGCTCGGCGAGACCAGCCAGGGCGGCGTGGAACAAATCGCCAGCCGCATTATTGTCCCGCCCTCGCGGCTCGTCTGCGACGGAAGCCGCCGGGTTTGCGTGCGCTGGCACAATGTCCCGGGCGGCGTCGCCTGCTCGCGTTGGGAGCTGCGCTTCTACGGTTGCCGGGCGCGCTGAGCGCGTCCAGCCGGGCGGAGGGGCGCGGCCGAAACGCCGCCGAAGCGTTACAGCGGCCGCGCCCGCATTGCGCGCCGCCGTCTCCGGCTGCTATAGCGCCGTAACAGTTTCATCCGGCGGAGCTCTCCCATGTCTGTCGATTCAGCGGTGGTACGCCGCATCGCCCATCTCGCGCGCATCGCCGTCGAGGAGAAAGAGGTCGAGCGGCTGCGCGGCGAACTCAACGCCATTCTGTCTTTCGTGGAGACGCTCGGCGAAGTGAATGTCGAGGGCGTCGAGCCCATCGCCTCCGTTCTCCCGATGCAGATGAAGAAGCGCGTCGACGTCGTGAGCGACGGCGGCATCGCCGATGACATCCTCGCCAATGCGCCGGCCCGCGAGGATCATTATTTCGTCGTTCCCAAGGTGGTCGAGTAAGGCGCCCGCGACGCCGCACAGCCTCCCGCTTCCGTTATATAAAGAGACTCGATGTCCGATCTGACGCATCTCTCCCTCGCCGACGCGCGCGACGCGCTGACGTCGAAGAAAATCTCGGCGGTCGAGTTGACCAAGGCGCATCTCGCCGCGATCGAGCGGGCGCGCGCCCTCAATTGCTTCATCACCGAGACGCCGGAACTGGCGTTGAAGCAGGCGGAGGCGAGCGACGCGAAGCTCGCGCGCGGCGAAGCCGGCCCGCTCGAAGGATTGCCGCTCGGCGTCAAGGACCTTTATTGCTCCAAAGGCGTGCGCACGACGGCGGCGAGCCGCATCCTCGACGATTTCACGCCGACCTATGAATCGACTGTCTCCGGCAATCTGCTGCGCGACGGCGCGGTGACGCTTGGCAAGCTCAATCTCGACGAGTTCGCCATGGGCTCTTCAAACGAGACGAGCGCCTTTGGCCCCGTCGTTTCGCCATGGCGCCGCAAGGGCGATCCGAATGCGAAGATCGTTCCCGGCGGTTCGTCGGGCGGCTCTTCGGCGGCGGTCGCCGCGCATCTTTGTCTTGGCGCCACGGCGACCGATACGGGCGGCTCCATACGCCAGCCGGCGGCGTTTACCGGCACGGTCGGCGTCAAGCCGACCTATGGGCGCTGTTCGCGCTGGGGCATCGTCGCTTTCGCCTCGTCGCTCGATCAGGCGGGTCCGATCGCGCGCACGGTGCGCGACGCCGCCATCATGCTGCGCTCCATGGCCGGCCACGATCCCAAGGATACGACGAGCGTCGACGCGCCGGTGCCGGATTACGAGGCCGCGGTCGGCGCCTCGGTGAAGGGGCGCCGCATCGGCGTGCCGAAGGAATACCGCCTCGACGGCATGTCGGCCGAGATCGCCGCGCTGTGGGATCAGGGCGTCGCCTGGCTCAAGGACGCGGGCGCGGAGATCGTGGACATTTCCCTGCCGCATACGAAGTATGCGCTGCCGACCTATTACATCATCGCGCCGGCGGAGGCCTCGTCCAATCTCGCGCGCTATGACGGCGTGCGCTACGGCATGCGCGAGCAGGGCCGCGACATCGTCGACATGTATGAGAAGACCCGCGCCAAGGGCTTCGGCGCCGAAGTGCGTCGTCGCATCATGATCGGCACCTATGTGCTGTCGGCGGGCTATTACGACGCCTATTACGTGCGCGCGCAGAAGGTGCGCAGCCTCATCAAGCGCGATTTCGATGAGGCCTTCGCCGCCGGCGTCGACGCGGTGCTGACGCCCGCGACGCCCTCGACCGCCTTCGCGCAGGGCGAGCAGGGCTCGACCGATCCGGTTGAGATGTATTTGAACGACGTCTTTACGGTGACGGTGAATATGGCGGGCCTGCCGGGCGTCGCCGTGCCCGGCGGCCTCGCCGCCAATGGTCTGCCGCTCGGGCTGCAGCTCATTGGGCGCCCCTTCGACGAAGAGACGCTGTTTTCGCTCGCTGCGGCGCTGGAGCAGGCGGCGCCGAAAATCGACTTCCCGCAACCCTGGTGGCGCGAGGCCTGAAAGATGAACAAGGCCGCAGTCGAACCCGACCTCAAGTCGATGCAGGACGAAATGTCCGACGTTCGCCGCGTCATCGACGAACTCGACGACGAACTCGTCGCGTTGCTTGCGAAGCGACAGCGACAGATCGAGCGGGCTGCAAAGGTAAAGCCGTCGCTCGGCATTCCAGCGCGCGTGCCGGAGCGTGTCGACGAAGTGCTGGCGCGCGTGCTCGGCGCCGCGCGGCGCGAGGGCCTGTCGGTGGAAGTCGCGATGAATCTCTGGACGACCATCATCGAATGGTCGATCCAGTACGAAGAGCGCCTGATGGGGGATCGGGCGCCGAAGGGCGACTGAGCCTGTCGATCGAGAGCCCGCCGCGGATCGCAAAGGCGAGGCGGTTCACGACGCTCGAAACGCGCGGCTTGATCCTTTCTAAGGCGCCGCTTGCGATCGAGATTTCGCAATCACCCTACCGTTTCGTCCTTCTTGCGCTCGACCCGTCTGACGCGCACGAAACCGCGGCGGATCGCCCAACGCAGAAATCGTAGCTTCTGCCAATACAGGCGCTGCGTGAGGCGATGCGCGCCGGGCGAGTGCGGCGCGAGGATCGCGAGGCCGAGCGGAACCATCCAGACGCCGAAAAAGGGTAGGGGCGCGAGGAGGGTGCCCCCGAGGATGAAGCTGACGCCGACGGGGACGCCAACGTAACTTGGCGCCGCGCGTATGCGCGCAAGGATCCCATTGTTGCGGCTCTTCGCGCCGTCGTCCTTCTCTGGGGCGTCGTTTCGGACCATTTTTGTGGCCGCTCCTCTTTCACGTCGCCCGTTCCGCTGGCGCGCGCCGTGGTCTATATGGAAGGCGTAGGTTTAGCGAGGAAAATATGGCGACACAGGCGGCTCCCTCCAAACTCATAAAAGGCGCGACCGGCGACTGGGAAGTCGTCATCGGCATGGAAATCCATGCGCAGGTCACGAGCAACGCCAAGCTCTTCTCCGGCGCTTCGGCCGAGTATGGCGGCGCGCCAAATAATCATGTCTCGCTCGTCGACGCGGCTATGCCGGGCATGCTGCCCGTCATCAACGAAGAATGCGTCAAGCAGGCGATCCGCACGGGCCTGGGGCTCGAGGCCAAGATCAATCTGCGCTCCATCTTCGACCGCAAGAACTATTTCTATCCCGATCTGCCGCAGGGCTATCAGATTTCCCAGTTTAAACACCCGATCGTGGGCGAGGGCGCGGTGATCGTCGACGTCTCGCCTACCGAGCGCATCACGGTCGGCGTCGAGCGTCTGCACCTCGAGCAGGACGCCGGCAAATCGTTGCACGATCTCTCTCCCGGCGAGAGTCACGTCGACCTCAATCGCAGCGGCGTCGCGCTCATGGAGATCGTCTCCAAGCCCGACATGCGCTCGGCCGAGGAAGCGCGCGCCTATGTCACGAAGCTGCGCGCGCTGCTGCGCTACATCGGCTCCTGCGACGGCAATATGGAGCAGGGCTCGCTGCGCGCGGACGTCAATGTGTCCGTGCGCCGCCCGGGCGAACCGCTCGGCACGCGCTGCGAGATCAAGAATGTGAACTCGATCCGCTTCATCGGCCAGGCCATCGAGGTCGAGGCGCGCCGTCAGATCGGCATCCTCGAAGACGGCGGCAAGATCGATCAGGAGACGCGGCTCTTCGATCCAGGCAAGGGCGAAACGCGCTCGATGCGCTCGAAGGAGGAGGCGCACGACTATCGCTACTTCCCAGATCCGGACCTGCTGCCGCTCGAGTTCGACCAGCCCTATGTGGACGCGCTGAAAGCCGGGCTGCCAGAGTTGCCTGACGCCAAGCGCGCACGATTCATCGCCGAATATGGCTTGCCGCCCTATGACGCGGGCGTGCTGGTGATGGAGCGCGCCAGCGCCGATTTCTTCGAAGAGACCGCGAAAGGACGCGACGCGAAGCTTGCGGCGAATTGGGTGATCAACGAACTCTTCGGCCGCTTGAACAAGGAAGGGTTGGACGTGACGCGCTCGCCGGTCTCGGCGCAGGCGCTCGGCGCCATCATCGACCTCATCTCTCAAAACGTCATCTCGGGTAAGATCGCCAAGGATCTGTTCGAGATCGTCTGGACCGAAGGCGGCGATCCCAAGGAGATTGTCGAGCGCCGCGGCATGAAGCAGGTCACGGACACGGGCGCGATCGAAGCCGCAGTCGACGCCGTCATCGCCGCCAATCCGGACAAGGCGGAGCAGGCGAAGGCGAAGCCCACCATGCTCGGCTGGTTCGTCGGACAGGTGATGAAGCAGACCGGCGGCAAGGCGAATCCGCAGGCCGTGAACGAGCTGCTGAAGAGCAAATTGGGCGTCTGAGCGACGCCCTTCATCGCTTTCCGACGAATCGAGTCGGCCCGGACATGCGCGATTTTTTGTCACGCGCATCGTCCCGGCCGACATTTTTTTGCTTTTTTCGAGCGTCGCGCACAATTTTTTTTCGACGTGTCGCGCCGGCGACAGACGGGTCTCTGCGCCATGCTTGTTCGAACCGCGAAAGCGCATGCGCCACCGTCCGCGGCGATGCAGGCAATGATGCGATCGACGCGCGACGATGCAGGCGGTCATTACGTCGCGCCATGTCGCGGTCGATCGGGCAGTCATTCGGCAAATGCGTGCATGTTCAAGAAAAACAAGAATTTGAAAATGCATGCGCCCGTGCTGCGCGACGCGTCGGCGTCTGTGCGTCGACCGTCGCGAGCGCGTGACGGCCGCTCAGCGCGTGCGTTCCATTCCAGTGCGCGGCAGTTCGTCGAGAAGCGACTCGCGCAAGACTTCGACAGGTGAATGCGGCGCTTTTCTTCTTTGTCGACGCCTGCCGCGAGAGGATGAGACGCGCGTTGAAACGCTCAACTGCGCGCGGCGCCACTTGAACCAGTGATTAACCACGTTACGCTAGTTGAGCGTATTGTCGGTCGACCATAGTTCCGGCAATTCGGATCAAGGGGACTTATTATGGCGAGAGCTACTACAAAGCGTAAGCCGGCCAAGAAGGCGGCGGCGAAGAAGGGCGCGCGTAAAACCGCGACCAAGAAGGCGGCGACCAAGAAGCGCGCGACGAAGAAGGCGACCGCCAAGAAGAGCGTCCGCAAGGCTGCGACGAAGAAGCGCGTCGTGAAGAAGACGGCGACGAAGAAGCGCGGCACGGTGAAGAAGGCGGCGACGAAAAAGCGCGCGACCAAGAAGGCGACGACGAAAAAGGCCACCGCCAAGAAGCGTTCGCCGCGAAAAGTAAAGGTGGCGCCGCCAGCCACCCCGACGAACGAGGGCGCCTGAAGGGAGGCGTCTTCGCCACGCGTGATCGAAGGGTCGTGCGTCGTGAATGCGCCCGGCGTAAAGACCTCACCGCCCGGGGAAGCGCTTACGTGGCGCGCCTCGGGCGAAATTGTTCGAGAGGGCTCTGCTACTGGGCCTGTTCCTCTTCGCCGCGGCTCTGGCGCGTGAGGCATTGCGTTGCGAATTCGCGCCAGGTCGGTAGACCGGCGGTCCCGCGGCGCTTCATCTGATCCCATTCTTCCGCACAGGCGCGCATGCGCTCCCGAGACGCGCGCGGCAACAGCGGCGGCGGCGTCGACGTATCGATGGGCGGCAACGGCTGGAGCCTCGCGGGCGGCGGCGACGGGAGCGCGGGCAATGAAGGCGATCCCGGCGCATTCTTCGCCGCGGGCGCTTTCGGCATGGGCCCGCTTTCCAACTTCTGTGGCTTTGGCGGCGCCGGCTGCGCGGGCTTCGCTGCTTTCGCCGTCGTCGGCTTGGGCGTGGTTTGCGCCGGGGCTGCGCGCGTCGCCGGCGCCGCATCCTGCTGCGCAAGGACCGGCCCGGCGAGCCCGATGCTACAAGCCGTGGCGAGCAAAGCTGCGGCGATCGTGGTGAGTGGAGAGCACAGGCCCGCGGCGACCATCTTTTCTTTCCTTCCGCGAGCGGAACGAACGCGCCATATGTATAACGGCGCCGCTTCCAGGAGTCGAAAGCCGGAAGGGCGCGTGATAAGCGTCCTTTCAAAAGGAGGCGACCATGACGGACAGGGAGACTTCACCGACGCGGCTCACGCTTATCCAGCGTCCGCGCCGCAATCGCAAGAGCGACTGGTCCCGCCGTCTCGTGCGCGAAAACACGCTCGACGTTTCGGATTTGATCTGGCCGGTGTTTTTGACGGAGGGAGACGGGCGGCGAGATCCTGTTGGCTCCATGCCCGGGGTTTTCCGCCTGTCGATTGATCTTGCGGTTCAATCGATCGTTGAAGCGGCGGCGCTCGGCGTCCCGGCCGTGGCGCTCTTTCCCAACACCGATCCGACATTGCGGGACGAGACGGCGAGCGTTGCGCTGGATCCGGAAAATCTCGTCTGCCGCGCCTGCCGCGCCATCAAGGCGGCGGCGCCCGAGATTGGCGTCATCACCGACGTCGCGCTCGATCCTTATACGAGCCACGGCCATGACGGGATTTTGCGGGGCGACGAAATCGTCAATGACGAGACGGTTGCGGTCTTGGCCCAGCAGGCGGTCACGCAGGCGCGCGCAGGCTCCGACATCATCGCGCCCTCCGACATGATGGACGGGCGCGTCGGCGCCATTCGCGCGGCGCTCGACGCGGCGGGCTTCCAGAACGTGCAGATCATGAGCTATGCGGCGAAATACGCTTCGGCGTTCTACGGGCCGTTCCGCGACGCCATCGGCACCAACAAGACGCTGCGCGGCGACAAGCGCGCCTATCAAATGGACCCGGCCAATACCGACGAGGCGCTTCGCGAAGTCGCGCTCGATCTGGAGCAGGGCGCCGACATGGTGATGGTGAAGCCCGGCATGCCCTATCTCGACATCATTCATCGCGTCGCCGAGACTTTCCATGCGCCGACCTTCGCCTATCAGGTCTCGGGCGAATATGCGATGATCATGGCCGCGGCGCGCAACGGCTGGCTCGACGAGGAGCGGGCGATGATGGAGAGCTTGCTCGCCTTCAAGCGCGCCGGCGCCGCGGGGGTTCTGACCTATTTCGCGCCGCGCGCGGCGGCGCTGCTGCGCGAATAGGGGAGGCGTCAGCGCGCCATGCGCCCGAACGCTTCCACGCGCCGAAGCCATTGTTCGCCCGTCGCGCGGTCCATGTCCTTGATCGATCCGATCAGCGTGTCGCGCACGGGCGAGACGCCGGCGTAATTGAGGACGTTGCGTTTGAGATTGCGCAGGCCGTGCGCGAAGAAGAAGAAGCGGTAGACGAGCGCCGGCATGCCCATCGTCACGATGACCCGCGCGGTTTTTCCCTTCAGAAGGCCTTCGGGCAGGCGCCCCTCTCGGTAGCGCAGCGCGAAACCCGGCCGGAATGTCTGCTCGACGAAGGCTTTGAACAGGGCCGGCGCGTCGCCGAGCCACAGCGGATAGACGATCACCCAATGATCGGCCCAGCGCAGCGTCTCCTGCGCCGACGCGATGGCGCGGGGCGGCGCGCCGCTCTCGAACTCGGCCTGGGTGCGGATCAGGGGGAAATCCAGCGCAGCGACGTCGATGAGGCGCGTTTCGTGACCGCCTTGCGCAGCGCCGCTCGCATAGGCCTCGGCGAGCGCCCGGCAGAAGCGCTCGGGCCTCTGGTCCGGGTGTCCTTGGATAATCGCGATCCGCCTGGCCATATGTGAGCCTCCCCTGCGCCTGACTCTCTCTAAACTGGAGCCAAAGGCCAAGCGGTTCAACGGCGCAGCGCTGTCGACCTGGACTTTTGCGCGGTCGGGGTGGACAAACACGGCCTCACGTGGTTTGCCTTCCGCAAAGCGGCGGCGCTTCTAGGCCGCCGCCGATGGTCCTTTCGGTTTCGCTCCTGCCAATGATTCGACGCCTTCTCCTTCCCGCCGTTCTGACGGGGCTGGCCCTGACGGCGCCGGCGCGCGCCGATTTCCGCCTGTGCAACAACACGAGCACGCGCGTGAGCGTCGCCATCGCCTATACGGATGGGAAAAGCTGGCTTTCGGAAGGGTGGTGGAACCTGCGGCCGACCGCCTGCGAGACGTTGCTGCGCGGACCGCTCGCCGCGCAATTTTACTATGTCTATGCGATGGACGAGCGCGGCGGCGAGTGGAAAGGCAAGGCTTTCATGTGCACGCGCGACCGGGAGTTTCGCATCGACGGACGCGACGACTGCTTCGCGCGCGGCTACGACAGGACCGGATTCTTCGAGATCGACACAGGGCGCGACGCCAAAAGCTGGACGGTGCAGCTCACGGACCCCAATGCATCGGCGCAGTGACACGGACGCCGTGCTATAGCGGCTCCAGGCATAAGGATTTGGGAACGGAAATGAGAAGGCTCAGGCGCGTCAAGATTATCGCCACGCTGGGACCGGCGACAGTCGACAAGGCGATCATCGCCGGGCTCGTGCGCGCGGGCGCCGACGTGTTCCGCATCAACATGAGCCACACTGATCACGCGGGGCTCGCGGCTTATGTCCGCACGATCCGCGAGATCGAAACCGAGATGTCGCGCGCCATCGGCATTCTGGTCGATCTCCAGGGCCCGAAGCTGCGCATCGGCGCCTTCGAGGAAGGCTCGGTGCATCTGCGCAAGGGGGACGTCTTCGTCTTCGATTCCGATCCCAAGCCCGGCGACGTCACCCGCGTGCGGCTGCCGCATCCTGAAATTCTGGCGGCGCTCAAAGTCGGCGACACGATTCTGATCGACGACGGCCGCGTACGTCTGCATGTCGTCGAGACGACGCCCGAGCGCGCTCATGCAGTCGTCGACGTGGCGGGCCGCCTGTCGAACCGCAAGGGCGTGAGCCTGCCCGACACCGAGATCCCGATCACCTCGATGACCACCAAGGACCGCGCCGATCTCGAAGCGGCCCTCAAGGAGGGCGTCGACTGGGTCGCGATCTCCTTCGTGCAGCGCCCGGAGGACGTGATCGAGGTCAAGCAGATCACCAAGGGCCGCGCCCTGGTGATGGCGAAGATCGAGAAGCCGCAGGCCATCCACCGCCTGGAAGAGGTGATCGAAGTCTCCGACGCGCTGATGGTCGCGCGCGGCGATCTCGGCGTCGAAGTGCCGCTCGAACGCGTGCCCGGCTTGCAGAAGCGGATCAACCGGTCGGCGCGCCGTCTCGGCAAGCCGGTGGTGATTGCGACTCAGATGCTCGAATCGATGATTCTCTCGCCGCTGCCGACGCGCGCCGAAGTGTCCGACGTCGCGACCGCCGTCTTCGAGGGCGCTGACGCCGTGATGCTCTCTGCGGAGAGCGCCGCCGGTCAATATCCGCAGGACGCAGTCGCGACGATGAGCCGGATCGCGGAGGAGGTCGAGACCGACGCCTTCTTCCGATCGATCATCAACGCCCAGCGCGGCGAGCTTCCGGATCCGACCTCCGCCGACGCCATCGCGGTCGCGGCGCGAGACGTCGCGCAGACGCTGCACTGCAAGGCGATTTGCGCCTGGACGTCATCGGGCTCGACGGCGCTGCGCATCGCGCGCGAGCGTCCCCAGTCCCCCATTCTGGCTTTGACCCCGAAGCGCGACACGGCGCGCCGCCTCGCGCTCGTCTGGGGCGTTCACGCGCTGGAGACGCGCGACGCCGTCGACATCGAGGACATGGTGAAGCGCGCCTGCGAATATTCGAAGAGCGAAGGCTTCGGCGAGGATGGCGACCGCATCATCATCGTCGCGGGCATGCCCTTCGGCTCGCCGGGCGCGACCAATATGATTCGCATCGCCCATGTGGGCGAAGAGGCGAGGCAGGCGGGCGAGGGGTCGTAAAAGGGTCGGCGCGGTCCGGTTTCCCCGAGGCGGCCGCGTCTTCGACCCGCGGCGAGGCGCCTCAAAAAGAAGCCCCTCATGCTGAGGCGCCTGCGGAGCAGGCGTCTCGAAGCACGAGGGGCGTCAATCCGTCAGAGAGGGCCGGCGGCCCCCTATCTTCGATCAGTTCTTGATCTGGAGATTGTCGGCCGACGAACGGCCGCTGCGCTTGTCGACAACGATCTCGTAGCTGACCTTCTGGCCCTCGGCCAGATCGCGCAGGCCCGCGCGCTCGACGGCGCTGATGTGGACGAAAACGTCGTTTCCGCCGGCGTCAGGCTGAATAAAACCGAAGCCTTTTTGTGCATTGAACCATTTCACGGCGCCAGTCTGCATTGGCGTGTCCTTTCGAGACATGAACGGACGGCCGCAGGGTGCGGCGTCTTCTCATCGAATTTTGGAAGAATGTCAGGCGCCGACGTCTTGAGACGAGAGAGCAAGAACGTTCCGGCCGAAACCCGATTCCGCCAATATGGGGTTTTCCGCAAAGAAAGAAAGCGCCAACTTGGAAGTTATCGCTGACGCCACTCCATCATGATCGTTGCGCGGCCGGACAGCGTGTTGGCGCCCCGGCCGATTTGCATGAATCCGCCGCGCTCGTAGAAGCGAATGGCTCGAGAATTGTCGGCGTTGACGTCGAGCCGCACGACGCCGGGGGAAGCCGCGCGCGCCGCCGCCATCAGCCTGTCGCCATAGCCGGCGCCTTTGCAGGCGGGCGAGACGCATATCTGATCGAGCCAGCCCGTTTGCGGATGGATCACGACAAAACCCGCCAGCGCGGTCGCTTCATCCGGGAAAAGGCAGAGCGTGACCGCGCCCTCCGCTTCCAGCTTGGCGATCTGCCGGGTCAGCCAGCCGCGCCGCGCCTCGAAGTCGATCTCGGGATAGGTGGCGCGCCAGGCGGCGACCCAGAGGTCCAGCAATGCCGGCCAGTCGGAGTCGTCGCGCCGGCGCAGCAGGGGCTCGGCAGCCGCCCCGGGGGGCGCGGTTTCGGAGGCGGTCACGGCGTCGGTCACGGCTTCACGCCTTCTTCATCACGTCGAGAAGCAGGCGGTGGATCGTCTCATTGCCGGCGCAGATTTCGCCCTTGGCCAGTATGTCGCCGCCCCCCGTGAGGTCGGAGACAAAGCCGCCGGCCTCGCGCACCAGCACGACGCCGGCCGCCACGTCCCAACTATTGATGCCGCGTTCCCAATAGCCGTCGAAGCGCCCGCAGGCGACCATCGCGAGGTCCATGGCGGCCGCGCCCATGCGGCGGATATTGCCGATCTTGGCCATTCCAGCGGCGAGCTCGCGCTTGAAGGATTCGTGATCTCGGAGCCGCGCCAGCGGCGGGATGCCACAGGCCACCATCGACTCGGCGAGGGAGCGACGCGCGGCGACGCGCATCCGGCGATTGTTGAAATAGGCGCCCTGGCCCTTTTCCGCGACGAACATCTCGTCGCTCGCGGGATTGTAGACGAGGCCGGCGACCAGCTGGCCCTCGCGCTCCAGCGCGATGGAAACCGCGAACACCGGCACGCCGTGCAGGAAGTTCGAGGTGCCGTCGAGCGGGTCGATGTGCCAAGTATGGCTCTTGTCCGAACCCTCGACGACGCCGCTTTCCTCGAGCCGAAAGCCATAACCCGGCCGCGCCTTGGACAACTCCTCGAAGAGGGTCTTTTCGGCGCGCTTATCGGCGGCGGTGACGAAATCGCCCGGGCCTTTGACCGAAACCTGCAGATTTTCGACCTCGCCGAAATCACGCTTCAGGCCGCGGCCCGCCTTTATGGCGGCGGCGGTCATGACATTCATCAACGCGGAACGAATCATCTCGGAAAGGCCTCGGGGAGAAGGGGGAGGGTTCAAATGCATCCCGACCGGCGGCGCGTCAAGCAGCGGCGCGGGGTTAGCGTGATTAACAGAAAATTAAGCATTTACCCCAAACCTTAACAATAATGGTTTCGGAGAGCCTTCCATGGCGCATATCGAGCTTGGTTATCGTGCGGCGGCGGTCAGGCCCGCCGCGCCTTTCAATCCCGCCCGCACGCGCGAAACCGCGCAAACCGTGCGTCCGGCGCGGCCTCGCCCGAAATTCTGCCGCATCAATCCAGGGCAGCTGGCCCGGACGGCCTTCCTCGTCGGCCTTTGCATCGGCGTGTCCCAGCTTCCCCGCGTCGAGAAGTCGCCCGCGAGCGGCGCGGTCGCCGCTTTGCAGGTGAGGGCCTAAAAGACGGCGCATCGAAACGCCGCCGCATGGACTTCTTAACAGTATTTTAACCAACTCGCGCCTAGCTTGACGTTGCCCAAAGCGTGGGCCCCGAGTGGCCTTTTCTCTTCCACTCGTCCTTGATGCCTCCCTGTCACGCCTTCAGAGCCGCATTTGCGGCTCTTTTTTTGTGTTCAAATCCAGCGTTGTGCAGTTAAGGTTAAAAGTCGGCTAATGAGGCGCGCCGGGGTCGGGTGCGCTAATGTTCCCCTTGTATCGAGTCCGCGGGCTTTTGAGCCCCGCAGCAAGCGTGAGCGTGGCATGGGTCGTGTGAGTGATAATCGGGGCGAGCAGAGCCAGCCCGTTTCCTTTGTCGAAAAGCTTGCGGGTTCGGAAGCTTTCGGCGCAATGTTCAAGGAGGGCATGGGGCTCGTCGAAGAGGCCGCCGCCTATCTCGACGGCGACGGCCGCGACGAGGCCAAGGCTCTGCCGCGCACCGAGGCTCTGGCCTATGCGGCGGAAAGCATGCGTCTCACCACGAGGTTGATGCAAGTCGCCTCCTGGCTGCTGCTTCAGCGCGCCGTCAATCAGGGCGAGCTGACGCGGACGCAGGCGGCCAGCGACCGCCATCGGGTCAAGCTCCAGCACCAGGAATTGGCCTCCGCGCCGGACATGTTCCAGCGCCTGCCGCAGCGCCTGCGCGAGCTCGCGCTGCATTCGCTGCGGCTTCAGGCGCGCATTATTCATCTCGACCAGCTGATCTACGCCGGACCCGAGGCGGCGACGGCGCAATCGGCGCCAACGGCGAGCCCCGTGCAGGAGCAATTGGCCAGGCTCCGGGACGCCTTCACGCAGTAGAGACCCCCGCTCATGACCGGGCTTTGCCTCCTTTCGAGGCGGCGACGCTCTCGGCGCGTCGCGCCGCGTCTCGCAGAACGAGGCCGCGTCACGAGCCTCCCAACAAAGCAAACGCCGAAGCGACAGGCGCTTCGGCGTTTTTGCATTTCTTGAAAGCTGCGCGGCTGCTTACTTCTTGCCGAAGCTCAGACCGCCGAAACGGGAGTTGAAGCGCGACAGACGGCCGCCGCGGTCGAGGAGCTGCGTCGAGCCGCCGGTCCACGCCGGATGGGTCTTGGGGTCGATGTCGAGGTTCATCGTGTCCCCTTCCTTGCCCCAGGTCGAGCGCGTCAGATACTCGGAGCCGTCGGTCATCACGACCTTGATCGTGTGATAGTCGGGATGGATATCCTTTTTCATTGCACGCGTCCTTCCTGCGATCTTTGAACGAGCGCGACCCCGTGACGCCTTTTTCAGCGCGGGGCGGCTGGTTGAATTAGCGATTTGGCTGCGCTCTTAGCGCAATGCGCCCCGTTCGGCAAGGCCGCGGCGGGGGCGGGCGCCCTCAGGCGGCGAGCATGCGCTGAACCTCGCTCACGAGGTCGCGCAAATGGAACGGCTTGGAGAGGATTTTGGCCTGACGCGGCGCCTGATTGTCGGGATTGAGCGCGACGGCGGCGAATCCGGTGATGAACATGACCTTGATGTCGGGGTCGAGCTCGGTGGCGCGGCGCGCCAATTCGATTCCGTCCATCTCGGGCATGACAATGTCTGTCAGCAACAGCTCGAAAGGCTCGACGCGCAGCTGATCATAGGCCGAGAGGCCGTTGTCGAAGGACGTGACGGAAAAGCCGGCCTGCTGAAGCGCCTTCACCAGGAAACGACGCATGTCGTTGTCGTCTTCCGCCAGCAGAATCTTCGCCGTCATCCGATCGTTCATCGCCGTCCTCGCGTCTTTTTGCCCATAGAGCCGCAGCTTCGTAAATATCAGGTGAAACTTGGGTCGCACCAAGTTAACTTAGGCCATTACATAACGGATAATGCGCAAAGCTTGCAAAGGGGCGGGATCGGGCTCCCAGGCTCTGGAACGCAAGTCGGGACGATCGAATGACCGGGTCTGATTCACGACGCATGCAGGAACCCGAGGCCCCGCTCGAGAGCGAATTCGCCTCCCCCTTCGAGGTGCTCGAGCCCCGCGAACTCGCCTCGCCGCTGGTTTTTTCCTCGCCGCATTCGGGCCGGGTCTATCCTGCGGCGTTTCTCGCCGCCGCGCGCCTTGACGCCGCGGCGCTGCGTCGCTCCGAGGACGCCTATGTCGACGAGCTGTTCGCAGCGGCGACCGCGGTCGGCGCGCCCTTGCTGCGCGCCCATTTCCCGCGCGCCTATCTCGACCTCAATCGCGAGCCTTACGAGCTCGATCCCAAGCTTTTCGAGGGCGAGCTGCCGCCCTTCGCCAATGTGCGCTCGCTTCGCGTCGCCGCGGGACTGGGAACCATTCCGCGCGTCGTGGCGGATGCGCGGGAAATATACGCGGGCCGCCTGTCGGTCGACGAGGCGCTGCGCCGGATCGAATCGCTCTACAAGCCTTATCACGCGTCGCTGCGCGGGCTGATGGAGCGGGCGCAGGAGCGCTTCGGCGTGGCCGTTCTGGTCGATTGCCATTCCATGCCCTCGAGCAGCGCGCGCGAGCCGTCGCTCGCCGCCCGGGGCGACAAGCGCCGTCTCGATTTCGTCATCGGCGACCGCTACGGGGCGAGCGCCGCGCCGGGACTGGTCGAGGGGGTCGAGGAGCGGCTGCGCGCGCGCGGCCATCATGTCCAGCGCAACCGCCCCTATGCGGGCGGATTCATCACCGAGCATTTCGGCCGTCCGGCTGCGGGGTGGCACGCGATTCAGATCGAGGTTTCACGCGGCCTTTACATGGACGAGGCGACATTGGAGAGGGGTCCGCGCTTTGCGGCCATCGCCGCCGATCTCGCCGGGGTCGTCGCGGGCCTCGCGCAGGACTGTGACAAAATCTTTGGCGGCCCGCGCCGGATGGCCGCCGAATAATCAGCGGCTTTCCGGCGCTGGAGCAGGAATGACCGTCGTCGATTTCGAAAAATTCGTCGAGGAGCTGGCGGAAGTCTCGGGCGAGGCCATCATGCCCTTTTTCCGCACCGCCATCGCCGCCGACGATAAGGCGCATGGCGGCGCCTTCGATCCGGTGACGGAGGCCGACCGCGCCGCCGAGCTCGCCATGCGCCGACTGATCCAGCGCACCTTTCCGAGCCACGGGGTCATCGGCGAGGAATTCGCCTCGCGTGACGAGGCGGCGGAATATGTCTGGGTGCTCGACCCGATCGACGGCACGAAAAGCTTCATCTCCGGCTTCCCGACCTGGGGCACGCTGATCGGCCTCTCGCACCGGGGCCGACCCTGTTACGGGATGATGAATCAGCCCTTCACCCGCGAGCGTTTCCACGGCGACGGCGAGGCCGCCTTCTGGCGCGGGCCGTCGCGTCTCGGCAAAGGCGGCGAGGAACGCCGCAAGCTTGTCGTGCGGCCCTGTCCGACGCTGGGGCAGGCGACGTTGATGACGACGTCGCCGCTGCTGATCGAGCCCGAATTACGCGACAAGTTCCTTCGCGTCGAAGAGAAAGTGCGTCTGTCGCGCTATGGCGGCGACTGCTACGCCTATTGCGCGCTCGCCGCCGGCCACGTCGATCTCGTGATCGAGTCGGGGCTGAACGCTTATGACATCGTCGCCTTGATCCCGATCGTCGAAGGCGCCGGCGGCGTCGTCACGACATGGGACGGCGGCGACGCGGCGAAGGGCGGCGCCATCATCGCGGCGGGCGACCGGGCGCTCCACGAAGCGGCGGTGAGGTTGCTGGCCGGTTAGGGGTCGGGGCGCGGGGAGCTCACGGCGTCAGATTTGACCCCGCGTCAAACCCCGCTCCCCGGAATAAACGCGTCGAAAGCGCGCCAGAATTGCGCGCGGTATTCGTCGCGCTCCATCAGCAGTTCGTGCTTTGCGCCGGGGACGTTGATCAGAGCGTAATTATTCAGATTTTGCGCGAAGCGCTCGATCGCCCGGTTGGAGACGACTTCTTCGCGTCCAACCGCGAAGCTCAATATCGGCGCGCGAATGTGGCGCGCATATTCGGGCGCCTCGAACCGCTTCATCATTCGAAAGGCGGCGTTGACCCAGCCGATCGTGGGATCGCCGATGACGAGCCGAGGCGCGGCCTCGACGATGCGGGCGGTGCGGGCGAAACGGATGGGATCGGTCGTGAGCTTGTTGCCCTCGAAGGGTCCCTCATAGAAGGATCGGCCTTTTCCAAAGGGAATAAACCAGCCGCCGAGGCCCAACATGTCGAGCGTGTCGGCGAGCCAGCGCGCACCGCGGGGGAAGCGAAGATTGTGCAGGTCGATCATCGGCGCGGTGAGCGCGAGACGCTCGAAGGGCGGCCGGGTCGCATGCGCCATGTCGAGCATGATCGCCGCGCCCATGGAGTGGGCGAGGGCAAACCAGGGCTGCGGCCGCGGACTCAAAACCTCGGCGCAAAACACGTCGAGGTCGCGCTGATATTGCGAAAAATCGTCGATATGGCCCTTGCGCGGATCGTCGAGTTCGCGCTCCGAGCCCGCCTGTCCGCGCCAGTCCAGCGCGACGACGTCGAAGCCGCGCTGGCGCAGCGCCTCGACGGTCTCGAAATATTTTTCGATGAATTCATTGTGGCCCTGAAAGACGGCGACCGTCCCGCGCGGCTTCACGGGGCAGGGGAAGCTCGCCGCGCGCAGGCGCCGGCCGTCGGGTGTGCGGAGGTGATGGACGACGGCGCCCTCGGGGATCGGATTGTCTGGCGTCGCGACCAGTTCGCGCATGTTGTCTCCGTGGCGCTCGAGCCCGATTCTTCGCGCAAGGATAGTGCATTTTTAGTCATGGGCCGAACTGGCGGGGCGCGCCTCAGCGTCTGCAGAAGGCGGCCAGCCGCTCGGGATCGGCAAAGTCCATCCTGCCGGCGACGATCGCCTCGACGGCGCCGCGGCTATTGACCAGATAATGCATCGGCGTCACGACCCCGCCCTGAGTCGTCTCGCCGTAAAAGGCGCGCGCGGCGCGGGCCTTGGTCGGATCGCTCCGGGCCGCGTCGCCCACCCGGTAGAATTTCCACGGCAGGCCGTAGCTCCGGAACTTGGCGAGGTCCCTTGGATAATCGCTGGCGCGCGCCGAGACGAAGACGACGTTCCAGCGCTGCGGGCAGGCCTTGGCGATGGCCTTGTAGCCCTGAATTTCAGCAAGGCAATTCGGGCACCAATGGGCCCAGAGCGAGACGAGCGTCGGCTTGCCGCTGGCCATCAAAGCCGACAGATCGAGCAGGGCGCCTCTTTCGTCGACGAGCTCCACCGCGCGGAGCGAGGCTTTCATTTCCTCTTCGCTCACCATGCGCGGGACCTGCATGCCGAGGATCTCGGCGCGGACCGCCGCCGGCGCGAGGGCCAGACACAGCAAGAGGATGAATATGCGCACCATATTGTTCTTCCTTGTCGTTTGGCCAAAGCGGCTGGTCGGGAGCGGGTCCTTGTCATCGCCCCCTTGAACTTCGCTCCCCCCGTTCCCAGATCGAAGCCAGCGCGGGCCGGAATGGACGCGCAAACAGGCGCGGCGCGTAACGCAGCGCGCCGCATGTCGCTTCATACGGAGGATATGTCATGCGTCACTTCGATCTTTCGCCTCTCTATCGTCAAACGGTCGGCTTCGATCGCCTCTTCAATCTTCTGGATCAGGCGAGCGGCGTCGACGGCGCCTCTTCCTATCCGCCCTACAACATTGAGCGGACTGGCGAAAACGCCTATCGGGTCACGCTTGCGGTCGCTGGCTTCTCGCGTGACGAGCTGACGATCGAGACCCGCGAAAACACCCTTTCGATCAAAGGCTCCAAGGAGCAGACCGCGCCCGCCGAGGGCCGCGAGATGCTGCACCAGGGCATCGCCGCCCGCGCCTTCGAGCGTCGCTTTCAGCTGGCGGACCATGTCGTCGTGACGGGCGCGAGCCTCGTCAACGGCTTGCTGCATGTCGACCTCGTGCGCGAAATCCCGGAGGCCCAGAAGCCCCGCCGCATCGAGATTGGCGGCGGCGTCGCGACCGCCAAGGTCGTGGAGTCCAAGGCCGCGTAATCTCTTAGAGAGCGCGAGGTCTTAGCGAGGCGCCCCTTTCGGGCGCCTCTTTTTTGTCTATTGCGCGCTCTTGGGCATGGCGACGCTCGCGGGCGTTTGTGCGCTTGCCGCCGGCGCCGTCGACGTCGACGGCGCCGAGGGCGTCACCGCAGTCGTTCCCTCCGCCTGTTTGGGCGGAACGATCGCCCGATGCGAGGAGCCGGTCGAGCGCGCCGCCACGGGGCGCGTCGGCGCGGCCTTCTGGGTCGTGGCCGGAGCGGCGGGCCTAGCCTCCGCTTTGGCCGCCTCGGCTGGTTTCTGCGGCGCTTCGTCCTGTGATTTTGTCGTCTGCCCGGGCGGCGGGGGCTGAATCTCAACGGGCTTCGCCACGTCTGCCGGCTTCGACGGCTCGGGGGGGTTCGCGGCCTCGAGAGGCTTTTCAGCCTCTAGCGGTTTAGCTGGCCCCGGCATCGCCCGATTCGGGCTCGGCGCGACCGCCTCGCTGCGTCCCGGCGGAGCCTTTTCAACCAGAGGCTGTGGGGCGGCGCGCGCGGCGCGGCGCGGCGTCTCGACGGCGCGCCCCTCGCGGGCCGGCGGCGGCCGCGATCCGTCAGCGGGCCCCAGTCGCTCTTCGTCCGAGCGTCGGCCCTCCGCGGCTGGCCCCAATCGCGTGGCGCGAACGATCTCGCCCTCGTACGGATCGATGATGAAGCGCGCTTCGCCCGCGCGCCGGCTCACGCCCGTCGCGACGATCTGATCCCCCCGACGCCCGAGCGGGCCGACGAGTTCATAGCCCGCGCCTGCGAGAATGCGCGCGACGGCGCGACGCGACCCATAGCGCGGCAGATCGTCCTCGTCCGGCGGGAAGTCATAGCGCCAGCTGTGGAAGTAGGGCCTAAAGAAGAATTGCGCGGTCGCCGCGTCGGCGACGCCGACGGCGAGGAGAAGTCCGAGCGCGAGCGGCTTGCGCCATTTCGGCCAGGCAGAAGACATGTGTTTGTTCCATGAGACGCGTCGCCCCCGCGCGTCAGGCCATCTTCTCCCCGATTGCGGCGAGGGTTGGACGCTTAGGCCGCAAATGTGCGTTTGGAACCGCCTCGATATTGGGCGGTTGCTTGTCACCGGGGCATAAATCTGGCAACAATCACGGGCGTCAATATGTCAGTGCTGCTGACCTTTTGACGCCGTTCGTCCTTCGCCTGCCGCCCGACTCCCTTTCCCGCCTGCCGAACGCGGCGGCTGGGGGCGAGCGGCCGACGACGCTGGGAGTCTGGCGCGCCTTTTGCCTGAGGGCGCGGCGGCCGGGCCGGGGCAGGCGCGAGAGAATTAAAGGCGGCCGAAGCGATTGGCCGGGCGCGAGCGGGGACTGGACGAAGCGCGTGGGCGCTTCTATCCGTCCTGGTCTTGCTCTATGCAGTTTGAAACGAAGATGTGACGGGACGCCGGCCGCTTGCGCGCCGCGCCGCGTCGGGGAGACGCCGCCATGACCAAGGTCGTTGATATGAAGGCCATGCAGGAGGCCCGGCAGCAGGAGGTCGCCCTTGGCCGAGATCCCGCGCTGCCCGCGGCGCAGGGCCTCTACGATCCGGCGCAGGAGCACGATTCCTGCGGCGTCGGCTTCGTCGCCAACATGCATAACCAGAAGACGCACGCCATCGTCGAGATGGGCCTGCAGATCTTGCTCAACCTCGACCATCGCGGCGCGGTCGGGGCGGACCCCAAGCTCGGCGACGGCTGCGGCATTCTCGTCCAGATCCCGCATGAGTTCTTCAAGGCGGAGTGCCGGAAGCTCGGATTCGATCTTCCCGCCCCCGGCGACTATGCGATTGGCCAGTTCTTCATGCCGCGCGACGCGGAAGCGCGCGCGCAAGCCAAAGCCATTCTCGAAGAGCAGATGCGCGACGAGGGCGTCGTCGTGCTCGGCTGGCGCGATCTTCCCGTCGATTCGAGCGACCTTGGCGACGCCGTTCGCGACGTCGAGCCGCATCACATCCAGCTTTTCATCGGCCGCGGGGCGGATGTGAAAGACTCGGACGATTTCGAGCGGCGCATCTATCTTGCGCGCAAGTCGTCCTCAAACGAGATCTACAAGCTCGAAGGCGGCCGCGAATTTTACTCCGTCTCGGTCTCGACGCGCACCATCGTCTACAAGGGCATGGTGCTGGTCTCCCAGCTCGGCAGCTATTTCCTCGACCTCAAGGACGAGCGCTTCGTCTCGGCGATCGCGCTCGTGCATCAGCGCTTTGCGACTAACACTTTCCCGTCGTGGCGGCTCGCTCACCCTTACCGCTTCGTCGCGCATAATGGCGAAATCAATACGCTGCGCGGCAATCTCAACTGGATGGCGGCGCGTCAGGCGGCGGTCTCCTCGCCGCTCTTTGGCGACAATATCAGCAAGCTCTGGCCGATCTCCTATGAGGGCCAGTCCGACACAGCCTGTTTCGACAATGCGCTCGAATTTCTGGTGCGCGGCGGCTATTCGCTCGCCCATGCGGTGATGATGCTGATTCCGGAGGCCTGGGCGGGCAATCCGCTGATGGACGAGGATCGTCGCGCCTTCTATGAGCACCACGCCGCGCTCATGGAGCCGTGGGACGGCCCCGCCGCCATGGCCTTCACCGACGGCCGCCAGATCGGCGCGACGCTCGACCGCAACGGCCTGCGTCCGGCGCGCTACCTCGTCACCGACGACGGTCTCGTGGTGATGGCGTCGGAAATGGGCGTGCTGCCGATACCGGAAGAGAAAATCGTCCAGAAGTGGCGCCTGCAGCCGGGCAAGATGCTGCTCGTTGATCTCGAGCAGGGCCGCATCATTTCCGACGACGAGATCAAGAAGGAGCTGTCGCTCTCCCATCCCTACAAGGAGTGGCTCGCGCGCACGCAGATCCAGCTCGAGGAGCTTAAGCCCGTCGAGTCGCGCCCGGCGCGCGCCGACGTCACGCTCCTCGATCGCCAGCAGGCCTTCGGCTACACCGAGGAAGACCTTTATCTCCTGATGTATCCCATGGCGGTCACCGGCCAGGAGGCCGTCGGCTCCATGGGCACGGACACGCCGGTGTCGCCGCTCTCCGACAAGGAGAAGCTGCTCTACACTTACTTCAAGCAAAACTTCGCGCAGGTGACCAATCCGCCGATCGACCCGATCCGCGAAGAGCTGGTCATGAGCCTTGTCTCCTTCATTGGCCCGCGCCCGAACATTCTCGATCACGAGGGCTCGGCCAATAAGAAGCGGCTCGAAGTGCGCCAGCCGATCCTGACCAACGAGGATTTGGAGAAGATCCGCTGGATCGGCATGGTCGAAGACAGCTTCGACACCAAGACGCTCGAAATCTCTTACGATTCGAGCAGGGGCGCGGCCGGCATGCGCGGCGCCATTCAGCGCCTGTGCCAGCGCGCGGAAGAAGCGGTCAGCGGCAAATACAACATCATCATTCTCTCGGATCGCATGGTCGGACCGGACCGCATTCCGATCCCCGCGCTGCTCGCGACGGCCGCCGTGCACCATCATCTGATCCGCAAGGGTCTGCGCACCTCGGTCGGCCTCGTCGTCGAGACCGGCGAGGCGCGCGAGGTGCATCACTTCGCCTGCCTCGCGGGCTTCGGCGCCGAGGCAATCAATCCCTATCTCGCCTTCGACACGCTCGAAGCGTCGGTTTCGGAGTTCCCCAAGGACGTCGACGCCGAGACGGCGATCAAGCGTTACATCAAGGCGGTGGGCAAGGGCCTCTTGAAGGTCATGTCCAAGATGGGCATTTCGACCTACCAGTCTTATTGCGGCGCGCAGATTTTCGACGCCGTGGGCCTCGCGCAGCTCTTCGTCGACGAATTCTTCACCGGCACGACGACCCGCGTCGAAGGCGTCGGCCTCGACGAGATCGCCAAGGAGTCGGTGCGACGCCACCGGCTCGCCTTCGGCGACGCGCCCGTCTATCGCGACGCGCTCGACGTCGGCGGCGACTACGCCTTCCGCATTCGCGGCGAGGCGCATAGCTGGACCCCGCAGACGGTGTCGCTGCTGCAGCACGCGGTGCGCGGCAATGCGCAGGAGCAATATCGCGCCTTCGCCAAGGCGCTCAACGAGCAGGACGAGCGCCTGCTGAACCTGCGCGGGCTGTTCCGCATCAAGGGCGCCGAGGAAGATGGCCGCAAGCCCGCGCCGCTCGACGAGGTCGAGCCCGCGAGCGAGATCGTCAAGCGCTTCGCAACGGGGGCCATGTCCTTCGGCTCGATCTCGCGCGAGGCCCACACGACGCTCGCCATCGCCATGAACCGCATCGGCGGCAAGTCGAATACGGGCGAGGGCGGCGAGGAGCCGGATCGCTTCAAGCCGCTGCCCAACGGCGACACCATGCGCTCCGCCATCAAGCAAGTGGCGTCGGGCCGCTTTGGCGTGACGACGGAGTATCTCGTCAACGCGGACATGATCCAGATCAAAATGGCGCAGGGCGCGAAGCCCGGCGAAGGCGGGCAGTTGCCGGGCGACAAGGTCGACGCGGTGATCGCCAAGGTGCGCCATTCGACGCCGGGCGTCGGCCTGATCTCGCCGCCGCCGCATCACGACATTTACTCGATCGAGGATTTGGCGCAGCTCATCTTCGATTTGAAGAACGTCAATCCGAAAGCCGCGATTTCGGTGAAGCTCGTCTCGGAAGTCGGGGTCGGCACGGTCGCGGCCGGCGTCTCCAAGGGCCGCGCCGATCATGTGACGATTTCGGGCTTCGAGGGCGGCACCGGCGCTTCGCCCCTGACCTCGATCAAGCACGCCGGCAGCCCGTGGGAGATCGGCCTCGCCGAGACGCATCAGACCCTGGTGCTCAACGGCCTGCGCTCGCGCATCGCGGTTCAGGTCGACGGCGGTCTGCGCACGGGCCGCGACGTGGTCGTCGGCGCCCTGCTCGGGGCGGACGAGTTCGGCTTCTCGACCGCGCCGCTGATTGCGGCCGGCTGCATCATGATGCGCAAGTGCCATCTCAACACGTGCCCGGTCGGCGTGGCGACGCAGGACCCCGTCCTGCGCAAGCGCTTCGTCGGCCAGCCGGAGCATGTCATCAACTACTTCTTCTTCGTCGCCGAGGAAGTGCGCGAGTTGATGGCCGAGATGGGCTTCCGCCGCTTCGACGAACTCGTCGGACAGATGCAGATGCTCGACAAGACGAAGGCCGTCGCCCATTGGAAGGCGCAGGGCCTCGACTTCTCGAAGCTGTTCCACAAGCCGGCGGGCGAGGGCCCCAAGATCCGTCATTCGCAATCGCAGGATCACGGCCTCGACAAGGCGCTCGACAACAAGCTCATTGCCGAGGCGCGTCCCGCGCTCGATCGCGGCGCGAAGGTTTCGATCGAGACGCCGATCAAGAACGTCGACCGCACGACGGGCGCGATGCTCTCCGGCGAAGTCGCGCGCATCTACGGCCACGCCGGCCTGCCGGAAGATACGATCAGCATACGCGCCACGGGCACGGCGGGGCAGAGCTTCGGCGCTTTCCTCGCGCGCGGCGTCACGCTCCAGCTCGAGGGCGAGGCCAACGACTATGTCGGCAAGGGTCTCTCCGGCGGCAAGCTGGTCGTCTATCCCTCGCGCAACGCCAGGCAGATCGATCCGTCGAACTCGATTATCGTCGGCAATACCGTGCTCTACGGCGCCATTGCGGGCGAGTGCTATTTCCGCGGCGTCGCGGGCGAGCGTTTTGCCGTGCGCAATTCGGGCGCCGTCGCCGTCGTCGAGGGCGTGGGCGACCATGGCTGCGAATATATGACCGGCGGCGTGGTGGTGGTGCTCGGGCAGACGGGCCGCAATTTCGCGGCCGGCATGTCCGGCGGCATCGCCTATGTCATCGACGAGGACGATACGTTCGCGACGCGCTGCAACCTCGCCATGGTCGATCTCGAACCCGTGGGCGCCGAGGAGACGGCGATGACCGAGACCTATCACCAGTCCGGCGATCTCGAGACGCATGGCAAGGTCGACATCCTCGCCGACATGACGCGTTTCGACGCCGAGCGCCTGCGCCAGCTCATCCAGAATCATCTGCGTTACACGGGCTCGACCCGCGCCCGCGACATTCTGGACAATTGGGCGGTCTATCGGCCGAAATTCCGCAAGGTCATGCCGATCGAATATCGCCGCGCGCTCACGGAAATGGCGGCGAAGAAGGCGCAGCCGAAACGTCTCGCGGCGGCCGGCGAATAGGACCGGCCGGCCCTTTCGGGCCAAAGCGGCGCGGAGCCGTCAAAAGCTTCGCGCCGAGCGTACGTCAGGCGGATCGCTTGACGGTTTGAAAAAACGTTGCGAAATCCCGCTGTGGCGGCGGTTGTCGACAGGCTGGCGGAATTCGCCTTTGAATCCGGCGGTGGGAACGGAGCACAGTTAAGTTCCGGTCATGGCCGGAGCCCGATGCGAAAGGTTGGGAAGCTACTCATGGGCAAGGTCACGGGCTTTCTCGAAATCGACCGTCAGGACCGCAAATACAAGCCGGCGGCCGACCGAATTCGCCATTACGACGAATTCGTCATCCCCCTTTCCGAAGAGGCCACCCGCAATCAGGCCTCGCGCTGCATGGATTGCGGCATCCCGTTCTGCCACAACGGCTGCCCGGTCAATAACCAGATCCCCGACTGGAACGACCTGGTCTATCACGGCGACTGGAGGAAGGCGCTCGCCAATCTCCATTCAACGAACAACTTTCCGGAATTTACCGGCCGCATCTGCCCCGCGCCTTGCGAAGCGTCCTGCACGCTGAACCTCCAGGACCAGCCGGTCACGATCAAGTCGATCGAATGCGCTATCGTCGACCGCGGCTTTG
The DNA here is from genome assembly GCF_040687965.1 of Methylocystis echinoides. Taxonomy (NCBI): domain Bacteria; kingdom Pseudomonadati; phylum Pseudomonadota; class Alphaproteobacteria; order Hyphomicrobiales; family Methylocystaceae; genus Methylocystis; species Methylocystis echinoides. Next base: position 3,324,904 of record NZ_CP156084.1, read on the forward strand.
CTGAGGGCTGGGTCGTGCCCGAGCCGCCGAAGCGCAAGACCGGCCGCCGCGTCGCGGTCGTCGGCTCGGGCCCGGCGGGCCTCGCCGCCGCCCAGCAGCTCGCGCGCGCCGGCCATGACGTCCATGTCTTCGAAAAGGCGGCCAAGGCTGGCGGCCTGCTGCGCTACGGCATTCCCGACTTCAAGATGGAGAAGCATCTCGTCGACCGCCGCGTCGAGCAGATGGAGGCCGAAGGCGTCATCTTCCACTACAACGTCAATGTTGGCGTGGACGTGAATGTCCGCGAGCTCGTCGCGGGCCACGACGCCCTCGTTCTCGCAGGCGGCGCCGAGGCCCCCCGCGATCTGCCGATCCCCGGCCGCGAATTTCGGGGCGTGCATTTCGCCATGGACTTCCTCACGCAGCAGAACCGCCGCGTGTCCGGCGAGCCGCTGCCGACCAATGAGCCGATCCTGGCGACCGGCAAGCATGTCGTCGTGATCGGCGGCGGCGACACGGGTTCCGACTGCATCGGCACTTCGGTGCGCCATGGCGCGTTGTCGGTGACGCAGCTCGAAATCATGCCGCGTCCGCCGGAGAAGGAAAACAAGCTGCTCACCTGGCCGGATTGGCCGTTGAAGCTGCGCACCTCCTCGTCGCACGAAGAAGGGTCGGCCCGTGAATTCTCCGTGCTGACGAAGGAGTTCGTCGGCGAGGGCGGCGTCGTGAAGGGCCTGCGCTGCGTGCGCGTCGACGGCAAGATGCAGGAAGTTCCGGAGAGCTCCTTCACCATCCGCGCCGATCTCATCCTCCTCGCCATGGGCTTCGTGTCGCCGTTGCGCAAAGGACTGCTCGAGGGGGCGGGCGTGGATCTCGATAACCGCGGAAATGTCGCGGCCGACACCCGCGCTTATAAATCGTCGCGGGAAAAAGTGTTTGCGTGCGGAGACATGCGGCGCGGACAATCGCTCGTGGTGTGGGCCATTCGCGAGGGACGCCAATGCGCCCATGCGGTCGATCTTCACCTGATGGGCGAAACAAATCTGCCAAGGTGAGGAAAAATGATCAGCGAGAAGCTCAATCTCTGGTACTGCGACACTTTCGTCTCCCAGCCGTGGCAATTCTTCTTTCTGGTGCTGCCGCTCGTCGGCGCTTTTCTCTACGGGCGCGATAAGAAGAGACTCGGCTGGACCCTGATCGGGATATGGATCGCGGTGACAGTGTCCTTCTCGGCGCTGACCAATTTCGTGTTTAGCTGCAATCTGGATTGATTAGAGAAGAGAAAGCCCCTCACGCTGAGGCGCCTCCGCAGGCGGCGTCTCGAAGCACGAGGGGCCAACTCTCAAACAATCAGAGCACCACAACCGTCGTTCCGACCTTCACCCGGCTGAACAAGTCGCTCACGTCGTCATTGGTCATGCGGATGCAGCCCGAGGAGACGGCCTGTCCGATCGTCCAGGGCTCATTGGAGCCGTGGATGCGAAACATGGTGTCGCGCTCGCCGGAATAGAGATACATCGCGCGGGCGCCGAGCGGATTGTCCTGGCCGCCGGCCATGTGGCGCGGCAAATCGGGACGGCGCTTCAGCATTTCCTTCGGCGGCGTCCAATCCGGCCAGGATTCCTTGCGGCCGATGCGGACGCGGCCCTTCCAGGTGAAGCCCTCACGACCGACGCCAATGCCGTAGCGCATCGCCTCGCCATTGCCGAGCGAGAGATAGAGATAACGATTGGCCGTGTCGACCGTAATGACGCCGGCGCGCTCGCCCGTCGGATCGGCGATGCGCTCGCGGGTCGTCGCGGGATATTCGCGGCCCAGACGGGTTTCGTCCTGCATGTCTGCCGGTGCCGTCTGCTGAGGCTCGCCATAATAAGCAATCATGTTGCGCGCATCGGGCGCGGGTTCATTGTCGAAGAGCGCAAAGAAGCCGCGTCCGTCGGCCAACGACGGGGTCGAAAACGCGATCGCAACGAGCGAGAAAGCGGCAATCGAGAGAAAGCGACGAGCGCCTTTGGCAAAATGCGGCATCTTCATGGCTCCGAATATTCCTTGGCGGGAAATGCGTGAGCCTGACTGAGGGTTCCACTGGAAACCAGGCAACCTTCAAAATTTTTGCCCAAATGTCGACACAAGGGTTAATGGAAGGGCGCTATCATTGGGCTGGCGCCCTCCACGACGAGTCGTCGGCGCGATTGGGGCGCGACGGCTGATCGCCGCCGTCGACGAACACGTGCCGGGCGAGCGCCTGCGCATCGGCGCCCGAAGCGCCCGTTTTCGGCGCGGGGCGGGCCAGTTCGGCGCTCGCGGCCGCCGCCGATCCGCTCAACGTCTGAACCGGACCAATCGCGGGTCGCTCGGGGAGCGCGGGGGCGTTGGAAGCCGCCGGATTGACGGGAGACCGGAACACGATGGGCGCGCCGGGGGCCGGCGGCGCGGCGGGCGTTTCGGCGGGCGCCGTCGCCGTCGGCTGCTGTTCGGGCGCGACGGGGTGATTGCCCTCGTAGAGCTTCTTGATTTCATTCGCGACGAAATGCGCGACGCTCAGCGCGCCGGCGTCGGTGAGATGCACGCCGTCGGCCGTGCGCAGCTTCACGATCTGGCCGTTGATGTCCGGCCCGAAGGCGCTGAACTGGCCGCGCTCATCGGCGAGAGCCTCCCACAAATCGACAAAGACACCGCCGTCCTTTGTGACGGCGGCGCGATAAATGTCGTTGAGCTTCGCCATATCGGCCGAAAAGCTCTCATTCTTCATGATCGGCAGACCGACCCACACCACCGTGATCTTCTTCTCGCGAAACGGCGCCAGCATGGCGTCGACGCGCGCCTGATAGAGCTCCCGCCAGCGCGGCGAAAACGGCTCCTCGCTTTTGGTCCCGTCACGCAGCGACTGACGGTCGTTCGAGCCGATCATGATGACCGCGACATCGACCTTCTGCGGGCCGCTGGCGATGTCCTTGGCGGCTTTCGGCCAGTCGAAATAATCCTCGCGCACCAGCCCGGAATTTTCCTTGGCCTTTTTCTCGACGCCGATTTCCGGCTTGTCGGCGAAGGTCTCCTCGAGCCCATTGCCGAGCAGCACGCCGAAACTGTCGCCCATCACGGCGACGAAATAATTTGCCGCGAGGTCGGGCTTCTCCGGCGCCGCCGAGTCCGTCGGCTCGCCGCGCTTGGAGCGCTTCGCGGCGCGGCTGGCGTCGCCGCTGCGCCAATAGGTCGGCGGGCGGTTTTCCTGATGCGGCATGATGCGCCGCACGCGCGGCTGCTCAGTGGCGCGGGACGGCGCCGCGCGCCTCGGCCCGCCGAAAATGCCTTCGAAGAAATCGGAGAAGGGGTCTTGCGCATGGGCGCTCGGCGCGGCCGCGAGAACGGCGGCGAGCGCGATCGCCGCAATCGCCAAGAGGCGCGAAAGAACGGCTCTTGCTCTGAAATTCTTCGCCATGGCCACACTATAAGGGCGTGGCGGTTCGTCGTGCAAATCGCGACTTGACGCGGAGGGAGGCTTCGGGGCCCAATCCCGCTCCGAGTCGGGTGCGGGAAGGAAAGCATGCGAAACTTCGCTTTGGGACGCGTCGCCGTGGGTCTCGTCGTTTCGGCCCTTGCCTGCGGCGGCGCCGCGGCCGCTGGGATCGTCACCTATGGCGAGCAGGACCGCCCGCTTGCCGAAGAGCGCTACCCGCCCTTTAGAAGCGCGCTGCCGGCCTGCAACGACCCGGGCGTGCTGGCCGAGATTTCCTGGAGCTTCAAGGGACGCGAGTGGGAGTATTGGGGGTCGGGCCTCGAAATCGATTCGTTCTACCCCCCGTTCGAATACGGCTATCGCACCGATGGTTTGAGCTACATTCCGCGCCGTTATTGTCAGGCGGACGCGCTGTTCAACGACGGCCTGCGCCGTCGCGTGGTCTATAATATTGCGGAGGCGCTCGGCTTCATCGGCATTGGCTCGGGCGTGACATGGTGCATCGTCGGACTTGACCGCAACCATGCGTTCAGTCCGAATTGCCGCGCGGCCGGACCTTGATCTGGGCCGCCGCCGCAGCCCAGAGGTCTCTCATGTTTGGTTTCAACGCCGCCGCCCTCGCGCGCGCTTTGCCGCTCGTCGCCGCTCTATGGGGGTCCGCCCTCGCAGTCCCCGCTCAGGCGAAGGATGCGGACTGTATTCTCGATCGCTGCGCCGATCGCTTGGGCCCCAAGGCGCCAAGCGAGACGCCCGCGCCCGAGCCCGAGAAGGCCGACGCCGGCTTTCGCGGCGGCGCGCCCGCGCGGGACTTCGACTTCTATGTTCTGGCGTTGAGCTGGTCGCCGGGGTTCTGCGAGCATGTCGGCGGCGCGCATGACCAGTGCGAACCGGGAAAGGGGCAGGGCTTCGTTGTGCACGGCCTCTGGCCTCAATATGAGCAGGGCTATCCGAGCGATTGTCCCGGGCCGCGCTCGCCCTCGCGTATTGCGCTCGAGCGCGCCAATGGCGTCTTTCCCGACGAACGGCTGGCGCGTTACGAATGGCGCAAGCATGGGACCTGTTCAGGCAAGAGCCCCAGCGACTTCTTCGCCGACGTCGCCCGCGCGCGCGAGGCGGTGACGATCCCGCAGCCCTTCGTCAAGCCGACGCGCGACCAGACCTTCACGCCCATCGACGTGGAGCGCGCCTTCTACGACGCCAATCCGCGCCTGCGGCCGGGCATGATGGCGGTCGCCTGCCGACGTGACGTGCTGGAGGGCGTGCGCATCTGCCTCTCCAAGGATCTGCGTGAGTTTCGCGCCTGTCCAGACGTCGTCCGCCGTGGCTGCCGTCAGCGGGAGATCGCGGCGCCCGCGCCGTTGTAACGCATGAACTACCGACACGGCTTCCACGCCGGCAATTTTGCGGATGTCTTCAAGCACGCATTGCTGGCGCGGCTGCTCCTGTATCTGACGCGGAAGGACGCCCCGTTTCGCGTCATCGACACGCATGCCGGCGAAGGCGCTTACGATCTTGCCGCCGAGGAAGCCGAGCGCACGCTCGAATGGCGCGACGGCGTCGGGCGCCTCGCCGATCTTTCCGCCGCCGATGACGAGACGCGCGATCTGCTCGCGCCCTATCTCGCGTGTCTCGGCGCCTTCGACGCCGATGGGCGACCCGCGCTTTATCCCGGCTCGCCGCTGATCGCCGCGCGGCTGATGCGCCCGCAGGATCGCGCCATTTTCTGCGAACTCCGCCCGGACGCCTTCGGGGCGCTGCGCTATCGCTTCGGTCGCGACGCGCGCGTCAAGACGATTCATATCGACGGCTATACCGGCCTTTCCGCCTATGTGCCTCCGAAAGAGCGGCGCGGCCTCGTCCTCATCGATCCGCCCTTCGAGCGCACGGACGAATTTGCGGCGATGTTTTCAGCCTTTCTCGCGGCCTATCAAAAATGGCCGACGGGCGTTTACGCGCTGTGGCATCCCTCGAAGGACGCACAGGGCGAGCGCGACTTCCTCGACGGCTTCAAGCGCGAGGGCGTGAAGCGCGCCTTGCGCCTGTCGCTCGCCGTGGCCGGCGGCGGCGAGGGCTTGCGCCGCACGGGGCTGGTCGTCGTCAATCCGCCTTTCGTCTTCGAGGACGAGGCGCGCCGCATCCTGGCGTATCTGGCGCCGAAATTGGCGCAAGGCCCCGGCGCGGGCTTTGACCTGGAGCGGCTCACGGGGGCATAGGGGCGTTATCGGCGGCAGCCGTCCCGCCCCGGCTGATTGACAGTGGAACGCTCACCGACGAAAGACAAAAGCTTATGATGATCCTTCGCTACTCCGCCGCCTCCCCCTATGCGCGCAAGATCCGTATCGCCGCGGAGCTTCTGGGGCTCTCGTCACGCATCGAGGTTGTCGCGGCGAGCACCACGGACCCGAACGATTCGCTGCGTCAGCAAAACCCGCTCGGCAAAATTCCGACGCTGCTGCTCGAGGATGGAACGGCGCTCTATGACAGCCGCGTGATCGTGGATTATCTCGATTACCTCGGCGGTCATCAGCTGATCCCCGCCGATCCGCTTCGCCGCTTCGACGTTTTGCGGCTTCAGGCGCTCGGCGACGGGATCAATGATGCGGCGCTGCTCATTCGCTATGAGACGGCGACGCGCCCGGCCGCCCTGCGCGACCAGGACGCGATCGATCTGCAGCAGGGCAAGATCGACCGCGCGCTCGCCGCGCTCGAGGCCGCGCCCCCGGAGGGGACCGTCAACGTGGGCCAGATCGCCGTCGCCTGCGCGCTCGGCTATCTCGATCTGCGCTTCGAGGGCGCCTGGCGCGCGACGCATCCGAAGCTCGTCGCCTGGCTTTCGGACTTCGAGACAAACACGCCCGCCTTCGAGGCGACCAAAGCGTAAGCCTGTCTTACGCCTTGCCGGCAATTTCGGCCGGGGGCGCCCAGCCGCCGGCCTGTGCGAGCGCAGAGCCGCTCGCGCCCGGAATTCGCAGACGCTGGCCGGGGTAGATCTTGTCGGGATGTTTGAGCAACGGCTTGTTGGCTTCGAAGATCTCTTCGTAGCGCGCGCCATCGCCGTAATGGGCTTCGGCGATCTTCCACAAGGTGTCGCCGGCGACGACGACATGTATGCCAGATGGCTGCGTCGGATCGTGGTCGGGGGCGATGAGATTGTTCTCGACCTTGGCCACGCCCTTGCTATTGCCCACCGCCAAAACAATCTTTTCGAGCTCGGCGCGGGAGTTGACCGCGCCGTTCAGAGTCACCGTGTCGCCGTTGACCTCGATGTCCACGCCCGAGACGTCAAAGCCGTAGCCCTGCAGCTCCTTTGCGAGCGCGTCGGCCGGGGCCGCCGCATTGTCGGTCGCGCCGGCGACCGCGGGCGCAGCTTTGCTTTTGCCGGTGAAAAAGTCGAAGATGCCCATGAAAACTCTCCTCTGACAAAACCGGATTTTTGCCCCCGCCGACCTAATCTAGGCGCTGCCGCTCAGCTTAACACCCGTGCGCGCGGATTTTTCGACGGGTGAAGAGCTTAGAGGCGTTATATGCGGCGCTGGGCCGGCCTTCGTTGACGCTGAGCGCGCATCGTGAGAAGCGGCCCGACCCGAGAGGAGAGCGGCGATGAGCGAGAGTAAGGAGACGCCCGGCGGGCCGGCGCTGGTGACGGGGGCGGCGCGGCGCATCGGCCTCGCCATCGCCGGGCGTCTCGCGCGCGAGGGGCGACCCGTCGTGCTGCATTCTTCACGCCGCTCGGCCGACGAGGCGGAGCTTGCGGCGGAAGCGATCCGCGCGCGCGGCGGCGAAGCTGTCGTCGCCGTCGCCGATCTCGCCGACGCCGTGGAGACGCAGCGTCTCATCGGCTTTGCCGCACGCGCCTTCGGGCCGCCGACGCTTCTCGTCAATAACGCGTCCATCTTCGAGGTCGACGAGGCGCATGACTTCTCGCTCGACAGCTACGAACGGCACATGGCAATCAATCTCCGCGCGCCGCTGCTGCTCGCCCGCGATTTCGCCGCGCAACTTCCGAGGGACGTGGAAGGCGCCGTCGTCAATATGATCGACCAGCGGGTCTGGCGCCTGACGCCGCGTTATTTCAGCTATACCCTCGCCAAGTCCGCGCTGTGGACGGCGACGCGCACAATGGCTCAGGCCTATGCGCCGAGAATCCGAGTCAACGCCGTGGGGCCGGGGCCGGTGTTTCCGAACGAAGCGCTGGGCGACCGCGAGTTCGAGATCGAAGCCAGCGGCGTGCCGCTCGGCCATGCCGCGGATGTCTCGGGGGTGGTGGACGCGGTGATCTTTCTCTCAAAAGCGAAGAGCGTCACCGGCCAGATGATCGCGGTCGACAGCGGCCAGCATCTCGCCTGGCGGACGCCGGATGTGGCGCCCGAATAGGACGGCCCACGTAAACGCTTCGCAAACCATAAGGGAATAAAGCTTTCGTCAGTTGCGGTCCGCTCCCCGCGGGGCTACAGCCTGCGGGCGTTCAAGACGGCGCGTTGCGCCAAGGAGTGTGCATGCGCGTTCTGGGCATCGAAACCACCTGCGACGAGACGGCCGTCGCCGTCGTGTCGGATCGCTTGGGCGGGGACGGCGGCGACATTCTCTCCAACGAGGTGCTGAGCCAGATCGCCCAGCACGCCGCCTATGGCGGCGTGGTGCCGGAAATCGCGGCCCGCGCCCATATCGACTCGCTCGACCGTCTCATCGTCCGCGCCCTCGCCAACGCCAAGGTCGACCTCAAGGACATTGACGCCATCGCCGCCGCGGCGGGGCCAGGCCTCATTGGCGGAGTGCTGGTGGGATTGACCGCCGCCAAGGGGCTGGCGCTTGCTCTCGGCAAGCCCTTCATCGCCGTGAACCACCTCGAGGCGCACGCGCTCACCGCGCGGCTGACCGACCATCTTGAATTTCCCTTTATCGCCCTCCTGGTCTCCGGCGGGCACACGCAGCTCGTCGCCGTGCGCGGCGTCGGAGACTATCGCCGCCTCGGCTCGACGGTCGACGACGCGGCGGGCGAAGCTTTTGACAAGGTGGCGAAAATGCTCGGGCTGCCCTATCCCGGCGGCCCGCAGATTGAGGACCTCGCCCAGGAAGGCGATTCCCATCGCTTTGATTTCCCCCGTCCAATGGTCGGGCGCGGCGGCGCGGATTTCTCGCTCTCCGGACTCAAGACGGCGGTGCGGCAGGAAGTCCTCAAGATCCAGACCTTGACCGAGCAGGACAAGAAAGACCTGGCCGCCTCCTTCCAGGCCGCCATCGTCGACGTCATCGTCGACCGCGTGCGCGGCGGCATTCGCCTGTTCAGCCAAAGCGAGGGACGCCCGAGCGGACTCGTGATCGGCGGCGGCGTCGGGGCCAATGGCGCGATCCGCCGCGCGCTCACGCGTCTTTGCGCCGAAAGCGGCCTGCGATTCATCTCGCCGCCCGCCAATCTCTGTTCCGATAATGGCGCGATCATCGCCTGGGCGGGGCTCGAGCGTCTGAAATGCGGCTACACCAGCGATCTCGGCTTCGCCCCGCGGCCGCGCTGGCCGCTCGACGCCGTCGCCAGCGGAGCCCATCACGGCAAGGCCTGACCCTTGCGGCGAACCTTCCTCGCGGCGCTTGCTGCGCTGACGCTGACCCCAGAGCCGCAGGCGGCGGGTCCGCTCTCGCAGGAGCCGCTCGTCGCGGGGCTGCATATTTTCTATGGCCCCGGTGAGGACTTCGAGTCGGTGGACGCCCGCCTCATCAATGGCGCGCGGCGTTCGCTCGACATGGCCGCCTATGTGCTCACCGACCGCGCGCTTGTCGCGGCCCTCGGCCGCGCCGCCATGCGCGGCGTGAAAGTCAGGGTCTATCTCGACGGCGAGGAGCTCAACCGATCGGCGGCGATCCTCGACATCGCCGACGCGCCCAATCTCGACGTGCGCCGCAAGGGGCGGGGGCGCGATCTGATGCATCTCAAGAGCTATCAGGTCGACGGCCGCGTTTTGCGCAGCGGCTCGGCGAACTTCTCGGTCTCGGGCGAAGTTCATCAGGACAACGACCTCATCGTGGTCGAAAGCCCGCAGGCGGCGGCGCGCTTTCGCGAGGCGTTCGAGCGACTCTGGTCGCGTCCCGACAATCAGAAGCTCGGCTTGCGCTGACCGTCTTTGAGGCGCGACATGGGCTCGCTATAGAGAGCCGAGGGCGCCTCGCACATTCAATGCGCCGCTTTTTGGACTGGAATCATGACGCGCGACAGCATTGCAGTTCTCGGCGCCGGGGCGTGGGGCGTGGCGCTCGCCAACGTGGCCGCCCAGGGCCGCACCCGCGTGCCGCTCTGGGCGCATGACGCCGCTCATGTGGCGGCGCTGGAGCAACATCGCGAAAATCGCCGGCACTTGCCGGGTCTGCCGCTCGCTTGCGCGGTCACGCCGACCGCCGATCTCGCTTGCATTCGCGGCGCGGAAATCGTGCTCGCCGTCGTGCCGGCGCAGGCGATGCGCGATGTGGCGCGGGCGGCGCGGCCGCATCTCGCCGACGGCGCCGCCTTCGTCATCTGCGCCAAGGGCATCGAGCGCGATCGACGCCGCTTCATGAGCGAGGTCGTGGCGGAGGAGCTGCCGCAAGCGAAGCCCGCCGTTCTCTCGGGTCCGAGCTTCGCCGCCGACGTCTGCAAGGGCCTGCCGACCGCCGTGACGCTCGCGGCGCAGGAAGAGTCGCTGGCGCAGCGCCTCTGCGAGGCGCTCTCGACCAAGACCTTCCGTCCTTATCGCTCGACCGACCTGCTCGGCGTCGAAATCGGCGGCGCCGCCAAGAATGTCTTCGCCATCGCCGCCGGCATGGCCTCCGGGCGCGAGCTCGGCGCGAGCGCGCAGGCCGCGTTGATCGCCCGCAGTTTCGCCGAATTGACGCGCCTCGGCCGGGCGCTCGGCGCGCGCAGCGAGACGCTGATGGGCCTCTCCGGCCTCGGCGATCTCGTGCTCACCTGCGGTTCGGCGCAGTCGCGCAATTTCGCCTTCGGCCAGCGGCTCGGGCGCGGCGCGGCCGCCAAGGACGCCAGTGGCGGCAAGCTCACGGAAGGCGCCTTCACCGCGCATGTGCTCGTCGAAATGGCCAAGGCCGCGGGCGTCGAAATGCCGATCGCAGAAGCGGTGGACGACATCCTTGCGGCGCGGCTCAGCGTCGACGCCGCCATCGACGCGCTGCTCATGCGCCCGCTCAAGGCGGAGAGTTAGAAACCAGAGGCGGGCCGGGTCGGAGCGACTAAGCGTTCCCCTTCGACAGATCGGCGCGCGCGTCGAGCGCCTCGCGAATCTTTGTCGCAATCTGCGCCAGGGTGAAGGGCTTCGTCAGCAGATTGACGTTAGGATCGAGAATGCCGTTGCGAACGATGGCGTGCTGCGAGTAGCCGGTGATGAACAGCACATGCAGCGCATGCCGACGGAACACGGCTTCTCGCGCAAGCCGCGCCCCGTCCATTCCCGGCATGATGACGTCCGTGATCATGAGCGAAATGTCGGCCCGCGTGCGGATGATTTGAATCGCCTCCTTGCCGCTTGCCGCTTCGAGCACGGTGTAGCCGAGTTCGCGCACGCCCTGGGCGGTCACGCGCCGAGCCTGCTCGTCGTCTTCGACGAGAAGCACGATTTCTTCCGGCCGGCCGCGCGGGAAATCATCCTCTTTCCGCTGAGGCGCGGCGGCCGGCGCTTCGCACTCTTCGACGTGGCGGGGCAGATACAGCTTGACGCAGGTGCCGTGGCCGATCTCCGAATAGATTTTGATGTGCCCGCCGGATTGACGGACGAATCCATGCGCCTGGGAGAGCCCCAGCCCGGTGCCCTTGCCGATGGGTTTCGTCGTGAAGAAGGGATCGAAGGCTTTTGCAATGACCTCCGGGGCCATCCCTTCTCCCGTGTCGCAGACCGAGAGCAGGACATAGAGACCGGGCCGCACTTCCGGGTTCGCCTCGACGAATTCCTCGCCGAGTTCGACATTGGCGGTCTCGATCGTGAGCGTGCCGCCGTCCGGCATCGCGTCGCGGGCGTTGACCGCGAGATTCACAATGGCGCTTTCGAGTTCGTTTGCGTCGACTTTGACCGGCCAAAGGTCTTTGCCGAGCCGGGTGTCGAGCTCCACATGCGAGCCCAGCGTGCGATGCAGGATCGCGGACATGCCGGTGACGAGCTGATTGGCGTCGAGCGGCGTCGGATTGAGCGGCTGAATCCTGGAGAATGACAAGAGCCTGCGCACCAGCGCGGCGGCGCGCTCCGCTCCGTCCATGGCTGAATTGATCAGCTGATGGATCCCATCGTCGTCACGCTTGAGCTTGCGCCTCATGATATTGAGGCTCGCCACGATGACCCCGAGCATGTTGTTGAAGTCGTGGGCGATGCCGCCTGCGAGCTGGCCGAGCGCCTCGAGTTTTTGCGACTGGCGCAGTTGCGCCTCCAGCGCGCCGCGCTTGGTCGATTCCTCGATGAGTTCGTCATAGGCGCGGCGGAGGGACTCGCCCGACTTGCGCAAGGCGCTGAGTTGCTTTTCGGCCTGAAGGACCGCGAACATGGCGACGAAGCCCAAAAGGACGATCATGACGCCAATGGCCATTTCCAGGGAATCCGTCGCCTGAGACATGCGCTCGTCGCGAATGCGGTAGAGTTCTTCCTCCTGGGCGATCATTTCTCCAATCAGCGCCTCGATCTGATCGGTGAGCGCCTTGCCGCGCCCCCCGCGCACGACCTCCACCGCCTCGTCGGAGCGGCCGTCCTTCATGAGGGCCAGCTTGCGCTGCAGGAGTTCGAGCCGTTCCTCGAGGATTGGACGCAGCCTTTGCAGGCGAAGCAATTGCTGGGGATTGTCGGCGAGGAGCTTTTCGAGCGCCGCCATCTCGCCCTTGAGATGTTCGGCAAGGTTGAGCTCCGACCGGTAATAGCTGGGATCGCCGGTGATGATGTAACCGCGCTCGTCGCTCTCGGCGCGGCGGATTTCCCCCTCGAGATGGTGCAGGGCGCTTCCGACCTGGAGCGCGTGGCGCACCAGGGCGCCGCTTTCGCGTCGATGCTGTTCCGTACGAATGGTGGCCATGCCCGCCGATGCGAGAATGGCGAAAGCGGCAATCAGACTGACTGTCTCGAAAGACAGAAACCGTCTCGACGCGGCCATGCGCGACCCTAGGAACCTTATGCGGCGATCTTATGCGCTTGCAAAGTCAAAAAAGCTAGCCTCGCGACGCCCAAAGCGGGCGCGCCCAAGCGGGCGCCCGCTGGAGCCGCCCCTTACGCTTCTGGGACCTCGCGCACCGCGCCGCGCGCCGCGCTGGTCGTCATCGCCGCATAGGCGCGAAGCGCCGCGGAGACCTTGCGGGAGCGCGGGCTTGCCGGGGCAAAGCCCTTCGCGGCCTGAACCGTGCGGCGGGCGGCGAGTTCCGTCTCGCCTACGGCCAGCGTAATCCTGCGGTTCGGGATGTCGATCTCGATGCGGTCGCCGTCCTGCGCCAGCGCAATGGTCCCACCCTCGGCGGCTTCGGGGGAGACGTGGCCGATCGAGAGGCCAGAGGTGCCGCCCGAGAAGCGCCCGTCGGTGATGAGCGCGCAGGCTTTGCCGAGACCCTTCGATTTCAGATAGCTCGTCGGATAGAGCATTTCCTGCATGCCCGGGCCGCCGCGCGGTCCTTCGTAGCGGATCACCACCACGTCGCCTTCCTTCACCGCGCCAGTTAAAATGCCGGAGACGGCCGCGTCCTGACTTTCGAACACGCGGGCGGGGCCTGAGAACTTCAGGATCGATTCATCGACGCCGGCTGTTTTCACGATGCAGCCGTCCTCCGCGAGATTGCCGAACAGCACGGCGAGGCCGCCGTCTTTCGAGAAGGCGTGCGCTGCGTCTCGAATGGCGCCCTTGGCGCGGTCCGCGTCGAGGTCGTCGAAGCGCCGCTCCTGGCTGAAGGCCACCTGCGTCGGCACGCCGCCGGGCGCGGCGCGGAAGAAGGTCTTGGCCGTCTCGCTCGTCGTTACGCCAATGTCCCAGCGCGCGATGGCGTTGGCCATGGTGGCGCTGTGCACGGTTGGCGACTCGCCATGCAGCAGGCCGGCGCGATGCAACTCGCCGAGGATGGCGATGACGCCGCCGGCGCGATGCACGTCCTCCATATGCACGTCCGGGACGGAGGGCGCGACCTTGCAGAGCACCGGCACGCGGCGCGACATGCGGTCGATGTCCGCCATGGTGAAGGGCACCTCGGCCTCATGGGCCGCCGCAAGCAGATGCAGCACCGTATTGGTCGATCCGCCCATGGCGATGTCGAGGGCGATAGCGTTCTCGAAGGCTTCAAAATTGGCGATCGAGCGGGGCAGCACGCTTGCGTCGTCCTGCTCGTAATAGCGGCGGGCGAGATCGACGATGAGATGGCCGGCCTCGATGAAGAGCCGCTTGCGGTCGGCGTGGGTGGCGAGCGTCGTGCCATTGCCGGGCAGCGACAGGCCGAGCGCCTCTGTGAGGCAGTTCATGCTGTTGGCCGTGAACATGCCGGAGCAGGAGCCGCAGGTGGGGCAGGCGGAGCGCTCGATCGCCATGACGTCGCTCTCGGCCACCTTGTCATCGGCGCCGGCGATGATCGCGTCGACGAGGTCCAGCGAATGTTCCTTGCCCGCGAGCACCACCTTGCCGGCCTCCATCGGCCCGCCCGAGACGAAGACCGCCGGAATGTTGAGCCGCAGCGCGGCCATCAGCATGCCGGGCGTGATCTTGTCGCAGTTCGAGATGCAGACGATGGCGTCCGCGCAATGGGCGTTGACCATATACTCGACGCTGTCGGCGATGATCTCCCGCGAGGGCAGGGAGTAGAGCATCCCGTCATGGCCCATGGCGATGCCGTCGTCGACGGCGATGGTGTTGAATTCCTTGGCCACGCCGCCCGCCTTCTCAACCTCGCGGGCGACGAGCTGGCCGAGGTCCTTCAGATGCACATGGCCGGGCACGAACTGGGTGAAGCTGTTGGCGATGGCGATGATCGGCTTGCCGAAGTCCTCGTCCTTCATGCCCGTCGCGCGCCAGAGGCCGCGCGCGCCCGCCATGTTGCGGCCATGGGTGGTGGTGCGTGAGCGATAGGGAGGCATGAGCAATCTTTCCTGCTGAGCGGAATTTTAAGACAAGGCGATAGCCCAGCCCGCGCGCCCCCGCAACCTCCGCGGCCCGGAACGCGCCTATGGCCCGGGGGCGAAAACGCGTTATGCTTGCCGACATGTCCGCGCGACCCAAAGACCGCATGACCGTCGAGGAATTTCTCGCCTGGAGCGAAGCTCAGGAGGGGCGCTTCGAACTGGTCGACGGCGTCGTCTACGCCCAGGCCGCCGAGCGGGCCGCGCATGCGGAGATGAAGCTGAACGTCGCGGTCGCCCTGATGACCGCATTGCGCGCCAAAGGGCTGGAACGCCGTGCGATGGTCGACGGCATGGGCGTTCGCGTCGGCGCCACGACGGTCTATGAGCCGGATGCGCTGGTCTATTGCGGCCCCAAGCTCCGGGGGGACGCTCTTCTCGTCGAGAACCCCGTGGCGGTCGTCGAAGTGATCTCGCCGACGACGGGCCGCAACGACCACACGCGCAAGCTTGCCGGCTATTTCGCCGTGCCGAGCATCCGCCATTATCTGATCGTCGACCCGGACGAGCGGCTCGTCGTCCATCACGAGCGCCGCGCTGACGGCGTAGTGGTGAGCCACATTCTCACCGAGGGCGCCGCGAAGCTCGATCCGCCGGGGGTCGAACTTGCGCTCTCCGAACTCTACGGGTCGTAAAAACACAGGCCCGAAAGCGCGCCAGACGTGGCGCCCGCCTTCGGGCCTTGTGAGCGCGAGCGTCCTGAAGTTAAGCGGCCTTTCGGTCGGCGTGGGGGGCCAGCTCGTTGAGGCAGGAGACGATGGCGTTGACGGAAACGAAGCTCTGACGGCGGAGCATGGCGACCGGAAACTCGACGTCGAAAGCCTCCTCGATCGCAAGCATGGTCCGGATGGCGGCGAATGGCGTCAGCCCCGCCTCGTAGAGATCGGCGCTGTCGGACAGCGTCTCAATCGGGGTATGCAGGCGGCCGTTCTCTTGCAAAAGACGCCGGATGGTCTCGATCATCGGTCCAACTCCAGGGGCGCGCGCCAGTATTCTTGCGCGGGCCGAGGCTTGTGCTCGAAGTGACGTCGCGACTGTCGGGGACAATCGTGAATATCAAGGAAAGAAATGGGGCGCCGCTGCTGAACCGAAAATGAATTGCCCGGCATTTTCATAAAATTTGATGTATCGTAGCCTTAATCAAACGTTGACGGCGCGGGCGATTTCCGCGGCGTTGCTCAAAAAGACAGGCCCATGAAAAAGTTCCGCGCGCTTGCGCTTCTGGCCTTCGCTGGAGCCCTGACGATCGCCGCCTTCGCCCAGGAGAGCGCGCCCCCGACGATCACGGAAGATCCTGACGGACAACGTTTTCTCTTTATCCCCGGCATCGGCCGCATCCCGTTGCCGCCGGGTTCGCGCAGCTTCTCGCCGTCGCTTCCCGCCGAGCCGGAGGAGGGGGTCGCGCCGAGGGCGCTTGGTCCGCGGGCGCGGCCGCCGGCCCCCGAGCCGCCGCTTTCCCCCGAGGCGCAGCAGGCGCGGGACCTGAACCGTCTTTTTGCCCGCCTCGCCAACGCCGAGGACGAACGCGAGGCGCAGGGCGCGGCCGCGGCCATCCTGCGCCGCTGGGCGCAGTCGGGTTCCGACACGATCGACCTGCTGACCGCCCGCGCGCTCGTCGCCGAGACGGCGGGCGCGCCCGCCCTCGCCAAGGCTTTGCTCGATTATGTCGTGGCCCTGTCGCCCCGCTGGCCCGAGGCCTTCGTGCGCCGCGCGCGCGTGGCGGCGAGCGAAGGCGACTACGCAGGGGCCCTCGCGGATCTGGAGACGGCCGCGCGGCTGGAGCCCAGGCGGTTCGACGCGCTCGCCGCGCTGGGGGCCCTAGCGGAAAAAACCGGCAACAAGAAACGCGCCCTCGACGCCTATCGCAAGGCGCTCGATATTTCTCCCAAGGACGCGGCGCTTCAGCGCGACGAGGAGCGCCTGCGCCTCGACGTGGAGGGGCGCGGAATCTGAAAGACGGCGCGCGAGCCGAAGGAGAGCCAGGTGACTGACGGAAAACATCTCCCGCCGGAGGCGATGGAACAGCTTTTCACCGCCGCGCGCACGCACAACGGCTGGATCGACAAGGAGGTCCCCGACGATCTTCTCGAGTTGGCGGTGGACTACGCCAAATGGGGGCCGACCAGCGCCAATTGTTCGCCCCTGCGCATCGTGTTCGTGCGCACGCCTGAGGCCAAGCAGCGCCTCGCGCCGGCCATGTCACAAGGCAACCTCGAAAAGACGATGGCGGCGCCAGCGACGGCCATCGTCGCCTACGACCTCGATTTTCACGAGCATCTGCCCTTTCTCTATCCCGCGACGGACGCGCGCTCCTGGTTCGCCGGCAATGAGACGCTGATCGAGGAGACGGCGGTCCGCAACGGCACGCTGCAGGGCGGCTATTTCATTCTCGCCTTGCGCGCCGTGGGGCTCGACGCCGGCCCCATGAGCGGCTTCGACAGAGCCAAGGTGGACGCCGAGTTTTTCGCCGGCACGCGCGTGAAGAGCAATTTCCTGATCAATATCGGCTATGGGGACAGCGCCAAGCTCTATCCCCGCGGCCCGCGCTTCGCTTTCGAGGACATCGCCAAAATTATTTGAGGCTCGCCATGACGCGTCGAATCATACCGGAGCGCTACCTGCCGCACGTGCAGGGGGTGTTGAGAATTGCGACGGCCTTGCTGTTTTTGCAGCACGGCGCGGCGAAGCTCTTCGGCTATCCGCATGTCGACATGTTCAATGACCTGAAGCTCTTCTCTTTCCTCGGCGCCGCTGGCGTCATCGAGGTCGTGGGCGGGATTTTGCTGCTTCTCGGCCTGTTCACGCGGCCGGCCGCCTTCGTGCTGTCGGGCGAGATGGCGGTCGCCTATTTCGGATTCCACGCCTTTCAGGCGTTTTGGCCGATCCAGAACAAGGGCGAACTCGCGGCGCTTTATTGTTTCGTGTTTCTATTCTTCGCGGTCGCGGGACCGGGGAAATTCGCGCTCGACAGGGAGTGAGGTTCATATTGCGGCGCACGCGAGCGACGTGTCGCAAGCAAGGCCGCCGCCGTGTCTATTGACAAGAGAGACGCCTGACCTATTCCCTTGCGGACATGACCGAGACCGCCGTCACGACCAAGCGCCGTTCTCACGCCCTGGCGCTGCCCAATTTGCTCACTTACGGGAGGTGTCTCGCCGTGCCCGTGGTGGCGGGCTTTCTCCTCGCGTCCAGCGAAGACTGGACGCGCTGGGCGGCGCTGAGCGTCTATACGGCTGCGGCCGTGACGGATTTCTTCGACGGCTATCTGGCGCGGGCGTGGCAACAGCAGTCCCCCATCGGCCGCATGCTCGACCCCATCGCCGACAAGCTGCTCGTCGCGGCGACGATCCTCGCCGTCGTGGCCAACCAGACCCTTGTCGGCTGGACGATCTGGGCCGCCATCATCATCCTGTGTCGCGAGATTCTCGTCTCCGGGCTGCGGGAGTATCTGGCGGAGCTCAAGGTTCGGCTGCCGGTTTCGGCCATCGCCAAATGGAAGACGGCGTTTCAGCTTGTGGCGCTCGGCTTCTTCATCGCCGGTCCGGCCGGCGAGACAGTGATGCCCGGAGCGGTGAAGATCGGTTCGGCCATGCTCTGGGTCGCGGCCGTGCTGACGCTCTATACGGGCGCAGACTATCTGCAGGCGGCCTTCTCTCACTTCGGGGACGAAAACGGATCATGAAGGCGGTTTACTTCGCCTGGGTGCGGGAGCGGATCGGGCGCGCCGAAGAGGAAATCTCTCCGCCGCGCGAGGTCGAAACGGTTCGTCAGCTCGTCGACTGGCTGGCGGCGCGGGGCGAGGGCTACGCCGCCGCCTTCGCCAATCCCAAGACGATCCGCGCGGCGATCGACAAGACGCACGCGGGCCCCGACGCGCCCATCGCCAGCGCTCGCGAGGTCGCCTTTTTCCCGCCAATGACGGGCGGTTGATGACGTCTCCCACCGTTCGGGTTCAGGCCGAGGGGTTCGACCCCGCCAAAGAGGAAGCCCTGCTCACGCAGGGACGCCGCGACGTCGGCGCCGTCGTGGCCTTCACGGGTCTCTGCCGCGACGAGGACGGTTCGCTCGTCGCGCTCGAGCTCGAACATTACCCCGGCATGGCCGAGGACGAGATCTCGCGCGTCGCGCAAGAGGCGCTGTCGCGGTGGCCGCTCATTGGCCTCACCGTCATCCATCGTCACGGCCTCATTCGGCCCGGCGAACCTATCGTGCTCGTCGTCACGGCGGCGCGCCACCGCGGCGAAGCCTTCGCCGCCGCCGAATTCATGATGGACTATCTCAAGACCCGCGCGCCCTTCTGGAAAAAGGAGCGACGCATCGACGGCTCCGACGGCGGTTGGGTGGCGGCGAAAAAAGAAGATGACGCTGCGGCGGCGCGCTGGTCGTCGGATCCCGAGTGATTTTCCATTAATCCCGCGTAATTTTTGCGTTGCGGAGCAGCGCCAAGCTTGCTTGCGCCGTCAAGTCGTATGAAAAATCGACGCTTGAGGCGTCTGTACAGGTCTGGTCATGGGTAAAATGGCCGAGGTGGTGGTCGGTTGCGGTCCCGACGAAGGGAGGCGCGCCGTCGACGTGGCGCTGGGCCTCGACCGTTCCCAGAATTTCGCCCGCGCGCAGCAGCTTGGCCAGATCGGCTGGTGGCGGCTCGACACGCGCCGGAACGTCTTGACCTGGTCCGAGGAGAATTACCGGATCTTTGGCGTAACGCTCGGCGCCTCGCAGACCTACGAGACCTTTCTCGAAGCGGTCCATCCCGACGACCGTGACTATGTCGACGAGAGATGGAACGCCGCGCTTCGTGGCGAGCCGTATGACCTCGAGCACCGCATCATCGTCGACGGCGCCGTCAAATGGGTCCGCGAAAAGGCCGATCTGGACTTCGACGCGAACGGCAATCTGCTCGGCGGTTTTGGGATCACACAGGACATAACCGACCGCAAAGCCGTCGAAACGGCGCTGCAATGGAGCGTGCGCCGCAACGAGCTTCTGTCGAACACCGCCGCCCGGCTTCTGCAGTCGCGCGACGTCCAGGGCGTCGTCTCCGAGCTTTGCGCGGAGTTGATGCGGTTCATCAATTGCGACGTCTTTTTCAACTTCGTCGTCGACGAGAGCGCGAAGCGCCTGCGCCTCAACGCCTGCGGGGGCATCGGCGAGGCGGAAGCCGCGCAGATCGAATGGCTGGATTTCGGCGTTGCGATTTGCGGTTGTGTCGCGCGCGACGGCGAACGCATCATTGCCGAACACATTTCCTGCCACGAGGACGTGCGCACGGCGCTGGTGAAATCCTTGGGCGTCGAAGCCTATTGCTGCCATCCGCTGCTCTCGCAGGGCAAATTGATCGGTACGCTGTCTTTCGGCGCAAAATCCCGCCCGACGTTCACGCTCGACGAGATCGAGGTCATGCAGGCGGTCAGCCATCTCGTCGCCATGGCGATGGCGCGGCTCAAAATGGAGCAGGCGCTGAGAGACTCAGCGCGGCGCAAGGACGAGTTTCTGGCAACGCTCGCGCATGAATTGCGCAATCCGCTCGCGCCGATCCGCACCGGCCTGCACCTGTTGCGGCAGTTCGACAGGCAGGACCCGAATGCGCCGCGCGTTCAGGAGATGATGGCGCGGCAGGTCGACCATATCGTCAGGCTCGTTGACGACCTGATGGAAGTGTCGCGCATCCGCAGCGGCAAGATCGAGCTGAAGATGGAGCGCGTCGACGTCCCCACCATTATCCACCAGGCCATAGAGGCGAGCCGGCCCTTCCTCGACGCCAGCGGGATCGCCCTGTCGGTGCGCGTGCCGACCCGGCCGCTCCATATCGAGGCCGATCCTGTGCGGCTGACGCAGGTCATCTGCAACCTTCTCAATAATGCGGCGAAATACACAGAAGCCGGCGGCCGCGTCGATATTGAGGCGCATGCCCGGGACGACCAGGCGGTTGTGAGCGTCGCCGATACCGGAGCGGGCATTCCGCCCGAGATGCTGCCTCATATCTTCGAGCTTTTCGCTCAGGTCGACCGCACCCGCGACCGCGCGCAAGGGGGGCTGGGGATCGGATTGGCGTTGGTGCGCACGCTCGTGACCATGCATGGGGGCGAGGCGACCGCCGAGAGCGCGGGGCCGGGGCGGGGCAGCCGTTTCGTCCTGCGTCTCCCCCTGTCGCAGGGCGCAGCCTGCGCGGTCCCGCAGGAATCTGGATCGCAGGGCAAGCTGGCGCCGCCGCCCGAGCGCGTGCTCGTCATCGACGACAATGAGGACGCGGCCATCAGCATGGCGATGTTATTGCGCGCCATGGGCGCCGAGGTCCGCGCCGCCTATGACGGCGCGCGCGGGATCGAGACTTTCGAGAGCTTCCTGCCGGGGCTGGTGTTCCTCGATCTCGGCATGCCGGGCATCGACGGTTTCGAAACGGCCCGCCGCCTGCGGGCCATCCCGGCCGGCAGGTCGGCGACCATTGTCGCGCTCACGGGGTGGGGCGGCGAAGAAACGCGGCGCCAAACGCGCGAAGCGGGGTTCGATCTTCACATGACCAAGCCCGCCTCGCTGGAGGACGTTGCAAAGGCCTTCGCTTTCGCCCGGGTCTAGGGGCGGCTCTACCGCTGCCTTGACCTTAGCTTGCAACAAGCTTGAACTGTGCTATACAGCATTTGCCACACCGTCGTGTTATTTTATGGCGATTGCTGGGGTCCCGTTTGACAAGACAAGACATTGCGACGCTGACGTCACTGAGGTTTTTCGCCGCTGCGATGGTGGTAATTGGACACTCGAATGGGACCTTTGGTCTTCCTCAAGAGTGGACAAGACTATTCCCGTCCTATCAGGGCGTGTCTTTTTTCTTTGTTCTGTCTGGTTTTATACTTACATTGAGATATCCGCGCCTCAAATCTTTTGAGGAGAGCCGCCGCTTCTTGGTGGCTCGATTTGCGCGAATTTGGCCCCTTCATGCTGTCGCGTTCTTCTCCTTGTTCTGGGCGCTGGATTGGGTTCCACACTACCTTTCAACTCCAGAAGGCAGCGCCGCTGCTGTGCTCAATCTGTCGCTGCTTCAGGCATGGTCGCCCTATACATGCTACAATATGAGCTATAACGCGGTGTCGTGGAGCATTTCCGTAGAGGCGTTCTTCTACGTCGCGTTCATCGGGCTCGTGCAACTCAGAGACCGACACTGGCGCCTCCTGCCGATCGTCGGGCTCGTCCCGGCCATCGCGCTGATTTGGCTCGCCAATTCGCTGAATTTGCCGGTCGTCGACCGCCACTCAGCCAGCCTCGATACCGTTCTTTACGTTAATCCGCTGGCCCGGCTGTTCGAGTTCACCCTCGGGATGAGCGCGGCGGTCCTCTTCGAACGCTTCTCGCCCATGGCGCCAAAAGGCTTGTTTCTCGGGACCGGGCTAGAGCTGGCGGGCGTCGCGCTATTTGGACTTTCGCTCACGCTGAACACGGAATTTTACATAAAACACTACCCCGGCCATCTCTTGCCCGCATCACTTGGTTTCTGGTTGGAGCGATCGGGAGAGGCGCCAATCTTCGCCGTTATCATTATGATATTTGCCGCGCAGAAAGGTGTGCTTTCTCGCGTATTATCGCAGCGGCTTTACGTCGTCGCAGGAGAAATAAGTTTCGCTATTTATATGCTTCATCAAATTATTCAGAGCTATATCTTGAGAAGCAGCGGGCTGCCGCACAGTATGGCGTTCGCGCTGTTCATCCTTTTGACGATCTGGCTGTCTTATCTGGCGTGGCGCTATATCGAGACGCCGGCGCGAAGCGCGATCCTCGCGTGGTCGAGGGGCGAGGGCTGCGCTGCGATCGTTTCAAATAGGGCGGGCGCCTCAGATGGCGCGGACGCGCGACGAAAACGCCGAGATGACGGCTCCGTCGAAATTGGCTGTTGACGGCCGGGCCCAGTCGCCGCCCGGTTCCTAGCCTGTCAAATAAGCTGCTGCGGCGCAATCGCCGAGACGATCCACGCGTGCAGCGCGCCCATGGCCACGGTCAAGAAAAGCGTCACCAGCGTGAAGACGTCCAGATTGTCTTTGGGAACGCGCATCATGCGGGTGAGGCCCTGCGAGAAGACGTAAACCCCATAAAAACCGAGAACGTCGAGGAAGCGCAGCCCCGGCACGAGACCGAAGCCGGCCGCGAGCCACGCCGGGGTGTAGGAATAGGCGGCGAGCGTCAGCGCCCTCCGGTCGTCGCTCTTGCCGTCGAAATGGGGCGCGGCCATGGAAATCACGAAGGCGACCACGAACAGGGCCGGCAGGCTCAACAGATATTGGACGGCTGCGCGGAAAAGCCCGGCGGTGAACGTCGGATGAAGCCCGCGCGCGCCAAAGAGCCAGGCGCCGAGAAAGCTGGCGAAAGGCGGAATGGCCGCGAGAATGACGATGTAGCGACGGTAGAGGTCGAAGATCGACGTTCTTTCCGTCTCGATCAGCTCCCATTCCTTCTGCGGGGCCAGGATCAAGCCTTTGACTCGTGAAATCAGCTCCTTCATAGCGTCCATCCGATTGGTTTCAGGCTCTTTTCGTTGGTCCGCGGGGCCACGGCGCCTGCTCAGCCACTTGGCGCTTGCCCGCGGCCTTCTTACATGCGAGGGAGTGCTCAGGCCAGTAGCGGCCTCGCTTCCGAAGCATGACCGATGAGGTCTAACCCGACGGGCTGCATGAAAAAACTGGCAGAATACTTCTGGCCCGTAGTCGGGCTCGCCGCAGTCGTCGGATCGTTCTACCTGCTCTACCACGAGTTTCAGGGCGAGTCCGTCGGAACGGAAGTCTGGGCCAACCTAAAGGCCATCCCCACGACCGACTATTTCTTCGCCTTTCTGTCGACGCTCGTCGCCTATGCGGCTCTGGCTTGGTACGATCGTATTGCGCTGCTGCATCTCGGGGTGAAGCACATCTCGTGGATGTTCATCTCGATGTGCTCCTTCACCACTTACGCGCTGTCGCATAATATCGGCGCGAGCGTCTTCTCGGGCGCCATGGTGCGGTACCGCGCCTATTCGACGAAGGGCCTGTCGGCGACGCAGGTCGCGGCGCTGGTGGTGCTCTGCTCCTACACTTTCGCCTTCGGCAATGTTCTCCTTGGCGGGCTGCTGCTCACCTACGATCCGGGCATGATGCAGCGCCTGTCCGGCTTCCTGCCGGATATCTTCACGCATCCGCACGCGGCCCGCACGGTCGGATTGCTCTGCCTTGGTTTCGTCGCGCTCTATATCGCGGGCTCGCTGATGCATTTCCGGCCGTTCCGCTTCGGCCGCTTCGAGATTCTCTATCCGCGCCCCGACATCATGGTGCGGCAGCTGTTCGCGGCGCCGCTGGAGCTGATCGGCGCCGCCGGCATCATCTATTTCGCGCTGCCCGAGCAGGGAAATCCAGGCTATATCGTTGTCCTCGGGGCCTTTCTCTTGTCCTTCTCGGCGGCGCTCGTCTCCCATGCGCCGGGCGGGCTCGGCGTTTTCGAACTCATCTTCATCAATCTGATGCCGGACGTCCCGCGCCTGCAGGTGCTGGCCGCGCTGCTGGTCTGGCGGCTTTTCTATCTCATCATTCCGCTGCTCGCGGCGCTCATCGTCGTGGCGCTGTTCGAGCGCAAGAAGCTCGTCGAAAAGCTGCGCCACGCCGTCGAGGGCGAGACGGAAGGACCGCCGCCTGCGTAGGCCGCGGGACATCCCTCCCTGCAAGGGGGAGAGACGGGGAAGCTTTGGACGTCGCCGGTAGCGCTCAGATGCGATACTGCTGGAGGCGGGTGGTGCGCAGGCCAGCGAGGCCGTGCTGGTCGATCGACATTTGCCAGCTCAAGAACTCGTCGACCGTAAGCGTGTAGCGACTGCACGCCTCGTCGAGCGAGAGAAGTCCGCCGCGCACCGCGGCGACGACTTCCGCCTTGCGGCGAATGACCCAGCGCTTTGTCGTCGGCGGGGGGAGGTCGGCGATGGTCAGTGGGCTGCCGTCGGGGCCGATCACATATTTGACACGCGGACGATGCGTCTCGGTCATTTCGTCGAACTCACAAACTCTACAATCACACAGTGGCGACGTTATAGCGCAAGCCCTTTTAATATTTGCCTAAAGGACCAAACGCTTAGGCGAATGGATTTAAACCAATTGTTAGAAGGTGCGGCGCCGGCCCCGCTTGTTGATCCGCCTCAAAAACGCGTCGTCAGCTGCGTGAGCCATTCCGGCGAGGCGGACACCAGCGCGGCTTCGAGAGACTTGTCCGCGCCGCTGACGATCAATACGCCGAGCGCCAGAAACAGAAGTCCCAGCGCCTGTTTCAGTCCCTTCGAGGCAGCAAGGAGCGGATCGCGCCAGCGCGCGAAAGCCTGGCGCGACAGCAGGCCGAGAAGGAGCAGGGGCGCGGCGGCGCCGAGGCCGAAGACGCCCATGGTCGCGCCGACGGCGGGAATATCCTCGCCTTGCGCCGCCAGAACTGAGGCCGCGCCCAGGGTCGGCCCGACGCAGGGGCTCCAGACCGCGCCAAGCAGCAGCCCGACGGTAAATTGCCCGAACAGGCCGCGCGATCGCGTATCGCCGAAGGCGGCGTTGAGCCGGTCGCTCATCGGCCCCGCCGCGGCGGCGACCCGGGCCTGTAGGACCGGGAAGAGCAGAAGCACGCCAAGAGCGATCATCAAGGCCGCCGCCGCGCCTCGGAAGACGTCGACGTCGAGGCCGATGGAAAAACCGATCGTCGCCACGAAAAGCCCGATGACGACAAAGGAGAGCGCGACCCCCAGGGCGAGCAGAGCCGGCGCCCATTTATGTTCAGCCGCCGCCGCGCCCAGCACGAGCGGCAGCAGCGGCAGCACGCAGGGAGAGAGCGCCGAAAGCAGCCCGGCGAGAAAAGCGAGGCCGAGGGCGCCGGCGCCCATGTCAGAGCGCCTTGTCGAGCAGGTCGGAGATGGCTTTGGGATTGGTCTCGCCAACCGAGCGGCCGACTTCCTTCCCGCCCTTGAAGACGATGATCGTGCTCTGCGCGGAGGCCTTCAACGCCCGCACCGCCTCTTTCTGGCCGTCGAAATCCACGCGGAACGCTTCCGCGCCCGAGAATTTGGGATCGGCTTCGAGTTTGTGGAGGATTGGCTCCTGGGCCCGGCAGGTCGGGCACCAGGGGGCGTAGACATGCACGACGATCGGCTTGCCGGCGCCCTGCGCGGCTGCAAAGGCTTGCTGCGAAAACGCCTTCTCGGCGGCGACAGCCCCAGTGAGCGCGCCAAGAAGGGCGAAAGAGGCCAGAAAGGCGGGGAGGGCGCGGCGAGACAGCATGAAGAGGTCCTTTCCGAAAATGGGCGTCTCAGGTTAGATCGAGGCTCGAGGCGTCTCTTGCAAGATCGGCGAAGGTTATGAACGGCTGTGTCGGCGTTCTGCTCGCGGGCGGTCTCGCCCGGCGGATGGGCGGTGGCGACAAGCCGCTGCTGGCGCTGGGCGGGCGTCCGATTTTGGCGGAGGCGATCGAGCGCTTGCGTCCGCAATGCGCTGCCCTGGTCCTCAACGCCAACGGCGATCCGGCGCGCTTTTCCGCCTTTGGTCTACCGGTCGTCGCCGACAGCGTCGTGGGCTTTGCAGGTCCGCTCGCGGGCGTGCTGGCGGGAATGGATCACGCGCGCGCCAATTCTCCCCATGTGACGGATATCCTCAGCGCTCCGGCCGATACGCCCTTTCTGCCCGCCGACCTCGTCGAGCGTCTCGGCGCTGCGCGGCAGGCGGCGAGGGCTCAAATCGCCGTGGCGGCGTCGGGCGGGCGCGTCCATCATGCGGTGGCGCTTTGGCCCGTGGCGCTGCGCGAGGACCTGCGCCGGGCGCTCGTCGAAGAGGACGTCCGGAAAGTGTCCGCTTTTATCGCGCGCTATTCCAATGTGACTGTCGATTGGCCGGTTGCGCGATACGACCCGTTTTTCAATGTCAACCGCCCGGAGGACGTTGGGCGGGCGGAGGAAATTCTGGCCAAGTTTTGAGCCCAGTCCTTGCGGAAGGGCCATGATCACACGAACCCGGGATCGATCGCGACCTGCCTCTCGAGCCATTTCGGCGTCGGCAGGTTCAGGCTGCGCAGGAAGTCGATGTTGAACAGCTTCGACGCATAGCGGGCGCCGCCGTCGCAGAGGATGGTCACGATGGTGTGGCCGGGGCCGAGGTCGCGCGCGAGGCGGATGGCGCCCGCCACATTGATCCCCGAGGAGCCGCCGAGCAGCAGCCCTTCCTCTTCGGCGAGCGCGAAGACGATGTCCAGCGCTTCGCTGTCGGGGATCTGATAGGCGACGTCAATGGGCGCGCCTTCGAGATTGGCGGTGATGCGGCCCTGGCCGATCCCCTCCGTGATGGAAGAGCCCTCGGCCTTCAGCACGCCGCTCGTATAGTAGGAATACAGCGCCGCGCCGAAGGGGTCGGCGAGTCCGATCTTGATCTCGGGGTTGCGCGCCTTCAGCGCCATGCCAACGCCGGCGAGCGTCCCGCCCGTGCCGCAGGCGCAGACGAAGCCGTCGACCCTGCCGTCGAGGGCGTCGTAAATCTCCGGCCCGGTCGTGATGATATGCGCCTCGCGATTGGCGACGTTGTCGAACTGATTGGCCCAGACCGCGCCCGCCAGGTCTTCCTTCGCCAGCCGCTCGGCGAGGCGGCCGGAAAGCTTCACATAATTATTGGGATTGGCGTAGGGGACGGCCGGCACTTCGACGAGCTGCGCGCCCTGCAGCCGCAGCATGTCCTTCTTTTCCTGGCTCTGCGTCTCGGGAATGACGATCACTGTGCGAAAGCCCATGGCGTTGGCGACAAGCGCCAGGCCGATGCCGGTGTTGCCCGCCGTGCCCTCGACGATGACGCCGCCCGCCTTGAGCGCGCCCTTGGCGATGGCGTCCTCCACGATGAAGAGGGCGGCGCGGTCTTTCACCGAGCCGCCGGGATTCATGAACTCCGCCTTGCCCAGGATGCGGCAGCCGGTGGCTTTGGACGCGGCGCGCAATTCGATGAGCGGCGTGCGGCCGATGGCCTCGATGACGCTGGCGGCGATGGTCATGAAACGATTCCTGTAGAGGCGGGGAGGCTTTTCCTAGCCGGAAGCGGCGCTCTGCTCAAAGGCAAAACTGGCGCCGTGGCGCGCTTGCGCCCCCGGCGCGAGAATGCGCATGGACGGCTTTTGATAGAGGTCGCCATGGAAATCCTCGGGATCGCCATAGCCGGTCCAGGGCTCGATGCAGAGATAGGGCGCCGGCGGCAGCGTCCAGAAACCGACATGCGGGAAATCGTCGAGCGTCACCTTCAGCCGCGCGCCGGCGCCATTGTCGAAGGCGAGGCTGCGGCTGTTCAAATTCAGGAAGCACAAGGCGTCGCGGGCGAACATCGACGGCTCGAGCGGCAGCCGGGCGCCTTCGAGCGGCGTCCTCCGCACCGGTTTGGAGAAGAGGCCCCCCGGTCCGATGACCGGGACCTCCGGGCTTTCGGGCTTCTCGAAAATGATCGCATGCTCGGCTGTCGAGCCCGCGAGCGGCCAGCGGAAGGCCGGATGCAGGCCGCAGGCGTAGGGCAGGGGGCGCGGGTCGGTGTTGGTCACGATGAGATTATTCTCGAGCGCGCCCTTGCGCAGCTGAAACTCCACTTCGAATCGGAAGGCGAAGGGATAGAGCGCGTGCGTCTCGGCGTCGTCCAGCAGGACGAGCCGCAGATAGTCGGGCCGGCGCTCGGCGATTTCGAAACATTTCTTCCAGGCGAAGCCGTGGAGCGCCAGCGGATAGGTCTTCCCCTCGACGGCGACGCGCCCGTCGCGCGTCCAGCCGACGACGGGAAACAGAACCGGCGCCGTACGGTCCCAAACTTTGGGGTCGTTGGCCCAGATCATGTCGACGCCATCGGCGCGCCAAGCGGAAAGCTCTGCGCCAAAGGGGAGAATTTCGGCGCTGTCGCCGTCGGCTTCGAGAAGAATCGCGTCGCGCATTGCCTGACCTTTGCATGTCCGGACGGTCCTGTCGCGTCGCGGGCTTGAGACAGGGCAGGGCCGCCGATAGTGTCGCCTCTCGAAAACCCATCGGCGCTACGGGGGTTCATTTTTCGAGGAGCGAACGTGGCTACCAAGCTCTTGCCGTTGTTTTTTACATCCTTCACAACGCTGCTCGCTGTCATCAACCCGTTCGAAGTTCTGCCGGTCTTTCTGTCCCTCACCCACGACAAGGACGACGCCGGGCGTCGCCGGATCGCTTTTCTCGCCTCCCTCTATACGGCCCTGCTGATCCTGTTTTTCCTGTTCTTCGGCGTCCTCGTGCTCGAGATTTTCGGCGTGTCGCTGCACATGGTGCGGATCGCCGGCGGCATCGTCTTGACCCGCATCGGCTTTGAACTCTTTACCCCTTCGGATTCCGGCAAGAGCGCCTTCCTCGACGCCGGCCCCGACGCCAATATCGCCTTCATGCCGCTGGCGATGCCGCTCATGTTCGGCCCCGGCGTGATCGCCACCGTGCTTGGCATGGTGGCGACGATCGAGAAGTTCCCGAGCGAAATCGGGGGCTATGTGGCGATCCTGGCGGCTGGCGGACTCGCCGTCTTCGTTACCTACCTTTGCCTCGCCTTCGCCGGGCGGCTGGTGAAATGGCTCGGGCGCGCCGGGATCGACGCCGTCACCCGAATCGTCGGCTTCTTCGTCTCCGCCATGGGCGTGTCGCTGGTCTTCAACGGCATTATGGGCGCGCTCGGCGCCTACGGGGTCAAGGTCGTGCTGTAGCAAGGCCAGGGGGCGGCTTCCTGTGGATTTCCCCAGGGCGGCCTTAAAAGGCCCCCGGCCGGTGGGTTATGGCGAAGGCTTCCGGCCCGGCCGCTGCGCCGGACCTCAGCGATCAGCCGAGCCGCCCGATGTCTGACATCATCGCTGCGCCGCGCGCCTTTCTCGGCGTCGAGCGCTCCATTCTGGGCCGTCCCTGGCGGGCGCGACTCGACGCGGCCGGCGAGGCGGCGGCGCTGGCGCTTTCCCAGACGCACGGGCTCGACGACCTTCTCGCCCGCGTCCTCGCCGGCCGCGGCGTCAGCGTGACCGAGGCCGCGCGCTATCTCGACCCGACGCTGCGCGATCTGATGCCCGACCCCTCGACCCTGACCGCCATGGACGAGGCGGTTGAGCGGCTGGGGCACGCCATCGAGACCGGCGAGCAGATCGCCGTTTTCGGCGATTACGACGTCGATGGCGCCTGTTCCTCGGCGCTGATCGTCGACTATTGGCGCGCGGCCGGGGCGCCCCAACCACTGGTGCACATTCCCGACCGCATCTTCGAGGGCTACGGCCCCAACGCCGACGCCATTCGCATGCTCGCCGACAAGGGGGCGACGCTTCTGGTGACGGTCGACTGCGGCACGGCCAGCCACGAGCCCTTCGCCGTGGCGAGAGAACGCGGCCTCGACGTGATCGTTCTCGATCACCATCAGGCCCCCGAAGACCTGCCTCGGGCCATCATCGTCAACCCCAACCGGCAGGACGATCTCTCGGGGCAGGGCGGTCTTTGCGCCGCCGGCGTCGTCTTTCTGGCGCTTGCGGGCCTCACCCGGCGGCTGCGGGCGAAGGGGTTCTGGGGAGAGGCGCGGCGCGCGCCCGACCTTCTCGCGTCGCTCGATCTCGTCGGCCTCGCCACCGTCGCCGACGTCGCCCCGCTCAAGGGACTCAATCGCGCCTTCGTCGCCAAGGGGCTCGCCGTCATGCATAACCGCGCGCGGCCGGGACTGGCGGCGCTGATGGACGCCGCCCGATTGGATGGGCCGCCCCGCGCCTATCATCTCGGCTTCGCGCTCGGGCCGCGGATCAACGCCGGCGGCCGGATCGGCGACGCCGGCCTCGGGGCGCGGCTTCTGACCCTCTCGGACCCGCTGGAGGCCACCCGCATCGCGCGCGAACTGGACCGGCTGAATGGCGAACGGCAGGTCATTGAAAGCCAGGCGCTGGAGGAGGCGATCGCGAAGGCGGAGCTGGCTTTCACGAGATCGAACCGCCTGTCCTGCCTCGTCGTCGAGGCCGACGACTGGCATCCGGGCGTCGTCGGATTGATCGCCTCACGGCTCAAGGACCGCTTCAACTTACCAGCGTTCGCATTTGCTTTTAATGGAGAAACAGGAACAGGTTCTGGTAGAAGTTTAAGTGGCGTGGACATTGGCCGGGCCGTCCGGCGCGCCGTCGATCTGGGGCTCGCCGTCAAGGGCGGCGGCCATGCGATGGCGGCCGGCGTCACCCTCTCCCGCGATAAGCTCTCCGACTTCCGAGCCTTCCTCGGCGACGTTCTGGCCGAGGCGGTCGACGCGGCGCGGGACGCGGACGCGCTGGTGATCGACGCCGCGCTTTCAGCGCGGGCCGTCAATCTGGAGCTCCTGCGGCGGGTCGAGAAGGCAGGCCCGTTCGGGCAGGGAAACCCGGAGCCCGTTTTTGCGCTGCCGGAACAACGGCTGACCGACGCCATGGTCGTCGGCGAGCGTCACGTCCGCGCCCGCCTGCGCTCGGGCGACGGCGCCTCGATCGAGACCATCGCCTTTCGCTGCGTCGGCGCGCCGCTCGGCGACGCGCTGCTCAACGGGCGGGGCGAGCTTTTTCATGTCGCGGCCAGGCTCTCGCCCAACAGCTTCCGCGGCGTCGAGCGGGTGGAGGCCCGTCTGGTCGATCTGGCGCGCGCCGAAAAGCGTTAACGATAACTGTGGCGCCCTGGACACAGCTGTTTCGGAAAACGCCGTCAGGGCGCAAGCTTTGGGCAATGTCTGATTTTCGCCGGATTTCCGCCCCCTTGCGGCCGCAGCCTGACCGTGTCGTTAACGCCGTTTTTAGACTTATGGAGGAAGCTTTCGGACGTTCGCTTCGTCATGGCCGGGCAGGCCATGCGGTCCGATCCACCGCCAGCGCGGCGGATGAGTCGGACGCGGGCGAAGTTCCGATAGCGGCCGCCGAACGTCGCCTTCGACAAGGACCGTTTCGCATGCGATTTGCCGTGTCCCGGGAGCGTGATTGCTTGTTGAGCCCTGTGAAGCAAACGGTCGTCTCCCTGCGCCGGTCGGTGTTATTCTTCTCGCTCGCGTCTCTCGCCGGTTGCGCTTCGACGGCGACCGCGCCGCGTTACCCGAGCGTCGCCAGTCTGAGTCAGGTCGACCCCCGATACGGGGTGCGGCCCAGCCCCCGCGTCGTGGCCGACGGCGAGGAGGTGCCGAAGGGCGGCGGCTCTTACATGGTCGGCAAGCCCTACAAGATCGCCGGCCTCACCTATGTGCCGAGCGAAAGGCCCTATACGGCGACGGGCACCGCGTCCTGGTACGGCTCGGACTTCCACGGCCGCCGCACCGCCAACGGCGAAGTTTTCGACCGCGACTCGATCTCGGCTGCGCATCCGACCATGCCGCTGCCGAGCTACGCCCGCGTCACCAACATGAAGAACTCCCGCTCGATCATCGTGCGCGTCAACGATCGCGGCCCCTATCACGGCGGCCGCGTGATGGACGTTTCGCAGCGCGTCGCGGAGGCGCTCGATTTCCGATCGGTCGGCATGGCGCGGGTGAAGGTGGAATGGGTCGGCAAGGCCAATCTCGCCGGCGACGACGACGCCAAACTCCTCGCCACCTTGCGCGACGACGGCGAACCGGCGCAGATCGACGGCGGCGCGCCGGTCATGGTCGCCGCGAGGCAGGAGCCGGTGCGGACCGCTGCGCTCGCCGACCGGGCCCAGGAGGACAATTCGCCGGCGACGCAGCCGGTCGTCGGCGAGGTGGAGATGATGGCCTATGCCGCGTCGGAGACGGGCGCGGCCGTCGCTGCGCCGAGCCAGGCCGCCAGCGTCGAGGACGAGAAGGGCGAGTCGAGCGCGGCGGCGTCGCCGAGCGGGTCGACGAAGTCGTTCCGGGCTCCGCCGCTGCCGCCCGTTCGCCCGGATTTCGGTTCGTCCCACGCCGCTGCGCCGAAGCCGCCGATGCGTCGCGCAGCGAACTGAAAGCCGGCGCAAACCCGCCCCGTCTCGTTGCATTTTCGCCCTTGGGAGGCCATTCTCTCTGTCGCGTCGCCGGGTGAAGGCGTCGCATGCGAGCGGAGCGTGCGCCTTGTTTGACCGCAATCCCTTAAAATCGATCGCCTATTTCATTTGCTTCTCTTTTGCGCTGGCCTCTGGCGCTCTGGCTCAGCCTTTTCAGACCAGCGTTCCACAGGCGATCTTGATCGACGCCGCCACCAATACCGTGCTTTTTGAAAAA
The DNA here is from genome assembly GCF_040687965.1 of Methylocystis echinoides. Taxonomy (NCBI): domain Bacteria; kingdom Pseudomonadati; phylum Pseudomonadota; class Alphaproteobacteria; order Hyphomicrobiales; family Methylocystaceae; genus Methylocystis; species Methylocystis echinoides. The sequence goes on from NZ_CP156084.1 coordinate 3,357,621, forward strand.
GGCGCCGATGAGCTGGCCACGCCCGCCTCGACGGTGAAGATCCTCACGGCCGAACTCGTCTTCCGCGAGCTGGCCGAAGGCCGGCTCAAGCTCACCGACCAGTTTCCGGTGTCGGAATACGCCTGGCGCAACGGCGGCGCGCCGGCGGGCGGGTCGGCCATGTTTCTCAAGGTCAACAGCAGCGCCAGCGTCGAAGACCTGCTGCGCGGCCTCACGATCGTGTCCGGCAACGACGCCGCGCTGGTTCTGGCGGAGGGCCTCGCCGGCTCGGAGGAAGCCTTCGTCATTCGCATGAACAAGCGCGCGGCGGAGCTCGGTCTGACAAAATCGCGCTTCGGCAATCCCTGGGGCAAAGCGGGCGACGATCAGAAGGTGACGGCCCGCGACATGGCCAAGCTCGCGCTCTATGTCATCCAGACCTATCCCGAATATTACAAGTATTACGGCGAGAAGGAGTTCACCTGGAACAACATCCGCCAGCAGAACCGCAATCCGCTGCTCACGATGAGCATTGGCGCGGACGGGCTCAAGACCGGCAATATCGAAAAGGGCGAATTCGGCATGGTCGGCTCCGCCGTCCAAGACGGACGCCGCCTGATCGTCGCCGTTTACGGCGCCAAGACCGCCAAGGAACGCGCCGAGGAGGCGCGCAAGCTCCTGCAATGGGGGTTCCGCAATTTCGAAGAGAAAGAGCTGTTCAAGGCCGGCGAACCGGTGGGGCCGGCGCAGATCTACGGCGGCACGCAGGGCTCCATCGATCTCGTGGCCAAAACCGACGTCAAAGTGCTGCTGCCGCGGGGCGCCAGCGAACGGCTCACCGGCAAGATCGTTTATGAGGGGCCAGTCATCGCGCCGGTTGCGGAGGGGCAGAAAATCGGACGTCTCGAAATCAAGCGCGGATCGAGCGTCGTGCTCGAACAGCCGCTCGAAGCGAGCGCGGCCGTCGAGGAGGGGTCGCTGTCCCGCCGCGCCTTCGACGCCGTTTACGAATATGCCGCCGCAAAAATCCACGAGAAGCTGTTGGCGAAGAAATGACGGAAGCCGAGAGGGGCCGCTTCATCACGTTCGAAGGCGGCGAGGGCGTCGGCAAGTCGACGCAGCTCGACCGCCTCGCGGCGCATCTGCGCGCCTGCGGCCTCGAAGTGGTGACGACGCGCGAGCCCGGCGGCACGCCGAAGGCCGAAGCCTTGCGCAAGGTCTTGCTATCCGGCCGCATCGCGCCGCTCGGTCCGCTCGCCGAGGCGGCGCTCTTCGCCGCCGCCCGCATCGACCATGTCGACAAGCTGATCGCCCCGGCGCTGGCGCGCGGGGTCTTCGTCCTGTGCGATCGCTTCACTGACTCGACCCGGGCCTATCAGGGAGCCCGCGGCGGCGTGGATCCGCAAACGCTGGCGCTTCTCGAACAGGCGGCGGTCGGCGATCTGCGCCCCGACCTGACCATCATTCTCGACCTGCCGCATGAGCAGGGGATGGCGCGCGCCGCCAAGAGGCGGGCGGCCACAGGGTTGAGGGCGGATCGTTTCGAGGCCGAGGACGCCGCCTTCCACGAGGGGCTGCGCCGCGCCTTTCTCGCCATCGCCGAACAGGAGCCGGAGCGCTGCTGCGTCATCGAAGCGTCCCAGCCGCTCGAGGAGACCGCGCGGGCGATCCGCCAGATCGTGAACGCCCGTTTCCTGGAAACGCAGGCCGCCGCCGCCCAATGAGCAAGGAGCCCGCCGGGCCGCCGGAGAGCGACCGCTTCGAGGACGCGCCGCATCCGCGCGAGACGCTTGCGCTCTTCGGCCATGCGTCGGCCGAGCGCGAGCTGCTCGACGCCTATCAGCGCAACCGCCTTGCGCAGGCCTGGATCATCTGCGGGCCGGAGGGGATCGGCAAGGCGACGCTCGCCTGGCGCTTCGCGCGCTTCCTCCTCGCCCATCGCGATCCCACCGCGGCCGACGTGCAAGGCGCGACGTCGCTCGCCGTGCCGGAAGGCCATACGGCCGCCCGACGCATCGCCACGCTGGCGCTCGCGGACATCTTTCTGCTTCGGCGCGAATGGAACGAGAAGACCAAGAAACATTTCACCGAAATCCGCGTCGACGACGTTCGCGAGATTACGCGGGCGTTTCATCAGGGCTCCGGCGCCGGCGGCTGGCGCGTCGCCGTCATCGACTGCGCCGACGATCTCAACCGCAGCGCCGCCAACGCTTTGCTCAAGCTCATCGAGGAGCCGCCGGAGCGGTCGCTTTTTCTGCTCATCGCGCATCAGCCTGGCCGCATCTTGCCAACCATCCGTTCGCGCTGCCGCAAGCTGATGCTCGGCGCGTTGACCCAGGCTGAAACCATCGCGGCGGTCGAGGCGCTGGGCGCGCCCTGGAGCGGGCGGGGCGACGAGATCGCCGCCGCCGCCGCCCGCGCGGAAGGCTCGGTGCGCGAGACGCTGCGCCTGCTCGGCGGCGACGCCATGGCCTTCGACGCCGCTGTCGCGCGCCTGCTGCAAGGCTTGCCGCGCGTCGACTGGCTTGGCGTGCATCTGCTCGCCGACAAGCTCACCGGCCGCGACAATGAAGCGGCCTACGAGACTTTTATGCGCGCGCTGGAAAAGCATTTGGACACGCGGGTGAGAACGCTCTCGCAAACCCGCGCCCCGCCGACGCGCCTCATTGGCTACGCGCGCGCCTGGGACGACATCCGCAGCCTCGCCCGTGAGACGGAAGTGTTCAACTTCGACAAAAAGGCGATGGTGCTGGGGGCGTTCGATCGGCTGGCGAAGGCGGAGTCGGAGAGCAGCGCGCCGTGACTCCTCTCCCCGCATGCGGGGAGAGGGCAGGGTGAGGGGCCGAGGGATGAACCACGGGGCTGCGGGGCCGGCGACGGCGCTGCTCATCGTTGAAAGCGCGACCTCCAAAGCCCCAGCCCCTCACCCCAACCCTCTCCCCGCATGCGGGGAGAGGGAGCGGGCCTCTTTCTCCTTATTCCTCAATCGCGCTCTCGCACGGCTTCTTCCAACAGCTGCCGCACTGTCGCCGGGTCGCGCGGAAAGCCGGCGTGAATCCATTTTGCCTGAAGCGCTTTCAGCGTCGCGCCCAGTTCGCGGCCGGGCAAGACGCCGCGCGCGAGGAGATCGGCGCCCTTGATCGGAAAAACCGGGGCCGACGTCAGCTCGAGATATCTCGCCGCTTCCAGCCAGCCCGCATCGGCCGGCGCCGCGCCGCTTTCGGCGAACGCCAGCGCCAGAGCGTCGGCGGCGGCGCGGGAGCCGCAGTGAAACAGCATTTCGCGTAAGTGGGAAACAGGCGGCGGCGTCTCGCGTCCGTGCAGAGGCGCGAGCGCGCGGGCGGCCGCACGAAGGCGCGCATGTTCCTCGTTCGAGAGCCGCAGCCGGTCGCGCAGGCGGTCGGCGTCCTCGGCGATCAGCACGGAGAAGGCGGCGAGTCGCAAAATGGCGTCGCCCTTCTTGCCCTGGGCGGCCTCGAAAGCGGCGAGGCGCTCCAGCCGAGCAGGATAGCCCATGCCGAGCAGCACCTCGATGACGCCGGCCTGCGACATCACGCGCATGATCTCCGGCGCCCGTCGGGCCGGCAGCAGCTTGATGATTTCGGCGCGGATGCGTTCGCGGGAGAGCCGGCCGAGATTGTCTCTGGCGACGATCGCCTCATGCAGCCCCTCGCGGTCGAAGCCGCCTTCGCCATGCGAGGCGTTGAAACGGAAGAAGCGCAGGACGCGGAGGTAATCCTCGCGGATCCGGGTCGCGGCGTCGCCGATGAAGCGGATGCGCTTCTCGGCGATATCCTTCAGCCCGCCGGTGTAATCGTGCAGCGCGCCGTCGGGCGAAAGCGAGAGCGCGTTTACCGTGAAGTCGCGGCGGCGCGCATCCTGTTCGAAATCGCCGCCGAAGCGCACCACCGCATAACGGCCGTCGGTCTCGACGTCTTCGCGCAGCGTCGTCACCTCGAAGGGCGTGCCGGCGACGACGATCGTCACTGTGCCGTGTTCGATCCCGGTCGGGACGCCCTTGAGCCCCGCGGCGCGGGCGGCGGCGAGCACCGCCTCCGGCAAAGCGGTCGTCGCGAGGTCGATTTCATGCGGCGGCAGGCCGAAGAGCGCGTCGCGCACGGCGCCCCCGACGACGCGCGTCTCCGCCCCGGTGCGGGCCAATGCGGCGAAGAGAGTCGCGAGGCGCGGATCGTCGAGAAGGCGTTCGGCGTTCATCGGAACTCGCCCGGAACGAGCCGGCCGTTTTCGACATGGGCCGGGACGTAAGCGCCCTGTTCCCGCCAGGTGAGGGCGAGCGTCACCATCCCGCCAATGGCGAGCAACAAGCCCGAGATGGTCAACGCCGAGACGATCCGTCCGTGCCACAATTCAGCAACGAAGGGCCAGCGGCGCTGCAGGAGCTGAAACGCCACATAGGCGAGGAAAGGGGTGAGAAAAAGAAGGGTCGTCTCGAGAAATGCGCGCCACATGGGCGAGGGGGCCTTTCCGGCGATTCACGTCGCTCGCTTTATACATTCTTTTCGCATTCCCCGCCCGACTGACGGAAGCGATTGATTTTCTTTTGCTCGGGCGTTAAACGCGGTCAAACAGACGCGCGTTTGACGCCGAGGCCGCCGAGCGTCCACAATCGCGCCCGAGGGAAGCGTTTTCCCCCGATGAGATGGCGCGCCGTCCGGATGGATGCAATCGCGGGCGCCGATCCCTATCTTCTCTTGCAACCGTGGCAGATGGACCCTTCCGCGCCCATGAATTCGATCCATATCGCGCCTCTCGAGACGGCCGCCGCCGAGTCGGCCGAACGCGCCCTCGACCATATTGGGCGCGCCCGCGCCGCCATCGGAGCCGTGATCTTCGGCCAGGACGAGGTCGTCGAGCAGGCGCTCGTCACCATTCTCGCTGGCGGCCATGGCCTCCTGGTCGGCGTGCCCGGCCTCGCCAAGACCAAACTCGTCGAGACCCTCGGCACAGTTCTTGGCCTTGCCGAGCAGCGCGTGCAGTTCACGCCGGACCTGCTCCCGGCCGACATCATCGGTTCGGAAGTTCTGGAGGAGGGGGCGGACCGCTCGCGCTCCTTCCGCTTCATCAAGGGGCCGATCTTCGCGCAGCTTCTGATGGCCGACGAGATCAACCGCGCTTCGCCGCGCACGCAGTCGGCGCTCCTGCAGGCGATGCAGGAGCATCATGTCAGCGTCGCGGGCAAGCGCTACGATCTGCCGAGCCCGTTCCACGTGCTGGCGACGCAGAATCCGCTGGAGCAGGAAGGCACCTATCCGCTTCCCGAAGCGCAGCTCGACCGCTTCCTTTTGCAGATCGACGTGCATTATCCCGACCGCGAGAGCGAGCGCCGTGTGCTGCTGGCGACGACCGGAGAGGCTGCGGCGGAGCCCGTGCAGGCGCTCGACGCCGAGGAGCTGATCGCAACGCAGCGGCTGGTGCGGCGGATGCCGGTCGGCGACAAGGTGGTGGACGCGATCCTCGATCTGGTGCGCGCGGCCCGGCCGGGCGACGGCGATCCGAAGATCGCGCCGCATGTCGCCTGGGGGCCGGGACCGCGCGCCGCGCAGGCGCTGATGCTCGCCACCCGCGCCCGGGCGCTGGTGACCGGCCGCCTCGCGCCCTCGCTCGACGACGTGGCGGCTCTGGCGGCCCCGGTGCTGCGCCACCGCATGGCGCTCAACTTCGCCGCCCGTCGGGAAATGAGCGTGGCGGATCTGATCGAGAAGCTCGTGTCGCGGATCGCGTGATGGGCAGCGCACGGCTTTCCCGGGAATTTGAAGAGAAGTCGTGCGGATCTCATCCCTCCCCCTTGCGGGGAGGGTGGCGCGCGCAGCGCGACGGGTGGGGGCTCCTTCCCGGCAATGGGGAGGGATTTGATATCCGCCGCCGCGCTGCATCGCTTTGCGGCGCTCACTCTGGAGTGGGCGCATGATCCGCGCGATTGAAACCCGCGCCTACGACCCCGCGCGGCGCAAGCCGATAGACGGGGCCGTCTCGGCCGACCTCGCCGCCAGCCTGCCGCGGCTCGTTCACCGGGCGCATGAGATCGCCGCGAGCGTCGCCTACGGCGTCCATGGCCGCAAGCGCGCCGGGCTCGGCGAGACCTTCTGGCAATATCGACCGTTCACCGCCGGCGAGGCGGCGCATCGCATCGACTGGCGTCGCTCCGCGCGTGGCGATCAGCTCTATGTGCGCGAGCGCGAGTGGGAAGCCGCGCACGATTATTTCCTCTGGATGGACTGTTCGCCCTCCATGGCTTTCGCCTCGTCTCTGGCGCAGGACGACAAATTGGCGCGTGGCGTGACGCTCGGCCTCGCGTTGGCCGACGTGCTGGTGCGCGGCGGCGAGCGGGTCGCCGCGCTGGGCCTCACCGCGCCCATTTCCGCGCGCGACGTCATCGACCGGCTGGCGCGCGCGCTCTACGAGCACGCTGAAGAGACGGCGCGGGACGAGGTCCCGCCGGACGCGGCGCTGCGCCCGCGCGCGCGCGTCGTATTGATCTCGGATTTCTTGAGCGACATCGAAACGCTCTCGGCCCGGCTGCACCGATTTGCGGATTCGGGCGCTACGGGCGCGCTGCTGATGGTCATCGATCCCTGCGAAGAAAGCTTCCCCTTCACGGGCGAGACGATGTTTCTCGACCCCGACGGCGGCCCCGCCTTTCGCGCAGGCGACGCCGGCAGTCTGCGCAAGGCCTACGCCCGGCGTTTCGACGCTCATCGCGAGGCGGTGCGCGCGGCCGCGCGCGAGACGGGCTTTCTCTTTCTTCAGCATCACACCGACCGGCCGGCGGCGGAGGCCGCATTGACCCTCGCCATGGGGCTGCACGGCGTCGAGGAGGAGAACTGATGGGCTTCTCCTTCGCCGCGCCCTTGGCGCTGATTGGTCTCGTCAGCCTGCCGTTCATTTATTGGCTTCTGCGCGTGACGCCGCCGCGTCCGCGCGAGATCGTCTTTGCGCCAACCAAAATCCTGCGCGAGCTGCGCCCCGAGGAGGAGACGCCGGCGCGGACGCCGCCGTGGCTGCTTGCGTTGCGGCTCGCGCTGGCGGCGGCGCTCATCCTCGCCATGGCCGGGCCGGTGTGGAGCCCGACAGGAAGCGTGGCGGCTTCCTCGACGGCGACGCTGATTGCGCTCGACGACGGCTGGGCTGCGGCCCCTTCCTGGGAGCGGCGCGTCGCCGCCGCGGGGGCCATCGTCGACAGCGCGGCGCGGGCGGGGGCGCCGGTCGCCATCATGGCCGTCTCCGAGACCGCGGCGCCCGCCCTCGCCGACGGCGCCCGCGCGCTCGAAAAGCTGCGCTCGATTAGGCCCAAGCCCTATCTCTCCGACCGGCGCGCGTCGGCCGAGGCGGTGGCGGCCTTCGTAAAGGCGCATCCCAAGAGCCGGATCGTCTGGATCGCCGATGCGCTGGCTCAAGGCGAGGCGGCCGCTTTCGCCAATGTATTAAAGGCCGCCGCCGGCGCCGGCGCGCGCTTGGAGGTTCTGGTCGACGACCATGCGCCGCTGGCGCTGGCTGCGCCCGAAAATGACGCGTCGACCCTCTCCGTCGAGGCCCTGCGCGCCGATCCCTCGAGCCCCGCCGCGGCGACGGTCGCGGCCTTCGACTCGAAGGGCCAGATCATCGGCGAGGCGCGCGCCGACTTCGGCGCGGCGCTGCGGGCGCGCGCCCGGTTCGATCTGCCGGTCGAGCTGCGCAACGACGTGAGCCTCCTGCGCATCGTCGGCGAAAACTCCGCCGGCGCCGTCGCGCTGCTCGACGCGCGCTCCAAAGTGCGGCGTGTGGCGCTCGTTGGCGGGGCGGGCCTCGACCAGGCGCAGCCCTTGCTCTCGCCGCTCTATTATCTCGACAAGGCGCTGGCGCCGGTTGCGCAATTGCGCCAGACCCGGCCGGGCGCGGTCGATCCGATCCAGACGCTGCTCGCCGATCGGCCCAATGTTGTCGCGCTCGCCGACGTCGGCCTTGCGCCGGGCGACACGTTTGATGCGCTCAGCCGCTTCGTCGAAGAAGGGGGCGCGCTGTTGCGCTTCGCGGGGCCGCGCCTCGCCAACGCCGCCGACGATCTTCTGCCCGTGCATCTGCGCCGCAACGGCCGCGTCCTCGGCGGCGCCATGTCCTGGGAGACGCCCAAGGCGCTGGCGGAATTCGAACCGGCGAGCCCTTTCTACGGCCTGCCGGCGTCGAAGGACGTGAGCGTGCTGCGCCAGGTGCTGGCCGAGCCGGAGCCCGGGCTCGTGCAAAAAACCTGGGCGCGTCTCTCCGACGGCACGCCGCTCGTCACCGCCGAGCGACGCGGCAAGGGGTTGATCGTGCTGTTCCACGTCAACGCCGACACCAGCTGGTCGAATTTGCCGATTTCCGGCCTGTTCGTCGATATGTTGAAGCGCATTCTCGCGATGGCTGGAGAATCGGCGCCGCTGCCCGAGGAGGGGGACGCAGCCGCCGCCAGCGACGCCCGCGTCCTCGCGCCGCTCGAGGCGCTCGACGGTTTCGGGGTTCTTGGCGCGCCGGGACCCAACGCGCAACCGATTCCCGCGCATTTCGCGGGACGCGCCGGCGCCGAACATCCGCCGGGTCTCTATGGGGCCGGCGACGCCTTCGTCGCCCTGCAAACCCTGCAGCCGTCCGACGAATTGACGCGCTTCGACTTCGCAGCGGCGGGCCTCTCGCCGAGCGCGCTCGCTTCCGGCGCGCCGGTTGATTTTCGCGGGCCGCTGCTCGCCGCGGCGGTCCTCGCCTTCGTCGTCGACGCGCTCGTCGTGCTGGTTCTTTCCGGAAAGCTGCGCCTGCGGCCGCTCGCGGCGATGGCGGGCGTTCTCGTGGTCGTCGCCGCCGTGGCCAATCCCCCCGACGCGCGGGCGGCGACGGCCGCGACCCAGCGCGATCGCGAGGCGGCGCTGACGGCGCGTTTAGCCTACGTCGTTTCAGGCGATCCCAAGGTCGACGAAGTGTCTCGCCTCGGGCTCGAGGCTTTGTCGAAGGCGCTCGCCTTGCGCACCTCTTTTGCGCCTGGAGACCCGGTCGGGATTGATCCGGCGAAGGACGAACTTGCCTTCTATCCCATGCTTTACTGGCCCGTCGTCGCCAGCGCGCCGCAGCCCTCGGCCAAGACCACGGCGCGAGTCGCCGCTTACATGAAGGAGGGCGGCACCATCGTCTTCGACACGCGCGACGCCCTGAACCAGCGGCCGGGCGGCCCCGCCACGCCGGAGAGCCAATGGCTGCGGGACTTCTCCAAGGGGCTCGACGTTCCGGAGCTGGAGGCCGTGCCGCGCGATCATGTGATCACCAAGACGTTCTACCTGCTCGATGGATTCGTCGGCCGCTATGCGAGCGGCGAAACATGGGTGGAGGCGTTGCCCCGGGAATCAAAGGATGACGCCGCCCGGCCGGTCCGCGCGACGGACAGCGTCTCGGCCATCGTCATCACCTCGAACGATCTCGCCGCCGCCTGGGCCATGGACCGGCGCGGCCAGCCGCTCTTTCCGCTGACGCCCGGCGGCGCCCGCCAGCGCGAATTGGCGCTGCGCGGGGGCGTTAATCTGGTGATGTATACGCTGACCGGGAATTATAAATCGGACCAGGTGCATGTGCGCGATCTGCTGGAGAGGCTGGGGCAGTGATCGTCCTGAACGCCGGCATCTCCGCCCGTCATGGCCAAGCTCGGCCCGGCCGTCCGCGAGGGCCGGCTGCGGGCTCGCTCCGAATGAGGGCGTGGCCTCTCGGCGTTGACGCCGCCGACGGGCGGGCGACAGGGAAGCGCCGATGACCGACCTCAACCTCACCTTCGCGCCATTGCTCCCCTGGCCGCTGCTTGCCGCGCTGGCGTTGCTCGCGACAATGGCGCTCATTCTCGGGGCGACCCTCGGGCAGCGCGCGACCCTCTTTCGCGCCTTTGCGCTGGCGCTGGCGCTCGCCGCGATGACCGACCCCTCGCTCGTGCGCGAGAAGCGCGACCCGCAAAAGTCCGTCGTGGCCGTCGTGCTGGATCGAAGTGAGAGTCAGAACTTCGGCGCACGCGCCCAGCAGACCGAGGAGGCGCGCAAGGGGCTCGAGGCGGCGCTCGCCAAATTCGGCGACGTCGAAACGCGCGTGGTCTCGGTCACGAACGACGCCAGCGGCAATGACGGCACCAAGCTCTTCGGCGCGCTGGAGCAGGCGCTCAAAGACGTGCCGCCGGAGCGCGTCGGCGCCGCGCTGCTCGTCACCGACGGCGTCGTTCACGATATTCCGGCGAAGGCCGAGGCGCTCGGATTCAGGGCGCCGGTCCATGCGCTGATCACTGGCCGCGAGGGCGAGCGCGACCGCCGTATCGAACTTGTCGAGGCCCCGCGTTTCGGCATCGTCGGCAAGGAGCAGACGGTCCGCGCCCGCGTCGTCGACACCGGCGGCGACGGCGCGCGCGCGCCGATCACCGTGCGCCGCGACGGCGAACAGCTCCCGACCTATAGCCCCGTGCCGGGCGACGTCGTCAACATCCCGGTCAAGATCACCCACGGCGGCGCCAATATCGTCGAACTGGAAGTCCCGCCGGCGCCGGGCGAGATCACCCTCGCCGACAACAAGGCCGTCCTGTCGATCGAAGGCGTGCGCGACCGGCTGAAGGTTCTGCTCGTCTCCGGCGAGCCCCATCCCGGCGAGCGCAGCTGGCGCAATCTATTGCGCGCCGACGCCAACGTCGAACTGGTCCATTTCACGATTTTGCGCCCGCCGGAAAAGCTCGACGTGACGCCGGCGTCCGAACTCTCGCTGATCGCCTTCCCGACCGCAGACCTCTTCGGCCGCAAGATCAATGAATTCGACCTCATCATCTTCGACCGCTATTCGAACCAGACGCTGCTGCCGTCGATCTACTTCGACAATATCGCGCGCTTCGTCGAAAACGGCGGAGCCTTCCTGGCCGCGGTAGGGCCGGATTACGCCACGGCTCAGGGGCTCTATTACTCGCCGCTCGAAAACATCCTGCCCGCGCGCCCCGAGGGGGCGCTTTACGAACAGCCGTTCAAGGCGCGCGTGAGCAAGGACGGCGAGAAGCATCCCGTCACGCGCGGGCTGCCGGGCGCGAAAGCCGATCCGCCGCAATGGGGCGAATGGTTCCGGCAGGTCGACGCCGACGTGCTCAAGGGCAATTCGATCCTCTCCGGCGCGCGCGACAAACCGCTGCTCGTGCTCTCGCATGAGGGCAAGGGAAGGGTGGCGCTGCTGCTCTCCGACCAGATCTGGCTGTGGGCGCGCGGCTTCGACGGCGGCGGCCCCAACGCCGACCTCACGCGCCGCCTCGCCCATTGGCTGATGAAGCAGCCGGACCTCGAAGAAGAGGCGCTCCGCGCGCAGGCGCGGGGCCGCGACGTGACGATCGAGCGCCAGACCTTAAAGGACGAAGCGGCGCCGGTGAGGGCGACCGCGCCCTCGGGCGCAACGCAGCAGCTGACGCTGCGCCAGAGCGAGCCGGGCCTGTGGCGCGCTGGGCTCGACGCCAAGGAAATGGGCCTGTGGCGCTTCGAGAGCGACGGGCTGACGGCGCTCGTCAACGTCGGGCCCGCGAACCCGCGCGAATTCCGCGAGGTGGCTTCGACCACGGAGAAACTCCAGCCGCTCGCCGAGGCGACGGGCGGCACGGTGCGGCGGCTGAGCAAGAGCAGCGACGCCGTGACCCTGCCGCGCATCGTGGAGATGACCGACGCCAGCCGCTATGGCGGCGCGGACTGGATCGGGATTCGCCAGACCGGGGCCTCGACGCTCGTTGGGGTCGAAACGGCGCCGCTGGGGCTGGGGCTCTGGGCGATGCTCGCCCTGCTGAGCGTCGTGGTCACAGCCTGGGCGTGGGAAGGCAAGCGGTAAAGCCCGCCTGCGGGCTTCTCCTCACGCTCGCGCCCTATATGGACAGGGGGCGCGAGGGGAAGATGGAGCATCGCCATGCAAGGAGTGGAAGTCGCCGATTTCGCCCGCCAATTGTTTCAGGCGCATGGGCCCAAAGCCGCCGCTGAGGCGGCGCAGAAGGCGCGCGCTCTCGAAGAGCAGGGGAAAGCCGACGAGGCGACCACCTGGCGGCGCATCGAGGCGGCCATCAAGGAGATGCTCGGGCCGCATCAGAGCTGAGCCCTCGCAGCGCATCAGGAAAAGCGGCCATCTGTGTCTGCGCAACGCCTCCCCTTTCCGGGGAGGTCGGCGGCCAACGGCCGCCGGGTGGGGTTCGCGCCGCTAGACTGTGGCTGGGGCTTACCCCACCCGACCCCGCCTGACGGCGGGGCCACCCTCCCCGTAAAGGGGAGGGATGAGCGCTGCATCGGCGCTATTCAAACGCCCGGCAATACGCCTTTCCCCGGAAGCCCCATGCAAGGGGAGGCAAGCGGCGGCCCATCCTGCTATTGTGCTCCCGTTTCCCGGGAGAATCGCCCTTGCCCACCTATCGCGCCATCGGCCTCATGTCCGGCACCTCGATGGACGGCGTCGACGTCGCGCTCATCGAGACTGACGGCGACGCGGCGGTGTCCTTTGGGCCGACGGGGCATTGCCCCTATAATGACGCGGACCGTGCGTTGCTGCGCAACGCCCTCGCGGAAGCCGCGACCCTGGAGGACCGCGACGCGCGGCCCGGCGTTCTCGCCTTCGCGGAGCGCATGGTGACGGACCGGCACGCGGAGGCGGTCGAGACCTTTCTGCGCGATAATGCCCTGGAGCCCGGCTCGATCGACATCGTGGGCTTCCACGGCCAGACGGTGTTGCACAAGCCCAAGCAGAAGCTCACGATCCAGATCGGCGACGGACAGGCGCTCGCCGATCGGCTGGGCGTCGACGTGGCCTATGACTTCCGCGCCGCCGACATCGCCGCGGGCGGCGAGGGGGCGCCGATCGTGCCGGTGTTTCACCGGGCTCTGGTCTTGGGCGGCGGCATGAAAGGCGAGGTCGCGCTGCTCAATATCGGCGGCGTCGCCAATGTCACCTACATCGCGGACGGCGAGCAGCCGATCGCCTGCGACACCGGCCCGGGCAATGCGCTGATCGACGACCTCATGCTCCAGCGCACCGGCGCGCCCATCGACCGAGATGGCCATATGGCGGCGCGCGGGCGGGTCAACGAGGCGGCGCTGCTGCGCATGCTCGCCCATCCCTTCTTCGATCAGCCGCCGCCGAAGTCGCTCGACCGCAACGCATTCTCGCTCGATCCGATCGCCAAGCTCGCGACCGAGGACGCGGCCGCGACGCTCACCGCCTTCACGGCGGCCTCGGTGCTGCGGCTCTTCCCGCATCTGCCGACGCAGCCGCAATTGCTGATCGTCTGCGGCGGCGGCGCGCGCAATCCGATCCTCGTGCGCGAACTGGTGATGCGCCTCCCGTGCAAGGTCACGACCGCCGACGCCGTCGGCTGGTCGGCGGATTCGATGGAGGCGCAGGCTTTCGCCTATCTCGCCGCGCGCATGCTGCAAGGGCTGCCGATCACCTTCCCGACGACGACCGGCGCGCCGGAGCCCATGCCCGGCGGGCGGCTGGCGCGGCCCGTCGCGAGCATGTGATAGGAATTTCTTAGGTCTTATCGGCTAAGCCTCAGGCAAAATGCTGTGAGCATTGCCGATGACCGCCTCCGCAGACGCGCCCAAGAAGGTCGAATGGTTCGCCACAAGGCGCAGCCTTGTTCTGGGAGCGATGGGCGTCATGGGCTTGGGCGCCGGCGGCGCGGTCGTCGAACATGTCTGGAAGAAGAAGGACATGACGGCGCGGCTCTTCAACCCGTTCTCGCTCGCGCGTTTCGAACTGCCGCCGGTCGAGGGCTTGCTGGACGCCAGCGGCAAACCGCTGCCGGGCCTCTCAAGCGCCGATCTCGCCGGCAAGCGCTGCCTTTTGAACTTCTGGGCGTCCTGGTGCCCGACCTGCCGGGACGAGCACAAGCATCTCATGGCGCTGGCGAAGCGCAATCTCGCCCCAATCTACGGGGTGGACGTCAAGGACCCGCCGGCGCGCGCCCGTTATTTTCTCGCGAAATACGGCAATCCCTTCGCCGCGGTCGGGGCGGATACGGAGACCTATGTTCAGCGCGCGCTGGGCGCGCGCGGCGTGCCCGCGACCTTTGTGATCGGGCCCGGACCCATCATAGAATGGTCAACCTACGAAGGGCTGACGGAGGCGGTGGTCGACAGGGAAATTGCGCCGCGACTGGGGCGCGGCCCCTCTCTCCCCGCCGGCGGGGAGAGAGGATAAAAACCGAGGCTCAATCGCCGCGCGCGGGGATCTGGATCCGCGGCGGATTGCCCAGCCGCCTGTCGAGATAGGCGTCGACATGGGCGATCAGCGGCTCGACCTTGTTCTCGAAGAAGTGGTTCGCGCCCTCGACGACCGCGTGCTCGATGACGATGCCCTTCTGCGTCTTGAGCTTCTCGATCAGCCCGGTCACTTCCTTCAGCGGCGCGACGCGGTCCTGATCGCCGTGGATGAACAGGCCCGACGACGGGCAGGGGGCGAGGAAGGAGAAGTCGAACCGATTCGCCGGCGGCGCGACCGAGACGAAGCCCTCGATCTCCGGCCGGCGCATGAGAAGCTGCATGCCGATCCACGAGCCGAAGGAGACGCCGGCGATCCAGCAGGCGCGCGCTTCGGGGTTCACCGCCTGCGCCCAATCGAGCGCGGCGGCGGCGTCCGATAATTCGCCGGAACCATGGTCGAAGGCGCCCTGCGATCGACCAACGCCGCGGAAGTTGAACCGCAGCACCGAAAAGCCGCGCTCCGCGAAGGCATAGTAGAGATGATAGACAATCTGATTGTTCATCGTCCCGCCGAACTGCGGATGCGGGTGCAGGATGATCGCAATCGGCGCGCCCCGCGTGGCGGACTGATGGAAGCGGCCTTCGAGCCTGCCGGCCGGACCGGTGAAGATGACTTCGGGCATGGGAAATCCCTGTGGAAACGGGCAGGCCGGCTTCTTAACACGCTTGACCGAGTGAAATGCAAGGGAATTCGACGCGAAGCAGCGTTTGCGTCGGGCGCGGATTCGCCGCATCTCCCGCTGCGCCGCCGGCGCGCCTACATCTCGCTTATGACCCTTGCTTCGGCCCGCGCGCGCACGTCTGTCTTCCTGGCTCTCGCCGCAATTCTCCTGTGGTTCGCGGCGAAGAACGTCGCGCCCGCCTATGACGGGCTCCGCATTGCCGCCGCGAAAGAGGATCCCGTCGCGCTCTCCGACGCGCGGCTCGATCAGACGCTGACGCCGTCGCGATTCTCGGCCGGGCTCGATGCGGGGCTTTCCGCTGGCGACGCCGACCTCGCCGAGAGCTTCGTGACGCTCGGCCGTATGCGCGGCCTGTCGGCGACGGCGGAGCAGCAGGCGCGGCTCGAGGCGCTGCGCGCCAAGGCGGGCGAGACCGCCGCAGAGGATTTCGCGCAAGGCTTTCTGCACGGGTCGCGCGACAACGGCGCAGCCTTCGCCGGGGCGCTCGCCGGCGACCTCACCGGCTACGGCGATCTGCGCGATCTCTTGAGCGAGGCCGAGAAGGTCCGGCGCGGCGAACAGGCGGACGAACTCGTCGTCGGCCTGGCGGCGGCGGGGCTCGCGCTCTCGGCCGCCACATGGTCGAGCGTGGGCGCCTTGCTGCCGGCGCGCTCCGGCGTCACCCTCGTCAAGGGCGCCCAGAAGGCCGGCCGCCTGTCGGCGCCGCTCGCGAAATCGTTGACCGCCGCCGCCGGCAAGGCCGTGGATCGCGAGGCGCTGACGGCCGGATTGGGGGCCGCCGCCCGCTTCGACCTCGCCGCCGCCCGCGCCGCCGCGGCCAGGGTCTTGCGTCCCGGCGCGCTGGCGAGCTTTCGCGCGCTCGGCGAGGACGCCGCCACGATCTATCGCCGCGCCGGCGCGCGGGGCGTGAAGGACGTTGTGGCTGTCGCCGAAAATGGCGCAGAGCTGCGCAAGGCCGCGCGTCTTGCGGCGGCGCGGGGCGGCACGACGCGGGCGATCCTTGCGACGCTCGGGCGGGGGGCGCTGGTCTTCGCCGGGCTCGCGAGCGCGGCGGTCGAGGCGATCTTTGCGCTTATCGGCGCGCTGCTGGGGCTCGCGCTGCTGGCGCAGCGTTTCGGATTCTGGCTGGGGCGGAGGATTTGACGCCGCGCGGGGAAGTGACCCGCCGACCCCTCCCGCTGAGGACCGGGAAGGCGTAAATCTGCTCTATGTCAAGCAATCGAATCTACCTCGACCATAACGCCACCTCGCCGCTGCGCCCCGAGGCGCGGGCGGCGATGCTGGCGGCGATGGAGGGGCCGGGCAACGCCTCCGCCGTTCACGCCGAGGGGCGGGCGGCGAAAGGGGTTCTGGAGCAGGCGCGCGCGACGATCGCCAAGGGCCTCGGGACCGCGGCGCGCAATGTGACCTTCACCAGCGGCGCGACGGAGGCCGCGACTCTCGTTCTCTCGCCGATGTTGCATCGCGGTAAGGAAGGAGGCCCGATCGAGGTCGCGCTGCTCGGGGCGGGGGAGCACCCGGCGGTGTTGCAGGGGGGACGGTTCGCGGCCGGCGCAATCGAGCGCGTCGCGTTCACGCCTGAAGGCGCCCTGTCTCTGCCGGCGCTCGAGGCGGCGCTGGCGCGCCATGCCGGCAGGCGACTCATGCTCGCGCTTCAGGCGGTAAACAATGAAACGGGCGTCATTCAGCCGGTTCGCGAGGCGGCCGCGCGGGTCCATGCCGCGGGCGGGCTCGTCGTCTGCGACGCCACCCAGGCGATTGGCCGAATCGAGACGACATTCACGACAACCCAATCCGATTTCTTGTTCTTTTCCTCACACAAGCTCGGCGGTCCCGCCGGGGCGGGGGCGCTTGCGGCGGCGCAAGATGATCTCCACATAGGAGAAACGCTGCTGCGCGGCGGAGGACAGGAGTTCGGCCGGCGCGCTGGGACTGAGAACGTCCCCGCAATCGCCGGATTCGCGGCGGCTTTCGAGGCTGCGCTGACGTCGCGGGAGGCGGAAACCGCGAGGCTCGGGCCGCTGCGCGACCGTTTGGAAGAGCGCGTCGCCGCAATCGCCCCGCAGGCGCGCTTCTTCGGACGCGGGTCGCCGCGAGCGGCTTGCGTCTCGGCCTTCGCGATACCGGGCATGCCGGCACATACGTTGTTGATGGCGCTCGATCTTTCCGGCGTCGCCGTGTCGAGCGGCTCGGCCTGCTCGTCGGGCAAGGTGCGCGAGTCGCATGTGCTCGCCGCGATGGGGGCGCAAGAAAAAGAGGCGTTGCGCGTCAGTCTGGGTTGGTCTACGCGCGACGAGGATGTAAAACAGTTTGGAATGGTTCTTGCGGAAGTCGTGGACCGTATCAGGTCGCGGCGTTCCGTCGCCTGAAAAGAGGCGGAACCTGATCGGCCGGCGGGCCTTGAACCCGTCGTGACGAGGAGAAAGAGAAAATGGCGGCTCGTCAGGAGACCGTTGCGCGCGTCGAGGAAATCGACGTCGACGCTTATAAGTATGGGTTTACGACCGATATCGAGTCGGAGAAGGCGCCCAAGGGCCTGAGCGAAGAGATTGTTCGCTTCATCTCCGCCAAGAAGAACGAACCCGAGTGGCTGACCGAATGGCGCCTCGAGGCTTACCGCCGCTGGCTGACCATGCGCGAGCCCAACTGGGCGCGAGTCAACTATCCGCCAATCGATTACCAGGACCTCTACTATTACGCGGCGCCGAAATCGACGCCGGGTCCGAAGTCGCTCGACGAGGTCGATCCCGAACTGTTGCGCACCTATGAGAAGCTCGGCATTCCGTTGCGCGAGCAGGAGATTCTCGCCGGCGTCGAGACGCGCAAAGTGGCGGTCGACGCGGTGTTCGACTCCGTCTCGGTGGCGACGACGTTCAAGGAGGAGCTGGCTAAGGCGGGCGTGATCTTCTGCCCGATCTCGGAGGCCGTGCAGACGCATCCCGAGCTGGTGCGCAAATATCTCGGCTCGGTCGTCCCGGTGACCGATAATTTCTACGCGACGCTGAACAGCGCCGTCTTCTCCGACGGCTCCTTCGTCTATGTGCCGAAGGGCGTGCGCTGTCCGATGGAGCTCTCCACCTACTTCCGCATCAATGAGCAGAAGACGGGGCAGTTCGAGCGCACGCTGATCATCGCCGACGAAGGCTCCTATGTGAGCTATCTCGAAGGCTGCACGGCGCCCAAGCGCGACGAGAACCAGTTGCACGCCGCCGTCGTGGAGCTGGTCGCGCTCGACGACGCGGAAATCAAATATTCGACCGTGCAGAACTGGTATCCGGGCGACAGCGAGGGCAGGGGCGGCATCTATAATTTCGTCACCAAGCGCGGCGACTGCCGCGGGCGCAATTCGCACATCTCCTGGACGCAGGTGGAGACGGGCTCGGCGATCACCTGGAAATATCCGTCCTGCATTCTGCGCGGCGACGGCTCGCAGGGCGAGTTCTATTCCATCGCCGTGTCGAACGGCCATCAGCAGGTCGACAGCGGCACAAAGATGATCCACCTCGGCCGCAATACGAAGAGCCGCATCGTCTCCAAAGGCATTTCGGCCGGCAAGTCGCAGAACACCTATCGCGGGCAGGTCTCGGCGCATCGCAAGGCGGAAGGCGCGCGCAACTTCACCCAATGCGACAGTCTGCTGATCGGCCACGACTGCGGCGCGCATACTGTCCCCTACATCGAGTCGAAGAATCCGAGCGCGCAGTTCGAGCACGAGGCGACGACCTCGAAGATTTCCGAGGATCAGCTCTTCTACGCGATGCAGCGCGGGCTGTCGGCGGAAGAGGCGACGGCGCTGATCGTCAACGGCTTCGTGCGCGACGTGCTGCAGCAATTGCCGATGGAGTTCGCGGTCGAGGCGCAGAAGCTGATCTCGATCTCGCTCGAGGGGAGCGTGGGTTGATGCGGGTGCGGCCGAACCACGGCGTTTTTTCGAACGAAGACGCAGCTCTCGCGGCGATTGTCGCTCGCCTGCGAGATGCGCTCGATCCGAAGGAAATCTGGCTTTTCGGCAGTCGGGCGCGTGGAGATGCGCGGCCCGATAGCGATTTCGACCTTCTCGTCGTGGCGAAACGCGGCGGCGCTTTCGGCTCGGACGATTACGAATTGGTCGATGCGACTCTGGCCGGTTCGGGCGTCGGTTGCGACGTGGTTCCGTGTTCCGCAGAAGACTTTGACGATGGCGCGGAACTTCCCACTTCGTTTGTTTCGCACATCATCGGCCAGGGAAGGAAGCTCTATGACGCCAGTGCGCCATGAGTGCAGAAGCGCAACGGCGGCGACGCATCGCTTCATTTCTCTCCCTCGCCGAGGAGGAGTTTGGAGCGGCAGGCATGCTGCTCGCAAGGTTGCCTCGGCAGGCGGCTTACTTTCAGCAACAATGCGTGGAGAAATTGCTGCGTGCTGTTCTGGAGGCGGAAGGCGTGCCCGTTGGCCCCACGCACAATATTCGTCAGCTTGCCGATATGCTGCCTCCAGATCACGTCCTGAAAGCGCGGTTTCTGGAGTTCGAGACGCTGGTTCCGCGGCAACGCGGTTTCGTTATCCGACCGCCTCGGGCGCGATTGCATCCCCACCGAGCGGCGACGCGTGCAGGCGCCAGGAACACATTGAACGGTTAAAGAGCGATGTAAGCCGGTTGCTCGAAAAGTGGTGAAGAATGGTCAGCAACGCTGGCCCCCAGGAAAAATAGGCCGTGAAGATGCTCGAAATCAAAAACCTCCACGTTTCGGTCGGCGACCGAGAGATTCTCAAGGGCCTGACGCTCACCGTAAAGGACGGCGAGGTCGCCGCCATCATGGGACCGAACGGCACCGGCAAGTCGACGCTCTCCTATGTGATCGCCGGCCGCGAGGGCTATGAGATCACCAACGGCGAAGTGCTGCTCAATGGCGAGAACATCCTCGAGCTCGAACCGCATGCGCGCGCGGCGCGAGGGCTGTTTCTCGCTTTCCAATATCCGGTCGAAATCCCCGGCGTCGCCACCATGACTTTCCTCAAGGCGGCGATGAACGCCCAGCGCCGCTCGCGCGGCGAGGCGGAATTGCAGACGCCGGATTTCATGAAGCGCGTGCGTGACGCCGCGGCGAAGCTCGGCGTGTCGCAGGAGATGCTGCGCCGGCCGCTCAATTCCGGCTTCTCCGGCGGCGAGAAGAAGCGCATGGAAGTGCTGCAGATGGCGCTGCTCGAGCCTTCCGTCGGCATTCTCGACGAGACCGACTCCGGCCTCGACATCGACGCGCTGCGCGTCGTCTCGGAAGGCGTCAATGCGCTACGGTCGCCGCAGCGCTCCTTCCTCGTCATCACCCATTACCAGCGGCTGCTCGATTACATTAAGCCCGACACGGTGCATGTCATGGCCAAGGGCGTCATCCAGCGCTCGGGCGGGCCGGAGCTGGCGCTTGAACTCGAAGAGCGCGGCTATCACGAATATCTGGCCGAAGAGGCGGCGTAGGCGCATGATTAAACTCGCGACAGAGACCGACGCCGCCTTCGCTTCGCTTTTCGAGGAGATGAAGGCCAAAGGGGCGAGCGCCTTTCGCGAGGCGGCCTGGGAGAGCTTCTCCCGCATGGGGCTGCCGAACCGCCGCGTGGAGTCCTGGCATTACACCGATCTCAAAGCGGCGCTTGCAAAGCCCGCCCCCATTGCGCCCGGCGTCGGCGGCGCGCCGCCAATCGCGCGCACTCAGGACACGATCCGCCTCGTCACGCTCGACGGCGCCTTCCGTCCCGACCTTTCCGACCTCGCCGGGCTTCCGCAAGGCGTCAAGGCGCAACCGCTGCGAGACGCCTTGGCCCAGGGCGCGCCAGGCCTGATGGCGCTGATCGCCAGCGCCGACGTGCAGGCCGACGACGCCATGGTCGCGCTCAACGCGGCGCTGATGCAGGACGGCGTCGTCCTGCGCATTCCGGCCGGCGTAACGGTGGCGAAGCCGATCGAATTGACGAATCTGGTCTCGGGCGAGACGGCGCAATCGAGCTTCTCGCGTTCGCTCATCATCGTCGGCAAGGACGCCAAAGCGACCATCGTCGAGAGCGCCGGCGCGCTTGGCCCCGGGCCCGCGCAGGACAATCAGGCGCTGATCCTGCGCCTTGCGTTGGGGGCCACGGTCGATCTCGTCACGCATGCGACCGGAAAGAGCGACGCGCTCGTTCGGGTGATGAGCCTGATCGCCCATCTCGACGCGGGCGCGACGCTCGCCTCCTATGCGCTTCTCGAAGGCGCGGGCCTGTTGCGACGGCAGATTTTCGCGCGGCTCGACGGCGAGCAGGCGAAGGTCTCCCTCAACGGCGCGACGCTGGCGCGCGGGCGCCAGCATGTCGACACGACGCTCGTCGTCGATCACGCGCTGCCCCATGGCGCGAGCCGCGAGCGGTTTCGCTACATCCTCGACGAACAGGGAACGGGCGTCTTCCAGGGTAAGGTCGTCGTGCGGCCGCATGCGCAAAAGACCGACGGCGCCATGCAGTCGAAGGCGCTGCTCCTGACCGACGGCGCCACGATGAACAACAAGCCGGAGCTCGAAATCTTCGCCGACGACGTGCAGTGCGGCCATGGCGCGACCTGCGGCCGGCTCGACCGCGACCAGCTGTTCTATCTCATGGCGCGCGGCGTGCCCCGTCGCGAGGCGGAGTCGCTGTTGATCGAGGGCTTCGCCAATGAAGCCTTCTCCGGGCTCGAAAATCTCGCGCTGCTCGAATTCCTCTCGGCGCGCGTGTCGGCCTGGCTTGCCGGGAGATCGGCATGAACGAGAACGCGCCCTTCAAGGTCTATGACGTCGAGGCGATCCGCGCGGATTTCCCGATCCTCGCCGAGCGTCCCTACGGGAAGCCGCTGGCCTATCTCGACAACGCCGCCTCGGCGCAGAAGCCGCGCGCGGTGATCGAGCGGCTGACGCATTTCTACGAGCACGAATACGCCAACGTGCATCGCGGCCTGCATTATCTCGCCAACGCCGCGACCGAGGGCTATGAGGGCGCGCGCGAGACGGTGCGGCGCTTCCTCAACGCCGAGTCCACGGACGAAATCATCTTCACCCGAGGCGCGACGGAGGCGCTGAATCTCGTCGCGGCTTCCTACGGCCTGGCGCATATCGGCGAAGGCGACGAGATCATTCTCTCGCTGATGGAGCATCATTCCAACATCGTCCCCTGGCATTTCCTGCGCGAGCGCAAGGGCGCCGTGATCAAATGGATCGAACCGGACGACGACGGCGTGATCGATCTCGCCGCCTTCGAGAAGATGTTCACCGAGCGCACCAAGATCGTTTCGGTGACGCATATGTCCAATGTGTTGGCGACGCCGACGCCGATCGCCCAGATCGCCCGCATCGCCCATGCGCACGGCGTCCCTATCTGCGTGGACGGTTCGCAAGGGGCCGTGCATCTCGACGTCGACGTGCAGGCGCTCGACGTGGATTTTTATATCCTCACCGGCCACAAGCTCTACGGGCCGACGGGGATCGGCGCCCTTTACGGCAAGAGGAAATGGCTCGAGAATTTGCCTCCCTACGCTGGCGGCGGCGAGATGATCGAGACGGTCACCCGCGAGACGGTGACTTATAACGCGCCGCCGCACCGCTTCGAAGCTGGCACGCCGCCGATCGCGCAGGCGGTCGGACTCGCTGCGGCGCTCGACTATGTCGAGAAGATCGGCAAGAGCGCCATCCGCGCTCATGAGGCGCAGCTCACCGCTTATGCACAAAGCCGCCTCGGCGAGATCGACGGACTGCGCATTTTTGGCGCCGCGCCGGACAAGGGGCCGATCGTGGCCTTCGAGATGGCTTCCGCCCATGCCCATGATATTGCGACGATTATCGATCGATCCGGCGTCGCCGTGCGGGCCGGAACGCATTGCGCCATGCCGCTGTTGACGCATTACGGCGTCACGTCGACATGCCGCGCCTCCTTCGCGCTCTACAACACGCGCGAGGAGATCGACCGGTTGGCAGAGGCTTTGCTAAAAGCTCAAAAACTTTTCGCGTGAGGAGGTTCTCTTGCTGATGAGCGAAGCTCTCAACACCAGCGGGACGCAAAGCGCGGCGGAGACCAGCGACGCCGCCGAGGCCATGGAGAACGAGCGCCTGACCAATGACGTCATCAAGGCGCTCAAGACCGTGTACGATCCCGAAATCCCCGCCGACATTTATGAGCTCGGCCTGGTTTACCGCGTCGACATTTCGGAGGACGGCGTTGTCGAGATCGACATGACGCTGACGGCGCCGGGGTGTCCCGTCGCCGGCGAAATGCCCATATGGGTGAAGAACGCGGTGAGCGCCGTGCCGGGCGTCAGCGACGTCAAGGTCAACATGGTGTTCAATCCGCCATGGGACCAAAGCCGGATGTCGGACGAGGCGCGAGTGGCGCTCGACATGTGGTGAGAGGAGGGCGCCATGCAGCGCGTCCCGCAGACAAGGCCCAAAGTTCTGGAGACGGCGCTTTACGTCGACGATCTCGCCCGCGCCGGGCGCTTCTACGGCGAGGCGCTCGGGCTCGAGCCCATGACGCAGGACAGCCGCATGTGGGCGCTCGACTGCGGACCGGCGAGCGTGCTGCTGCTCTTCCGTCGCGGCGGAACGCTGGAGGCGGTGGAGCTTCCCGGCGGGCGCATCCCGCCACATGACGGGAGCGGGCCGCTGCATCTCGCCTTTTCGGTGGAGGCGGCGGATTTGCCCGGGTGGGAAGCGCGACTGGCCGAATGCGGCGTCGAGATAGAAGCGCGGATGAAATGGCCGCGCGGCGGCGAGAGCCTGTATTTCCGCGACCCAGACGGCCATCTGGTCGAACTGGCGACCCCAGGGCTCTGGGCGAATTATTGAGAGAAGGAAGAAAACTGAAATGGCCCTGCCAAAACTGGATGTCATGACAGTCAGTCCCGCCGCCGCCGAGCGCGTGCGCGGTCTTCTGGCCAACGCCGAACCGGGCGCCGGGCTGCGCATTTCAGTCGAAAAGGGCGGCTGCGCGGGGATGTCCTACAAGATGGACCTCGCCGAGCCGCAAAAGGGAGACGAAGTCATCGAATTCGAGGGAGGCCGCGTAATCGTCGACGGCGCTGCGGTGCTGTATTTGCTGGGCACGCGCATGGACGTGAAGACCACGCAATTTTCCTCTACCTTCGTCTTCGAAAATCCAAATCAGACGTCTGCCTGCGGCTGCGGGGAAAGCGTTGAGCTGAAAGCGGCTGACCCAGCCGCTCTGGGCGCCGCCTAGCGCCTCTCGCCGCAATCGTCGAAGGCGAGAACAGGGCGTTAACCCTGCCGCCGCGTTGTCGGCCGGGCGGTCGAGTAAATAGCATTTTTTTCAGTAACCAACGGCAAAGCTCCCGCCATGCGTTTATGCGTGGAGCCGCCAATGTCTTTCAGCAAACCGCCTGCCGTCGCGTCGAGCCTTGCTCTCCTCGCCGCTCTCGCCGCATTTGCGGCGGCGGGGCAGGCGCGGGAGGCCAACGACCTCGTTTTTGTCATGCCGCCGTTGAAGCCGCTGACCGGCGCCGCCGCGCCGATGAAAAAGCCGGCCCTGGCGAACAAAGGCGCGTCGCCCGCCGTCGAGGCGGGGCCGACGGTTCCGCCCGCGGCGGTTGCGGATCAGCCGACGTCCGCCGCTGCGAATCCGGCGGAGCCACAGCCGCCGCAGCCGCAGACTGTCGCGGCGGGAGGGTCGCACCCATCTGCGCCGTCGCCCGTCGCACTCGCCGCAAAGGGTCCCGAGGCGTCGACCAGCGGCCCCGCATCCGGCGACCTGCCGACTGTGGCGCTCAATGCTCGAATCGCCGTCCAGGAGCCGAATGCGCCGGCGCGCACGCTCAGTTTGTCGGCGGGGCTGCAAAGCGGCGACGCGCCGTCTCTGGTTCCGCTGCTCGACCCCGTCGCCGATGCGGCGCCTCCCGCCGCCGAACCTGCGCGCGAGACGGCCGCTGCGGCCGAACCGGCCGCCGAGTCGCCCGCCGATGCGCGTATCACTGCGATTCTCGCCGAGGGCCTCGTCGGCCCGGTTGAGGCGCGGATCGCCGACCGCGCGACGCTGTGGCTGCCGGCGGGCCGGATTTTCATCCCGCTGGACGCCGCCCGCAAGCTCGCGGCGGAGGTCGGCCTCGACTGGCGCGGCGGCATGCAGGGGATTGTCGCCCCGGCCAGCGGCGCGCTCGACTGGTTGGCCCCGGTCGAACTTCTCGATGATGGCCATATCGAGATTGGGGACCCCGGGTCGCTCGACCCGGAGAGGGCGCTCGCGGCCTTCAGAGAGAGCCTGCCGGCAGTAAACGCCAAACGCGCCGCCACAGGGCAGCCCGCCGTGACGCTCGAGGGCTGGCTCGAGCCGCCGGCCCTCGACGCGAAGCGCCGCCTTTCCGCCTGCGTGGCGGTCGCGGCCGAGGGGCCGAACGCGCCCAACCGGTTCTTCCATTGCGAGGCCTGGGCGTTGGGGCGCTCAGGGGCCATCAAGATCGGACTGGTCGAGGGGGCGGGGAAGGCGGAGCGTCTCAAGAACGAAATCAGGGCGTTGGCCGGCACGATCGTCTTCAATCACGGCAACAGCTACGACGATTTCGACGCTGCGGCCGATAAGGTCGCGCCGTATCGCGCCGCCGATCTGCTCATTCACGACGTCAGCGCCAGGACGCCCGAGCCGGCGGAGCCGGCGGCTGCGGCGAACGAGACGTCGTTCTTCGACCAGTTCGTCACGATCTATTTGCCGCTCATGGGCCTCGGGGCGCTGCTTCTCTATATGCGCGCGAAACGCTCGCGCCAAGGTCAACCCTCCGACCCCGCGACCGAACGCTCGCAAGAGGTCAAGAGCGCGCCTCCCTCGGCCGCGCCTGCGTCGCTTGTCGCCCGCCTGCTGCCGACGCTGCATGCGCGGCTTGCGCGCAGAATTGCGCGCCCGTCCGCCGCCACGCCAGCGCAGCAGGAAGACGCATCGACTGTCGCCGCCCTGGCGGCGGAAGTTTCCGGCCTGCAAACGCGGAGCCAGGGCGCGGCCGACGGCGCAAAGGAGCCGGTTTCCGTGCTTCGGAAATTCGCCCTCCGCATGCGCCGACCGCAAGAACCGCCGCCGCCCGCCGTTGACCCGGCGCGGGCCTTGCGGCGGCGACGAATGGGCGGGGCCGCGCCGGCGCTCGCTGAAGACTTCGATCTGAACGCTGTGATCCTCGACAGCAACGAGGGAGACGCGGCCGACGCGACGCCGCAGGGCGCCGGCGAAGCGGAGATGACGACGCCGTTCTCGTCGCAGGCGGCCCGCGACGCGGACGACTTCTCGACCACGTCTCGCGCGCCCGCGTCGCCGACGGTCGACCAGGAAGATTTCAGCCTGATCGAGCCGGGCGACGCCGCCGCCTCTGCGGCCATCGCCGCCGCCCGCGCCCGGCGGGCCATGGCGTAAATCAAGCCCATGGCGCTTCCGACGTGACGCCGCTGCGGAGGGGGGCCTCGCTCGGGAGGCTTTCCCTCGCTTTATCAGAGCGTTGCGCTTCAATCTGAGGCGGCGGCGAAGGAGGCGGGGCCGGCGGGAGGAACGGCCCCGGACCGCGCCCGCAAGAGTCCGTCTATCTCCCCACGAGCGGCGTCCCGAGAGAAAGCGCGGGCACAGATCGGCGCCCAAAGCTCCGCTTTGATTACCCTTTTCCTAACTTATTGCTTTTATTTGCTGTTCTTTCCTCTCAGAAACTGGCGCGGGCGCCGAGAATCGCCTATAGGATCGAGAGGCTGAAATTCACTCGGATTGGCGCGCCCTTGGCCGACGACGACACGAAAAAAGACGGTTCCGACAAGCCCGGTTCAGACATCAGGCCCGTATCCATCGCCGACGAGATGAAGCGCAGCTATCTCGATTACGCGATGAGCGTGATCGTGAGCCGCGCGTTGCCGGACGTGCGCGACGGCCTCAAGCCCGTGCATCGGCGCATTTTGTTCTCGATGCATGAAAACGGCATTACGCCGGACAAGCCCTATGTGAAGTCCGCGCGCGTCGTCGGCGACGTCATGGGTAAATATCACCCGCATGGCGACGCCGCGATCTATGACGCTTTGGTGCGCATGGCGCAGCCCTTTTCGATGCGGCTCATGCTCGTCGACGGGCAGGGCAATTTCGGCTCGGTCGACAACGATCCGCCGGCGGCCATGCGCTACACCGAGTCGCGTCTCGCCAAGCCCGCTCTCGCGCTGCTCGAGGACATCGACGAAGGCACGGTCGACTTCCAGCCCAATTATGACGGCAAGGAGCGTGAGCCGACGGTCCTGCCGGCGCGTTTCCCCAATCTTCTGGTCAACGGCGCGGGCGGCATCGCCGTCGGCATGGCGACGAATATCCCGCCGCATAACTTGGGCGAAGTCATCGACGCGGCGATCGCCTTGATCGACCGTCCCGACATGACGGTCGCGGAGCTCATGGAGATCGTGCCGGGGCCAGACTTCCCGACGGCGGCGACGATCCTCGGCCGCGGCGGCATCCGCAACGCCTACGCCACGGGCCGCGGCTCGATCATCATGCGCGCCAAGGCGGACATCGAAACGCTGCGCAAAGAGCGCGAAGCGATCATTTTCACGGAAATTCCTTATCAGGTGAACAAGGCGGCGCTCATCGAGCGCATTGCCGAGCTCGTCAAGGAAAAGAAGATCGAGGGCATCTCGGATCTGCGCGACGAGTCCGACCGCGACGGCATGCGCATCGTCGTCGAGTTGAAGCGCGAGGCGGTCGCCGACGTGGTCTTGAACCAGCTCTGGCGCCACACCGCGCTGCAGTCGAGCTTCGCGGTCAATATGATCGCGCTCAACGGCGGGCGCCCGGAGTTGCTCACGCTCACCGACGTGCTGCGCGCTTTCATCGACTTCCGCGAGACGGTCGTCACGCGCCGCACCAAGTTCCGCCTCGCCAAGGCGCGCGACAACGCGCATCTGCAGGTCGGCCTCGCCATTGCAGTGGCGAATATCGACGAAGTCATCCGCCTGATTCGCAATTCGCCCGACGCCGCGGCGGCGCGCGAAGCGCTGATGGCGCGCGACTGGCCGGCGAAGGACATGGCGCCGCTCGTCGAACTCATCGCCGATCCGCGCCACAAGCTTTCCCACGACGGCACGATCCGTCTCTCCGAGGCGCAGGCGCGCGCCATTCTCGACCTGCGCCTGCAGCGTCTCACGGCGCTCGGCCGCGAGGAGATCGCCGAGGCGTTGAACAAGCTCGCGGCGGAAATCGCGGAATATCTCGAGATTCTCGGCTCGCGCGAAAAGCTCTTCGGCATCGTCAAGGACGAGATGCTGGCGGTGAAGGAGGCGTACGCCACGCCCCGCCGCACGCAGATCATCGAAGCCGACGGCGAGGTCGAGGACGAGGACCTCATCGCCCGCGAGGACATGGTCGTGACCGTCTCGCACGCCGGCTACATCAAGCGGGTGCCGCTCTCGACCTATCGCGCGCAAAGGCGCGGCGGCAAGGGCCGCTCCGGGATGCAGACGAAGGAGGAGGATTTCGTCCATCGGCTGTTCGTCGCCAATACGCATACGCCGGTGCTGTTCTTCTCCTCGCTCGGCAAGGCCTATAAAGAGAAGGTGTGGCGCCTGCCGCTGGCGGCGCCGCAGGCGCGCGGCAAGGCGCTCGTCAATATGCTGCCGCTGGAGCAGAACGAGCGCATCACCACCATCATGCCGTTGCCCGAGGATGAAGAGAGCTGGTCGACGCTCGACGTCATCTTCGCCACGACCGGCGGCACGGTGCGGCGCAACAAGCTCTCCGATTTCGTCGACGTGCGCCGCAACGGCCTCATCGCCATGAAGCTCGACGCGGGCGAGGCGATCGTCGACGTGGCCACGGCGACCGAGGCCGACGACATTCTGCTGACGACGCGCGACGGCCAGTGCATTCGTTTCGCCGTTCCCGAGGTGCGCGTCTTCCAGGGCCGCACCTCGATGGGCGTGCGCGGCGTGTCGCTCGGCGCCGGCGACAAGGTGATCTCGCTCTCCATCCTGAAACATTTCGAGGCGAACGGCGACGAGCGCGGCGCTTATTTGAAGAAAGCCAGCGCCCTGCGTCGCCGCATGGGCGAGGACGTCGCGCCGGAGACGGGGGCCGACACGGAAGACGCCGGGACGTCCGTCGAACTCTCGGAGGCGCGCTTCTACGAGATGCAGGCGGCCGAGCAGATCATTCTGACGGTTTCGGAAAACGGCTTTGGCAAACGAACGTCGTCGTACGAATACCGCATCACGGGACGCGGCGGCAAAGGCATCGTCGCCATGGCGGTCAACGCCCGCAACGGCAAGCTCGTCGCGTCATTCCCGGTGGAGCAGGGCGACGAGATCATGCTCGTCACCGACGGCGGCCAGCTGATCCGCTGTTCGGTCGACGGCATCCGCATCGCCGGCCGCGGCACGCAGGGCGTGATCGTCTTCAATACGGCCGAGGACGAGCGCGTGGTGTCGGTCGAGCATATCGGGGATGTGGGCGAAGCGGAGGACGAGGGGGACGAGGCTGAGTGATTTCGCCCCGCAGTGGGGAGTGGGCCAAGGCGTGAGTCACAGACCTCTCAACCCATTGGCCGACCCAGTTTGCCAGACCACTCGCATTGTCATCCAAGAGCGTAGAGGCCCCAGCCCCTCACCCTGCCCTCTCCCCGCTTGCGGGGAGAGGGCAGGGTGAGGGGCCAGGGGGTGAGTTACAGATTTTCAGAGCATCAAAAGGATCGTCTCACACACCCCATCGGAAAACGAAGAATTCGGTAGCCCAGGGCTTCGATGAACGCGCTCCTTCGTGCGTCTCTTTGTAGCTCTTCGTCGGTCGAATGGGTGGCGCCGTCGATCTCGACGACTAATCCTTGCTCCCTGCAAAGAAAATCGGCGAAGAACGGCCCAATGGGCGCTTGCCGGACAAATTTGAACCCGCCCAGCCGGCGCCCGCGCAATTTGTTCCAGAGGCGCTCTTCGGCGGGCGTCTGGGCGCGCCTGAGTTCACGTGCGCGCGTTCTTTCATGAAGTCGCAGGCCGCGCATACAATCCTCCAGAAGATGCAAAGAGGCCCCAGGCCCCTCACCCCAACCCTCTCCCCGCAAGCGGGGAGAGGGGGTAGGGGGTGATTTCACCCCCTCGTCACACACTCGAACGCCCCTTGCAGAATTTCTCCATCCGCCGTAAAGGCACGCCCGCGCGCGGGTAGTGGACCCGCCTCACTGGAACGGGACCATGGCCAAGGAAAAATTCTCACGCACGAAGCCGCACTGCAACATCGGGACGATCGGCCACGTCGATCATGGCAAGACGTCCTTGACGGCGGCGATCACCAAGGTTCTGGCGGAGACGGGCGGCGCGACGTTTACGGCCTATGACCAGATCGACAAGGCTCCGGAAGAGAAGGCGCGCGGCATCACGATTTCGACGGCGCACGTCGAATATGAGACGCAGAACCGCCACTACGCCCACGTCGACTGCCCCGGCCACGCCGACTATGTGAAGAACATGATCACCGGCGCGGCGCAGATGGACGGCGCGATCCTCGTCGTCTCCGCCGCCGACGGCCCGATGCCGCAGACCCGCGAGCACATTCTCCTCGCCCGTCAGGTCGGCGTGCCGGCGCTGGTGGTGTTTTTGAACAAGGTCGACATGGTCGACGATCCGGAGCTTCTCGAGCTCGTCGAGCTCGAAGTGCGGGAGCTGCTGTCCAAGTATGAGTTCCCCGGCGACGACATTCCGATCGTCAAGGGATCGGCGCTGGCGGCGCTCGAGGGCAAGACCCCCGAGATCGGCCATGACGCGATCCTGAAGCTGATGCAGGAAGTCGACCGTTACATCCCGCAGCCGGAGCGTCCGAAGGATCAGCCGTTCCTGATGCCGGTTGAAGACGTGTTCTCGATTTCGGGCCGCGGCACGGTGGTGACGGGCCGCATCGAGCGCGGCGTGGTCAAGGTCGGCGAGGAAGTCGAGATCGTCGGCATTCGTCCGACGACGAAGACGACGGTGACGGGCGTCGAGATGTTCCGCAAGCTGCTCGATCAGGGCGAGGCGGGCGACAACGTCGGCTGCCTGCTGCGCGGCACGAAGCGCGAGGACGTGGAGCGCGGCCAGGTGCTGTGCAAGCCGGGTTCGGTGAAGCCGCACACCAAGTTCAAGGCCGAGGCCTACATTCTGACGAAGGAAGAGGGCGGCCGCCACACGCCGTTCTTCACCAACTATCGTCCGCAGTTCTACTTCCGCACGACGGACGTGACCGGCATCGTGACGCTCCCCGAGGGCGTCGAGATGGTGATGCCGGGCGACAACGTCACGATGGAAGTGAGCCTGATCGTGCCGATCGCCATGGAGGAGAAGCTGCGCTTCGCCATCCGCGAAGGCGGCCGCACGGTCGGCGCGGGCGTCGTCGCGAGCATCATCGAGTAAGGACGCCAATCCGAGAAAAGCGCGGTTCGCCGCGCTTTTCTCTTTATCGACAAGGCTGCGCTGCGGCCAGATAAGTTATACGCGTAAAATCACCAGCAGTTGCCGACCGTGACCCCTGGCGCGAGGCGCAGCGCGTCGCAGAGGCTTCGGGCCTGAATATCGTCCATCATCTGGCGCGTAATGACCGTCGCGGACCCCGGGTAATCGCGCAGCGGGATCTTGGTCCCGCCAGGGCCGGTGAGGTCATTCGAGAAATAGCCGACATCCCGCCCGGTCCTGGTCGCCGCGCGCCGCCTTTCGCCGGCGACCCCGGCGTCGCCAAGTGACGATAGAACGCTCGCGGCGGCGAGCGTCAAAATGATCTTGCGCATGCGTTCTCCTCGGGGCGCGCTTCTCATCATATAGGAAGCAGCGACGCCAAGGCGTGGTCGTCCGGGAAGGCGATCGGCGGCGAGAAGGCCGTGGGCCATTCCTTCGGCGTCACGCGAGAGCGCGTGACGCCGAGGTGAAAACAAGACGGTCGCGACGCAACAGGGCGCGGCGGTCCCATTCACACCCAAAAGGCAAAGGTCAGGTCGGAGGGGTCATCGTCTCAGGCTGCGATCTCGCCGCCAAGCGCCGTCCAGGCGTCGTCGTCTTGCGAGTCGCCGGCGGGGTCGGAGAATTGCGCGGCTTCGAGCGCGGCGGCGACGGCGGAAACGCCAATCTCGCGATAGAGCCGCGCGAGGAGATCATGGGGATGGCCGCCGGCTTGCGGTTCGTTCAACTCGACTGGGATTGCTTCCGACATTACGGACCTCTACGCGGACGCTGCTACAGCAAAATGCACCTTCTCAAATTCGCCACATTTGCTTAACGGCGCGCTAACGCGCTGGTTGTTTTTCAGGAGGCGGCGCGACACGTTGCATTTCTCCTGTGGTTTGGCGAAAAATGCGCCGACTGCCGCGTCGCGGCGAATGAGCGAGGCCGTTAACGTCCATGCGTCGCACCCTTCCGCCGGAGCCATGGTCGCGCGCCGCCCTATGGAGCCAAAGCGTCGCCGTTTTCGCGGCGACCGTGGCCATCCTCTCGGTGCTGCTGGTGCGGCTGAACGTGATCGGGCCGGTCTCCGCGCTCGCCTCGCTCGGCGCCGCGGTGGCCTTGGCCCTCGTCGCGCTGCTGCTCGTCGGCGCGGCCTCGGTCAGCATCTGGAACACCGGGCGGCGCGGGACGGGGGCGGCCTTCGGCGGGGCCTTCATCGCGCTGGCCACGGTCGCTTATCCCGCCTATCTCGCCTTCGAGGCGGTGCGTCTGCCGGTGCTCTCGGACATTTCCACCGATATCTCGAACCCGCCTTATTTCTCTCTGTCCAAAGACGCCTATGCGGCGCGGGGCGGCTTCCAGCCCAAGGGGCTGCCCGGGAAAGCGCGCGAGGCGCAGCGTCCCGCCTATCCCGACGTCGAGCCCATCGTTGTCGATCTCGACGCGGACGAAGCCTTCGCGCTGGTCCTCAAGACCGCGAAAGCCATCGGCTGGAAGGTCGTGGACCAGCGCGCGCCGGGCGGCCGGACGGGCGAAGGACATGCAGATTTCGTCGACAAGACGCTGGTCATGGGCCTCGATGAGGATGTGACCGTTCGCCTGAAGCCGCTGCCGGGACAGACCCGCATCGATCTGCGCGCCGCCTCCCGCTACGGGCGTCACGATTTCGGAGCCAACGCCAAGCGCATCATGGCTTTCGCCGAAGAGCTGCAGACGCAGCTCGACGCCAAATAAGCCGCAGCCTCAGGTAGCCGGCGGGCGGGGGCGCTCGTCTTTGAACGGCGACTCTGGTATTGTTCCGCTCGTTCTCCACATAACGGTTGGGAGGCCGAGAACAGCCGATGGCGACTGCAGGCGACGGCGCGAACGCCGCTCAATCCGTTGCACCCTTCACCCGAGAGGAAGAGCTGCGCGCCCTGCGCGACATGCTGCTGATCCGGCGATTCGAGGAGAAGGCCGGGCAGCTCTATGGCATGGGCGTCATCGCCGGCTTCTGTCACCTCTACATCGGCCAGGAGGCCGTGGTCGTCGGCGCCAAAATGGCGGCGCGCGACGGGGATGAATTCACCACGAGCTACCGCGACCACGGCCACATGCTCGCGAGCGGCATGGACGCCAAGGGCGTGATGGCCGAACTCGCGGGCAAGCGCGGGGGCTATTCCAAGGGCAAGGGCGGCTCGATGCACATGTTCTCGCGGGAGAAGAGCTTCTTCGGCGGGCACGGAATCGTCGGCGCGCCGGCGCCGATCGGCGCGGGCGTCGCTTTCGCCAATCTCTATCGCGGCGACGGCCGGGTGTCGCTGACCTTCTTCGGCGAGGGCGCGGCCAACCAGGGCCAGGTCTACGAGACCTTCAACATCGCGGCGCTGTGGAAGCTGCCGGTGCTCTTCATCGTCGAAAACAATCGATACGCCATGGGCACCTCGCTGACCCGCGCCGCGGCGCAGACGGATTTCGCCATGCGCGGCGCCGCGTTCGGCATCCCGGGCCGGCAGGTGGACGGGATGGACGTGCGGGTCGTGCGCGCGGCGGCGGCCGAGGCGCTCGACTGGTGCCGCTCGGGCAAGGGTCCCTATCTGCTCGAGGTGCAGACCTATCGCTACCGCGGCCACTCCATGTCGGACCCGGCCAAATATCGCTCCAAGGAAGAAGTGCAGAAGATGCGCGAGGAGCACGATCCGATCGAACAGGTGCGCCTGCGTCTGCTCGCCGACGGGGTCAGCGAGGACGAATTGAAGAAGATCGACGCGAATGTTCGCAAGATCGTCGCGGAAGCCGCGGATTTTGCCATGAGCGACAAGGAGCCGGATCCGTCCGAGCTTTATACGGACGTGCTGGCGTGACTTTTTTGAGGGCAGGCGAGGGACCGGGAACGGCCCCGGGCGATTGCGGAGAAGGTTTGTCGATGTTCGACACGATGATGCGGTTCATCCCTCCTCGTTGCGGGAAGGGATTGATTGACCCCAACCCGCGCCGTCAATGTCCCCAACGGCGCGATGCGGTGACCAAATGACCGTCAATGTCCTCATGCCCGCCCTGTCGCCCACCATGGAGCAGGGCAAGCTCGCCAAATGGCTGAAAAGCGAAGGCGATGAAGTCAAGGCCGGCGACGTCATCGCCGAGATCGAGACCGATAAGGCGACCATGGAGGTCGAGGCGGTCGACGAGGGCGTGCTGGCGCGCATCCTCGTCCCCGGCGGCACCGAGAATGTCGCCGTCAATACGCCGATTGCGGTGATCGCCGGCGAGGGCGAGGACGCTTCGGCCGTCGCCGCGCCCCCGGAAGCCAAGCCGCCAACGCCGCCGAGCGCGCCGCAGGACGAGGCGGGCGAAGCGAATGAAGCCCGCATCGAGGCGGCGAAAGAGGCCGCCGCGCCCGCGCCGAAGCCGGTCAGCGTCGCCGCGCCGCCGACCGTCAGCGCGGCGCCGGAAGTGCCGGCTGGCACGACCATGATTCCGATGACCATGCGCGAAGCGCTACGCGACGCCATGGCCGAGGAAATGCGCCGCGACCCCAATGTCTTCATCATGGGCGAGGAGGTCGGGGAGTATCAGGGCGCCTATAAAGTCACGCAGGGGCTGTTGCAGGAATTTGGCCCGATGCGCGTGCGCGACACGCCGATCACCGAATATGGCTTCACCGGCATCGGCGTCGGCGCGGCTTTCGCGGGTCTGCGCCCGATCGTCGAATTCATGACCTTCAATTTCTCGATGCAGGCCATCGACCACGTCGTCAATTCGGCGGCGAAGACGCTCTACATGTCGGGCGGGCAGATCAACAGCGCCATCGTCTTCCGCGGACCGAATGGCGCGGCGGCGCGCGTCGGCGCCCAGCACAGCCAGGATTATTCGGCCTGGTATGCGCAGGTGCCGGGGCTCATCGTCATCGCGCCGTCGAACGCCAGCGACGCCAAGGGCCTGCTCAAGGCGGCGATCCGCGACAACAATCCGGTCGTCTTCCTCGAGAATGAAATTCTCTACGGCAAGACGTCCGAAGTGCCGGCGCTCGAGGACTTCGTGCTCCCGATCGGCAAGGCGCGCATTGCGCGGCCGGGAACAGACGTGACTCTGGTCTCTTTCTCGATCGGCATGACCTATGCGCTCGCCGCCGCCGATGAGCTTGCGAAGGAAGGGATCGAGGCGGAGGTCATCGATCTGCGAACGCTGCGCCCGATGGACAGCGCAACGATCGTCGAGTCCGTGAAGAAGACCGGCCGCTGCGTCGCCATCGAGGAGGGCTGGTCGCAATGCGGCGTTTCGGCCGAGATCGCGACGCGCGTGCAGCAGGAGGCGTTCGACTATCTCGACGCGCCGGTCCTGCGCGTGACCGGCAAGGACGTGCCCATGCCTTACGCGGCCAATCTCGAAAAGCTCGCGCTGCCGAGCGTCGCCGACGTGGTCGCGGCCGCCAAGGCCGTTCTCTACAGGGACTAAACCCATGGCGCTCGTGACTCCCGACAGCGGCGCGCCGCGCATCTTCGCCTCGCCGCTCGCGCGGCGCTTGGCGAAGGAGGCAGGGCTGGACCTCTCCGCGGTTACGGGCTCCGGCCCGCATGGCCGCGTCATCGAGCGCGACGTGAAAGGCGCGCTCGCCGGCGGCGGCGCCCGCAAGCCCGCGCCGGCGGCCGAAGCGCGGCCGGTTGCGCTTGCGGAGGGGCCGTCAGCCGCGACGACCCGCAAATTCTACGAGCCGGGGTCCTTCGACGAAGTTCCGCACGATTCGATGCGCAAGGCGATCGCCCGGCGCTTAACGGAATCGATCCAGAGCGTTCCGCATTTCTATCTCGACGTCGACTGCGAGATCGACGCGCTGCTGAAGGTCCGCGAGGACTTCAACGCCGCCGCGCCGAAGCGCGCGGACGGGGCGCCCGAGTGGAAGACCTCCGTCAACGATTACGTCGTGAAGGCGCTGGCGCTCGCGCTCCAGCGCGTGCCAGAAGCGAATGTCACTTACACGCCCGAGTCGATGCTGAAGCACAAAGCCTCCGACATCGGGGTCGCGGTCGCCATCCCCGGCGGGCTCATTACGCCCATCATCCGCAACGCGCAGGCGAAGACCGTTCGCGAAATTTCCGAAGAGGTGAAGGAGCTCGCCGCCCGAGCGCGCGAGCGCAAGCTCAAGCCGCAGGAGTATGAAGGCGGCGTTTCAGCCGTCTCCAATCTGGGCATGTATGGGATCAAGAACTTTTCAGCGGTGATCAACCCGCCGCAGTCGACGATCCTCGCAGTTGGCAAGGGCGAGCCGCGCATGGTCGTGAAGAACGGCGCGCCGGTGGCGGCGAATATCATGAGCGTGACGCTCTCCTGCGACCATCGCGCGGTGGACGGCGCGCTCGGCGCCGAGCTGCTGGCGGCTTTCAAGCAACTCATCGAGCAGCCGATGGGGCTCTTCGCATGAAACGCGAGTCGTCGGTCACATGCCCGCGCTGCGGCCAAGCCGAGGTGCTGGCCATGCCGATGGACGCCTGCGTCGTCGTCTATGATTGCCCGGCCTGCGGGATGCGCCTGACCCCAAAACCTGGCGACTGCTGCGTCTTTTGCTCCTATGGCGACGCTCCATGCCCGCCGGTGCAGGCGCAGGGCTGCGGTTGCGCCAATCCGCTTTAATTACGCGTGGACGCGGGCGGGATTTAGCGGCATATCCTTGTCTAGAATTACTCTAAACAGCCAAGGAGCGGCCTGTGGCGACGGAAGCTGACATTCTCAAAGCCCTCGAAAATCTCTACGGCCCCGGCGGCGTGTCGCTGGCCAAGACGGTGAGCGGCGTCAATCTCTCCGGCGCCAAGGCTTTCGTCTCTTTGTCCGGCGACCCGGCCAAGCCGGAGGGCTGGGAGGCCGCGCGCGTCAACGCCGAGAAGGCCATCAGGGCGCTGCCCGGCGTCGAAGCCGCCATCGTGACGCTCACCGCCGAGCGCGCGGCCGGGGCCGCCGGGCATGACCATCATGGCCATTCCCACGCCGCGCCGCCGCCGCCGCAGCGCCGCGGCATGTCGCCGACGCTCGACAAGATCCGCTACATCGTCGTCGTGGCGTCGGGGAAGGGCGGCGTCGGGAAATCCACGACCTCGGCCAATCTGGCGCTGGGTCTCGCGGCGCAGGGCTGGCGCGTCGGGTTGCTCGACGCCGACATTTACGGCCCCTCGGCGCCGCGGCTCTTCGGCTTGCACGAAAAGCCGAAGGTCGAGGGCGGCAAGCTCGCGCCGCTCGAGGCCTATGGGATCAAGATCATGTCCATGGGCTTCCTCGTCGACGAGGACACGCCCATGGTCTGGCGCGGGCCGATGGTCGCGCAGGCTCTGACGCAACTGCTCGGCGAAGTCGCCTGGGGCGACCTCGACGCGCTGGTCGTCGACATGCCCCCCGGCACCGGCGACGTGCAGCTCACCATGGCGCAGCAGACACCGATCGCCGGCGCCGTGATCGTCTCGACGCCGCAGGACCTTGCGCTCATCGACGCGCGCCGCGCCGTCGCGATGTTCCAGAAGGTCGAGGCGCCCATTCTCGGAATCATCGAGAATATGAGCTATTTCCTCTGCCCCCATTGCGGCGGCCGCTCGGAAATCTTCTCCCATGGCGGCGCGCGTCACGACGCGGAAAAGCTCGGCGTGCCCTTCCTCGGCGAGGCGCCGCTCGACATGAAGATCCGCGAGACGTCGGATGCCGGAAAGCCCGTCGTCGGCGCCGAGCCCAACAGCCCGCAGGCGGCGGTCTATCTCAATCTCGCCGCCAAGGTGAAGACGCTGCTGGAGACGACCAAGCATCGCGCCGCGCCCAATATCGTCGTGGGGTGAACCACTTCGTCATTATGGGGCGAGGCGCCTCGTCCTTCGAGACGCGCGCTTCGCGCGCTCCTCAGGATGAGGCCTAAGTGATTGATGCAAGAGCCTCTGACGCCCTTTTGGACGCGCGCTTCGCGCGCTCCTCAGGATGAGGCCTAAGTGATTGATGCAAGAGCCCCTCATGCTGAGGAGCCGCCGAAGGCGGCGTCTCGAAGCATGAGGAGCCGCCGAAGGCGGCGTCTCGAAGCATGAGGAGCCGCCGAAGGCGGCGTCTCGAAGCACGAGGGGCGGCGCCGCATCCCTCTCAAAAATGCAGCGGAACGAGCGAATCGTCGCCCTGATCCCATTTGTAGTCATAGCGATTTTCCCGTTCCGGCGACTTCCATAAAGCCCTTTGGAAATTCAGGTTTATCTTGGCTTTTTCGTCGCTTGCGCCTTTAAGTTGGTCCACAAAGCCCCGATGTAATCCGGTATCTTCCGACCGCCCGCCTGTGGGTAGCGCCGGGGAACCGAAAAACGGGCCGAGGACCGATTACAGTGACCTTCAAGCCGAGCGACAAGCCCAAAGTCATCACGTCAGCTAAGCAGTTAGAGACGCTAAAGGTAAAGGGACGCTATTCCGATCAGACGATAGCGGGGCTGTTTTTTCAGGTCACAACCCCAAAGGCTAAGTCATGGGTATTGCGCTATCAGATTGCCCGTCGCACCCGATGGATGGGGCTCGGTCCCTATCCCCTCGTCACTTGGACCACGGCCCGGCAGAAAGCCCGTGAGGCTCGCCTTCAACTTCTCGATGGCGTCGATCCGGTCGAAGTCCGTAAGGAACGCAAGGCGGCGCTGATCGCCAAGCACGTCAAGGCGCTGACCTTCAAGGAAGGGGCGGAACGCTACTTCAAAGAGAAGGCTGGCGAGTGGAAAACCGACGCGCAGCGCCAAGCCTTTAACTCAACCATGGCGCGTTATGTCTTTCCGGTCATCGGAAGCATGGCCATAGCCGACATAGACACCGCCGCCGTCCTGAGCGTGTTGCGCCCGATCTGGAAAACAATTCCCACGGTCGCAAGCCTGTTGCGGATTCGTATCGAGAAAATCCTAGCATGGGCGCAAGTGAACGGTTTTCGCCCGGCTGGCGACAACCCCGCCCGATGGCAACGCCATTTAGCCGAAACCTTGGAGTCGCACGCCAAGATCGCCCGCACCCAACATCATGCGGCGATGGCGCTAGACGACTTGCCGGGCTTTATGGCCGCACTTCGCGCCGAAGGCGGCGTCATGTCGAAGGCGCTGGAATTCTGCATCCTGACCGCGACCCGCGCCAATGAAGTGCTAGGGGCGCGCTGGTCTGAAATCGACTTTGACGCCGCCACATGGTCAATTCCCGCAAACCGAATGAAAGCCGGGCAGGAGCATGTCATCCCCCTGTCCGCCCGCGCCGTCGCCATCCTCAAATCCGTCTATCGGGAAGCGGCGAACGGCCATGTGTTTCTTGGTCCGCGTAGCGGCGCTGGATTGAATGCGCGCGCCCTTCGAGGCGTCATTCGACGTGAGGGACTCGACGTAACCGTTCATGGTTTTCGCTCCTGCTTCCGCGATTGGTGCGGCGACCATACGGAATTCCCGCGTGAAATCGCAGAAGCGGCGCTCGCGCATAAAGTTGGCGACAAAAGCGAGCAATCCTATCGACGCGGAACAGCGATCGAAAAGCGCCGTGTGCTGATGGAAGCGTGGTCGCGCTTTTGCGCCGGAGAACGGGATACGGACAACGTAATTGAATTGCGCGGGCGCGCGAAATGAAAAAGCCGTCCGCCAGCGCCCCATTCGACCACAGAAAACACATGCGAGAACTGTGGGGCGAAGGATCATTCGAAGAAGCGTTCTATTGTCTGACATGGTTTGGCGACAAACAGCCGCTTGCCGATTATGTCGAAAGCGGCAAACCTTTTGACGCGGACATGGCGAAGATGCTCGCCGATTTCATCGCGAACGGGAGTCGCATTAGCGCGCATATTCCTTCTGTCGGCGCATTCGGACCCTTTGAAGTTGTCATTCAAAAACGGAAAGTCCCGCGTTCTTACAAAACGCGGGAACGTTACCGTGTTGCGGCGGCGGGAGCTTTCGCGCGGGTAATGAACGGCGAGTCTCTTGATAACGTTGTGAAAGACATATGCGAAAAAGGTCCGTTCAATGACGGGGTTTTACGCAAAGCGATCCAGCGCGAGGAATTGGAACGCAATTACCGACTCCCGCGCCAGCGGGGCGCATACGCCAAGCTAAAGAATCCCCGTTGAAGCCGAAAAAGCCGCTTGAAAACGACCACTGCTTTTGAGTGGCTTATTGTTGTTTTCAAACCGTTTTCTCGGGCCTATTTGTCTCTCATCGGAACACGTGAGAGACGACAACCATGGCGACAGACTCGCTGCACTCGATAATGACACGGCTCGACGCCCTCACTCGCGACGTGAGCGCCATACACGAAGCCATTTGCGACGCGCCGAAACCCGCGCAAGAGCCGCAAGGTCCGAGGATTTTACGTCTCCCGCAAGTCTTAGAGCTCGTCGGACTTCGCACTTCGCGACTCTACGACCTAATGAAGCTCGGCCAGTTTCCGCAACCCTACAAACTTGTAGAGGGCGGGCGCGCCATCGGCTGGCGCGAGGAAGAAATCCGCAAATGGATCGAGGACCGCGCCAAGCGCGAGACGCCGGAGGCGGCGGCAACGCCTGCGGAGTGATCAGCGATGGCGTCGGCGACCTGCGGAATATGTCGGCCGACGCCTGCCCATCCTGTAACGGCCAGCGCCAGCGGCAACCTGAGTTACATGCGCCACTTACGTTTTCTGTAACTAGACAATTGACGTTTGATTTTTGCTGTCAAGAAGAAGGTTGAAGGTCATGCACCCAAAGAGAAGGCGCGCCCCCTGTGGCAAGGGAGAGCGCGCCGGTAACGAAGTGGCAGTAGTTGGACACGACGAAAATAGGCCAGAGCGCGAGGCGCGTCTAGGGCTATTTCCTCGCCCCCGCTTCCCATGTGCCCGCCTGATCGCAAACGTCAGCCAGCGGCTTCCGCAGCCCCGGCGCGGGGCCATCGTCGCGCCCCCCATGGGGAGGGCGGCGCATGACTGACGACCTCCGCCGGTTCGCTGCGCCCGGCCTCCACCTTCACGACGAAGCTACCGCGAACGCAATCTCGCGCGGCGTGCACGACCTCGCCCGCATGGCTTTTGAGACGCAGGGAATGGCCGCCTTCGACCAGACCCGCAAGGCCGCCGCCATCCATGAAGCGGGACACGCCGTCGTCGCCCGAACGCTCGGCGAGCCCGTCCAGAAGGTGCAGGTGTGGCGCGTGCACGCTTGCGGTGCTTGGCGTTGGGAGGGGTTCACGACCTACGACTCCGCGCAAGAATGGCGCACCGACGAAACGACCTCGGCGCTCGCCGATGCTCATATGGCGATGATCTTCTTCGCGGGAGTCGCAAGCGAAATGCTGTTCGCTGGCGATGATTACAAACTCGGAAGCTCACTCGACGAAGTGGTGATCTTCAACGGACTGGCGGGCAACGTCGCGCGTAAATCGGGGCTTATCGAGCAAGAATTGTCGTTCACAGCCAAATTGCAACACGTCGTATTCCGCACACTCAAAGACAACGAACCTGTGGTTCGCGCCATCGCTCAGAAACTGACGCTGCATAAAGTGCTGCGTCGTCGTCAATTAACGCCACTGTTGCAACCAGTAGCGACGAACCCTCTGAAAGACATAACCGAGTTGTGACGGGTGCTGCGTGATAAGCGGCGTTCGTCGTTTCGAGTGGACTCGAACAAGGGGAGTGAAGAAAAATGGGTCAAGTCAAAACAACAACATGGTGGGACTACAATGACAATCCCACTGCGCGATTGGAATTAGCCAAAAGACGACAATGCCCTTGCCCGGCCAAGGATGTTGAATTGACGCCGGTTATGGAGTTGCTCAACGCCGCAATCCCACGGGAGGCGCGTATCGAACCGCCGCATGATCTTCATGCAACTCGGTTGCTCATTGAAAAGTATGTAGGCTTTATTGACCCTGACCCCGCGTCGTTCAAGAGACCCGTTGAATTGCCCGCTCAGTTTGCGCGCGCGTTCCATTCGCTATGGAAAAGCGGTTATTTCGAAATGCAACAGAAGGAGCAAAACGGATGACTCAGAGAATATCAGCCGATTGGATGACACTACTTAGGCAAGCGCCAATGACCGCGCAGTCGTATATGGTCGATGCAGTCCGAGCGATTGATGGAAAGCTTGGTGAAGGATATGCGGCGAAACATCCTGAATTGGTCGCAGCGTTCATGCAAACCTGCGCATCGGACTTCGAACAAGCCTCGAAACTCTTTGCGGCTGAATACATCGAGAACGGACTTGGGTTGATTGCCCAAGCGATCAACCCCGCCCGCTGATTTGGGCGATTAGAGCTACGAACCGAAAGGAGTAAATGAAATGCAACCGATCATACTATCACTGGAAAATGGCGATCACATCGCGGTATCGCAAATTGGCAAAATCACTCCGAATAAAAAGAACGGCTACCCCTCGAATGTCTTTAATACGGATGGCGTCCTAGTCGGTCAGATACATAGTTGGCAAGTCCGCCGATTAGAAATGGCAAAGAGCTTTTCATCTGCACAACCGGGTTATTTCATTATTGTTGAAAGAATCAACAGCGATGGTGTTGCATCTTATGAGAAGGAACCTGTGATCGGTTGGATATGTGATTGTGCAACGACGATGACTTACCCCGTTGGGCTCAGCGCCTTTATAAACGAACAAATCGAGGAAACCATCGAGGATGACACGATGTTCGAAGACGCTCCATATGATTTAAGCGCCATTGTCTTATTATGCCCTGACGGGAGAGTCCGTTATCTTCGCGTAGACTATTGGCTCGATAATATGGAAATCTTCAAAGCTGGATTTAGTAAACGTCTTGAAAGGAAACAACGCGCTCGCGCACGCGCAAAAGAAGAACAAGTTTCTGATTCTCTCTAACGAGAACCCACGAAATATCCATCGCCCAAGGGCACTGTGAGCTACAAAGTCCTGACGGATTGCTAGTCGTGAGTCCGATCCCGTGGAGGGACGGCAGACTTCAGGTTTCACCAACGCAACCCACTCCTGAAAACGAATTGCGCCCCAAGAGGCGCACGGAGAGGATTGCGTTATGAGTGAGCACGATATTCACGACACAGAAAACCCGCACCCCTTTGGTGGAAGGGACGCGGGCTCTTCTGAGGATACAAATGCGCCGGGCAAGCGCGAAGATCAATCTACAACATCGGCTGACCCTGCACAAGACAACCGCGTTGATTTTCGCACCCTCGCGGCAGACGCCAAGCGAGATTATCCACTCCGCCGTGGCAAGCTTGCTACAGACGATGAATGGAGCTTCACGGCGCTGCGCTCCAAAGGTCCGCGCCTAGCAAAACTCGTCAACCGCAATGGCGATATCTCTGATTACGATAGCGCGGCGCGTTTTCAGATGATGAAGGTTGATATCGCTAATCTGCAATCGTTGTTCGATTTACTCTCCACGCTGCAACATCGTCCCGATTGTTGCTTGGTGCATGGCGCGATTGTCGAAGGAACCAATACAAACTACGCCCGTCGCTTGATGCGTGACGATATGAAGACCGGCGAGAGAGCAACGCTATTCGACGTTCCACGGCGCTTGCTTGCGCTCGATCTTGACTCGGTTCCGTGTCCCGATTGGCTCGATCCACGCGACCTAGAAGCCGTCACCCGTTATCTGCGCAAGCTATTGCCGGAAGCGTTTCATGGCGTTGCTTGTATCGGCGCTGCGACCGGGAGTCATCTACTGAAACCGGGGTTGCGCTATCGGTTGTTCTTTATGCTGGACCGTGCGCTAACGGGAACGGAGAAGCGCAACTGGCTGAAAGATTGGAGCAAGGTGAAAATTGACGTGTCAATTTTCTCTTGCAATCAAGTGATCTACACAGGCGCGCCGATCTTCGAGGATATATCCGCCGATCCATTGCCGAACGGCAGACTCGTTTGGTTGGATGGCGCGCGCTTCGTTAAGCCGCCGAGCGCCGATGTATTGAAGACTACCGAGCGAAGGAGCTTCGCCCAGCGCCCTTTACAGTATGCAAAGGCTGGCGACCATAGTCTGCTATCGCTTGCCATTGGTGAAATAGAACAAGCGCAAGTTGGGGATCGTCATTCGGCGATTCTTAGAGCTTGCGGGATCGTCGCGCTCAGTATTTTATCGGGCGAACTCGATGAGGGAACGGCACGACAAGAAATTGTCGAAGCCGCAATCGCCGCTGGAAAGGATGAACGTGAAACCGAGGAATGTTTCGATTGGGTATTAGAACGGGAGCACGAGAAATACCGGCTAACGCCAGATGAATTGCGGGCACAAGAGGGGCGTGTTTATGACGAAGACGAATTCGAAGAGGAGTCGGGACAATGAACGCCCCCCCGG
Organism: Methylocystis echinoides; assembly: GCF_040687965.1. Lineage (NCBI taxonomy): Bacteria > Pseudomonadati > Pseudomonadota > Alphaproteobacteria > Hyphomicrobiales > Methylocystaceae > Methylocystis > Methylocystis echinoides. Next base: position 3,402,167 of record NZ_CP156084.1, read on the forward strand.
CCTACTTCGAAGCGATCTTCAAGATTGCGCAATTGTCACCCGGTTTACGCGCCGATGCTATCGCGGAAGCTTCGATTGGATTCGCTTTCGACCAGCAAAGAATCGAACGCGACGTAGACGAGTTTCTGCGCACGCAAGAAAAGATCAAAGACCGCGCTGGCGGCAACGGCAAAGCGAGTGGCGCGTTTGATCCACGTAACCCATTCTATGATCCCGACCATCGCAGCGATCTAACCCTTGCCGCATGGAGAAAGCGGGAGTTGCCGCCAAGAGATTTCTTGCTCGGCGAACTACTTTCCACAGCGTCGCGTATGCTGATTATCGGCGAAACGGGCGTCGGCAAAACGCTCTTAGCGCTCGATATGGCGGCGGCGATTGCTTCCGGGCGAGAGTTCCTTGGTTGGGAGGGACGGCGGAAGGCGCGCGTCATGTATCTCGACGGGGAGTTATCGCAAGAGACATTCCAAGAACGATTGAACATCGTCGCCGACCGCTACGGCGAGGATATCGCGCTATTCGCTTATAGTCGTGAATATCTGACGACAAACAACCCGGAAGAAATGCCCGCGTTCAATACGCCACAAGGACAGGAATGGTTGCTGCGCGAGATTGAGAAAGTAAAGCCGGACTTGATCGTTTTCGACGCCATCATGTCGCTAATGATCGGCAATATGTCGGAAGAGGAAAGTTGGAGTCCGATGAAGGAGTTGATTCGCGAAATAACGCGGCGGCGCGTTGCGCAAATCTGGCTGCATCATACCGGACACGACGCGAATAGAGGATATGGGACGAAGACCCGTGAATGGGAAATGGACACCGTTGCGATATTGACCAAGATCGAAACCGACGCCGATCCTTCCGAAGTTTTGGCGGCGTTGAAGATGGAATTCACAAAGGCGCGTTTGCGCAATGGGACCAATTATCAGCAATTCGCTACGAAGGTTATTCACGATACGGCGGATGGCTTCGTCTATAGAGACGAAACGACAAGTTATCAAACAGAACGGCCAAAGAATGAGAATGAAACGATACGGCGGGAATTCATGCGCGCCTATGATCGACTCGCGGCGAAGGTGGAAGCGACGGATGGAAACGGCGCATGGGTGAATAAAGTTGAAGTGAACGCCATACGCGAAGAGTTGCGGCGCAATGGTTATTTGGAAACCGATGAAAAGAAAGGTCAAGTGACCAGCACCGCCCGGAGCAAGCTTCATAGGGCGAAAATGGAACTTCTGAATAACAAGGCGCTGGAAGAGAAGGACGGGTGGGTGTGGCGGCCTTTGGACCCGATGGACCCGGCGTGTCCGATGTAAGGCGGGTGACGGGCGTCTTTCGTCGTTTGGCGAATCTGAAAATCCAAGCGGAGAAAGGGGGTAACTATGAAAAACTCGGCTAATATTGGAGATGAGATAAAAAATGTATCTGCAATTCACGGCGTTCGAATATGGAAGTGTGTCGGTTTCAAAGATCATCGAACGAAGGCCGGAGTCGATATGATACTTGCCGAATGGGAATCGGAATGCGTCATTTGTGGAGCGTCTTTTCGAATGCTTGCTCCGATTAGTGCGGATGAAGACAGCGCCCGGTTTTGTTTGATGACGTGCCAAGCGCATCGTATGACACCAAGCGAAATCTCTAGACTTAGGCGCACAAAAGCGGATCAGCGCCGCAATGTATTCGAGCAGATTAAAATGCAGAAGATGGGGTGTGTGTAGGTGGGCCTGTCTTTTTCGACGTTTGGCGAATCTCGACCTTGGGTGCGTTTCAACGGGAGCTTTGGTGCGTTGCATTTGCGTTGCACGCTTAGCTGTAGAGAGCGGGAGCTTTGGTGCGTTGCATTTACGTTGCATCAATAGCCACGGTTTAGCAAAAACGCCAGAGTTTACCTGCGTTGCATCTGCGTTGCATCTGCGTTGCAATCTTGACAATTCACCATTGCGTTGCGCGTTGCGTTGCATCCCTCCCCTATAGGGATGCAACGCTGCAACGCGGGCGGTCAGGACCAAGCCCGTTCGAAATGACTCTTAACACCCGTTTTTGATGGCGAAGTTGGACACACACCCGTTCGAGAGAACAAGACGGGTGAGGCGTATTCCTCTCTCTCCACCGGCCCGTGGTGCGCCTCTCACGGGCAGGGGCCATATTGGTAGCTCTCGACCATTTTGGCGTATGGGCGGGGCGCTATGGGGCTCAAAACCTGAGACTAGACAAAGACGCTCGCCGAGCATTTTTCCTGCGACCGCGCGCCCTCTCGACCAGTCTCTAACTGCGCAATTCAAACGAGGAACGTCGCGCGCCGAGACCAGACCGCCTCCGAGGCGCTCGCCGGGCGTCTTTTCGCCAGCGAATCCAGTCGCCCGATTATACATTGTAATCCTATTCCAATCGGAACAGCTTGATATCTCTGCCGTTCTGAATACATCATCTCTGTAACCCACAGCGCAATGCACAGTCTCACCAGTTGGGAGAAAAGCAGGGGCACGAATAGCCGCCTCCCTGAAAGCCGAAGTCCAAGCCAAAAAAATGACGTTCGAAACTGTCCCGCAAGATGAGGAACTGACAAGCGAAAGCTCTGCAAAAATGCAGAGAAAGAGAACTGTGCGCAAACCGAAGGCGCGCAGCCGGGTCACGAACGGCGGAAAGTTGCTGATGGGCGACGTTGACGAACGCTCCCAATTCGCCCGCCGCCTGCGCGATATCATCGCGCTTCATGTCGATTGCCTCTCTAGGGGAGCAGGCGGCGAGGCTCTTTCCGAAGCCGAGTTGAGCCTAATTCGTCGCGTGAGCGTTTGCGAATTGCGCCTCGAAGAAATGGAAATGCGTATGGCGCAGGGCAAGGACATCAGTATCGACGTTTACGCACGCGTCGCTGGCCACGTTCGAAGAATGCATGAAGCATTGAATGGCCTGTCCCTGCGAAACAAGGTCGCCAAGGACGTTACGCCTTCTCTTGGGCAATACGTTTCAAAGCGCCAGCGCCGAGTCGTGACACTGGAAAGCGGCGACTGACATGCTCCCTATCATTCCCATTCGCGAGGCTTTGACGGACCCTAACCTGCTTGGGGCTGAATTGTCAGGCGCGTCATGGCTTCCCATGCGCACGCTCGCAATTGCGGCAATGGGCGAACCATTGACGGAAGACGAGCGCCCGATCTTTTCAAAGCTTACGGGTGGTAGAGAATGCGAGTCCTTGCAACGCGCAAAGCGGCTTGTAGTGGTTGCAGGAAGACGAAGTGGAAAATCAAGAATAGCAGCCGCGTTAGCAATCTATTTTGCGTTGTTATGTGATCATTCACATAACCTGTCTGTCGGGGAGGTAGGTGTCGTATTAGTGTGCGCGCAGAACGTCGAGCAAGCGAAGGTCGTATTCTCTTATTGCTTGGGACTTGTGCAGTCTCAACCGATTTTGTGCAAGGAATTGGCCAATGCCACGGCACTAACGGTTACCTTCAAGAATGGAATTCAAATCTCCGTTCGTCCTTCGTCGTTTAGAGGATTGCGTGGCGTAACGTGTGTGGCAGCAATCTGCGATGAGTCCGCCTTCTGGTTTACGGAAGAATCAGCAAGCACCAATCCAGACAGCGAGATTATCAACGGCGCTATTCAACCGGCGTTAATGACAACACGTGGAATGTTGATCGTCATTAGCTCTCCGTATGCTCGCAAAGGCGTCCTCTGGAAATTCTATAACAAACATTTCGGGCCGAAGGGTGATCCTCTAACCATTGTGGCGCAAGGGGCAAGTCGTGACTTCAATCCTTCAATCGACGAAGACGAAATTCAAGCAGCGTTGGAAGAAGATTATGCACTGGCGCAGAGTGAATGGCTGGGCCAATTCAGAACCGACCTAGAAGGCTTCCTGAGCATGGAAGCCATACGCGCCTGCGTAGCACCGGGTGTTTATGAAATAGCACCTTCGTTTGACCTAACTTACTCTGCGTTTGTGGACGCCGCTACAGGATCAGGACAGGACGATTTCGCGATGGCGATTGGTCATCTTGAAGGCGACGTGCTGATTGTGGACGCCCTGAGAGCTTTCACGCCGCCTTTCTCTCCCGAGAACGTTGTCACCGAGCTTTCCGAACTGCTTTCCTATTATGGCGTCACGCGAGTCCACGGCGACAATTTCGCAAGCGGCTTCGTGCGCGAGTTGTTCACCAAAAAGGGCGTTGCCTATGAGCCGGTCAAACTCAATACATCAGAATTATACCTGAATTTGCTGGGCACCATCAACGCAAAGAAAATCCAGTTACTTGACGACACCAAGAGCATAAATCAGTTAGCGAACCTCGAACGTCGAACAGGCTTCGCTGGCAAAGATAGGGTCTCACATCCTGTCGGAATGCATGACGACGTATCCAACGTTATCGCAGGTTTATCTTCGGTCATTCGCGATACAGATGGCTTTTCGCTGGATATGTTCCTCCGCGCTTACGGCGGAAAGCCGACGCTCTACGAAGAGCGCGCCCAACGCAAAGCGCGCGAAGAAGAAGAACGTCGAAAGCAGGAAGCCGAACGCCAATCCCGTAAGGGCGCAGAACAAGCCGACGCGGAACCTTCGTCAATCGACGACGAATCTTCGTCTGTCACACGGATCATCCAACTCTAAAGGAACCAACCCAATGACCGCCATCGACACGCGTCGGCATATCGAGGCCCTGCAAAGCGCCGCTATCGACCTTGAAGCACAACTCCGCGCCATCGGCGGCTATTCCCGCGATTGCGCGCATATCCATGATGCTCTTCGTGGTCAACGTAAACACGGTTTTGCCGTCCTATTCGATGGGCAGGGTGAACCCGAGATAATCCCACTTGGTAATGAATCGAGGAACGTCGAAATTCAAAAAGGCAATGCGCCTGATCAATTCGAAGTGGTCTATCAATCTCCCGCCGATCCACAAGCAGCGGTAGGCGAATATCACGTTAAGCACATTGGAAGTGAGCAGCACGTTCAGCATGTCAACGGGAAGGTCACGAAAGGCTTCCCGCCGCAATCCATGGTGCGAGAACGAACCGCCGATGCAGCGAAGCGCACAAAGCAGACGCAAGATGCAGCTAGAGAGAAATCCATTCGGATGGCTGATTATGAACGTAACACGCTTATAGCGCAGCGAATGAAGGAAGCTTCCGACAGAATCTGGAAGAAGGAAAAGGCGGCTTCAAATGTCTAATCCCCGGCAACAGTTACGCGAGGCAATAAAAGCCAGCGCCGCCGCCTTATCCGAACTGCGTCACGCTGAAAACATGCTCGATCGCGCCCATAGCCTGTATGACTCGTTGGTTGAGAAGCGGGACGAACAGTTCGCAAATCTGGACGACGAAATGGGAAGAGCGCGAGCCGACAATCTGAAACGCGCAATTCAAGGCGACGAGAACGCCCACTTGTTGCAGGAGCCCGGAGGCTTTGCAGCGGCGCTTATCGCGCGGGATCATCTGGACCAACAAATTGCCGGGGTGCACGATTCCCTTCCCGTTCTGGAAGCTGAATTGACCGACGCCCGTCGCGCCGCCGAAGAAGCGGATTACACCGTGGAACTCTGTCGCGAACGTGTCTTCGCGGACGAAGCCGAACGATTAGCGCAGGAGTTTATGCAGAAGCTCGCTGAGATTCGTCGAATGTCGATTCGCCTTCGCTTCATGGCCTTGCGCCAAGTCCGCCGTGATCCAAATGCGCGCAGCCTGACCGGCGGACAATTCTATGGGCAAGGCCACACTCGGAATATCTCAATGCCGCAATCGGTCGCAGCGGCGGTCCACGAGGAAGTCATGGGCGACTTCGATATTCGTGGTGGCCTAAAGATGCGGGAAGAACTCTCAACTCGCGTTGCTGATTATTGGGCAAGATTGCGCATTGATCCCGAGGCGGAATTCAACGAAGACCGCCCACAAAAGCGTAGCCGATCAATGATCGAGCAATTCGCCATCGACTTACTGCCAGGAGACGAGAATCTCTAGATGACGCTAATTCCCGCCATGTGGGTTTCCTCGTTTCTTCGTGGTGGGAAACGCCGGCCCGTTCACGTATCAACTGCATCCGATATTGGACGGACCGGCGGTTCTTTTCTGTGTTCCCCGCAAGTTTCTTCTCCTTGCGGGACGCATGGAAGATGCGTAGCTCACAGCGCCCCGTGTCTTCTGTGCGAGTTGGGGGCAGGCGGCTTTGAGGATGCGCTTTTCCGCCTGCCTCTTTATTCATTTCGCTATGGGGCGCTCGACTGTGCAATCTCATAGCAAAAAATTGATCGTCGGGAAATGTTTGTCGAAGCTTTTCCCGGCGATTTCAAACGAACAGCGACGCGGTTTTGGCTTCATCTCCTACGCGCCGCTTAGAGCCCGCATCGCCGTTTTTTTCCGGGGCGGTTGGTGCGGGCTCGCCCCTAAACCCACGTTGGTCACCTAACGAAGACGCCATGCGCCCCGAGTCGATCAATGAAAGTCGAATCTCCGAACCCTGCACCCATTCGTTTCCAGCGCCTTTCCGGACGCGGATTGAAGCAGCCGCCGTTAATCGGGAGGTTCCGTCACGGGCAACTCGTCTATGTTTCTTTCGCCGATGGAACGCTTGAATGGACGCGCGCCGTCGATGAAACTTGCGAGAGCTTTGAGGAACGTATTCTTGCCGCGTTGCGCGAACTGATCGGGGCGTAAGTGAGTGTGCCTGCGCCATTCCCCACGCCAGCCATGTCGGCAAGCTGACGCTCGACATATCCGCTTTGTTGGTTGCTCCCGATTTCGGGAGCAACCAGCCCATACCGAACGTCACGGCCTTTCTTCTGGCCTTCTGCCTTCCGCTTAGCCGCCGCTTCTTTAAGCGCGCCCGAGTCAATCTTTGCGACGATGATCGCACGCTGGCCGGGGCATGGAATGAAACTAACGTCGAAGGCTACGCGCTGCACGGCCTTCGTCTTTCGTCTTTGATGGGACTCGACGACGCGCCGCGTCCGGCGAAGCCTAATTATGAACACTGTCGAACGCCTCGTGGCGCACGAAGCGGGGGGCTCAGGGGCAATGGTAGCTCTCCATAAAGACCGCAGCCGCCATCGCCATGGGCAAGGAACCGCAGCGTCGCGGCGGAAAGTGCTGGCGAAGACTGTTTGGATTTCGTTCCTCGCCACGTGGAAAAGATCAATCGTCAATGAACGTGCGTCCTGAATTGGGCAGCGAGCAAATTGCGAAGACGAACCGGCGTCAATCGACCATCGTTTTTTGACTCTTCGTTCGAGAAACCTTGGCGTCAGTGTTTTGTTGAGTTTGCGAGAGGGCGTGACCGTCAGAGAAATTCGGCAAGATGGAGACGAAAGCCAAATCACGACGCGGCTTCGCCTCGATGAGCCCCGAGAAGCGACGCGCCATTGCCCGCATGGGCGGCAAGGCGGTTACACCGGAGCAACGCTCGTTTTCGACGGACCGCAGCCTCGCGGCGCGTGCAGGATCGAAGGGCGGCTCCGTCACCGGGTCGAGCAAAGCGCGGCTCCTTTTTTATAGTTATGTTTAAGCGGTTTCCCTATACTTCTCTAGGGATTCCGCCGGACCCCGGCTGCCGGGGTCCTCATACCCTGCCAAGGCAGGTATTCCTCTCTAAACATTGTTCAAAGATGCAGCCGGCCGGATTTATGAACGCCGTTTCACTGTTGCAGGACGGTTGACATAACCACGCCGAAGGGCGGGATAGGGTTGCTTGCCTGAGCCTCCAACGTGAACGAAGCGTTTTGGGAGAGTCTCCCAGCCGCCAAGCTTGCCCGCAGGGTTAGACGATCTAACTCCACATGCGAGGGTTAGATGATCTAACCCTCGCGTTGGCGGATGGCGGTGGCGGACATGATTGACGTGGAACAGGCGACGGTCGCCGGGCAGGTTAGGCCGGGCGATAACATTGTGCATAGCGGGCGGGAGGCTTGGATGCGCATTCAATCGGGAGCAACGTGGCTCGACTGGCTGGAAGTCGGCGAAGCCCTCGAATTCGGCCGCAGACAGGTTGAGGCTGAAATCGAGAAAGCGGGGCGGGGCAACCGCGATCACGCCTTTAGCGAGTGGCTCAAAACCCATGGCTTCGACAAGATCGACAAGGCGACGCGCAGCCACCTAGCGACTTGCATGGCGAATCAGGACGCCATCGAAGAGTTTCGCCAGAATATTGGCGCGACCAAGGCCCTGAGACTCAATCATCCGAGCACCGTGCTGCGCGCATGGAAAAGGGCGACGCAGCCGCCTACGCCGCGCAAGCCGAAAGTGGAAGCGCCTGATGGGGCGCTCGCCCCAACCGATGGGCAGGCGATCATTGAAGCGCAGAAGCAACGTGACGACGCTGTGTTTGAAGCGGAACGTCTGCGCAAGCAAGTCGAATTGTATCAAAACGGCTTTGCGCCGAAATGGGAAGAATCGTCCGCGCGAGAAATCGCCAAGCAATTGGTGGACGCTTTGCCGGAAGATAAATGGCGCAAAGTCGCAGATTTCCTCTCGGGTCGCTACGACATTGAAGAGGAACCCGCGCCGGTCGAAGGGAATAACAATGATGCGGCTTCTAAGCATATGGCCGAATCCGACACACTACACAACGCCGAGATTCGCAAAAAGAATCGAACCCGCGCCGCCGACTGTTTGAAGGCGCATGACAAATTTTTGAAACCGCACGAACGCAAACGATTGACGACCATAGAGCGGTCAAACCGCCCTAAGAATGGGTTGGGCATGGACGATGATCGAAAATGGCTGGATCATATCGAACGCACCATGCGTCAGCGCGCGCATGATGCAGAACGCAAGCCGACTGAGGCGGCGAAGAGGGCGAAGCGGAAGAAGGCCGCGCCCGTCGCCGCAGACCCCGTAGACGGCGCGGCAGAGTGATCTGTGCCGCCCGCCGCCCGACCTGCGGCCTTCGTCTTTCGAGGACTCCCGCCCGCCCATATGCGCGCCGATCCGGGGAGGCAGGATCATACCGGCCAACCCGGTTTGACGCATAGGAACGCTGTTCTATGGCTCGTCTATTGTCAAGCTGGCGTTCAAATCGGACGCTGGCGACCGTTATGCCTTCGCCGTGACCGTTACGCCGCCCGCGCCGTGATCCGCGCCAGCGCTGGGTGGCGGTCGGTTTGCAAATGATTGGGGTAGTGATCCATAAGAATGAACTCTTCTGGATTTTTTCTCGCGAGAATAGGGGGCACATATAATGAAAAAGGTTCTCGATATTCTTTCCAGCATGCTCCTAGGCACGTTGGGCATAGGCGCTTGGCTCGCGGTTGTGATCATCATGGTGCTATCTCTGCCGCTCAACGTGATCGCACTTATGCGGCTTGAGGGTTGGAGTTGGTGGGTGGCTCTCCTATCGGCTGTCCTCCTAGGCGCGATTCCGATCTTTGGCCAGCTTGGTTATGTCGTGCTGACATTTTTGGGAGCATATTATTTTTACGTTGGAAATTTTGACTGGCGAGAAGCAGTTTCTCCTACACCCGGAACGATTACTTATCAGCAAATGACCCCGAAACAATTTGCTCAGTTTAAAGAAGCAAGCAGGGAAACGATAGCAAAAACCTGCAAACAGGCGGCTGCATCAGAAAATAATATGGGCGGAAAAATCTTGCCTGCCCAAGCATCGCTTTGCGACTGCGTTACAAAGGTCGCTCTAGAGAAACTTACGCCGGATGATGCAACGGCAATGGAGAAATCTTCATCGGCAATGCGTGAGTTTTTCGCAGGGGTTGCGGCTGAGGCAAAATCGCGGTGCGGCAATAGATGACATGGGAAACGTCGCGCGCACCGGCCGGTCAGAGTCCCGTCCGCGTTCACGCATGGCATATGACGCGTGAAACCGCACATCAAAGGTTCCTATAGAAGAGGATATTACATATGGAAAACATCAGCGACCCTTTGAAATGGGCAGAATATGAGTTGAAACTGCGTGAGTTCCATTTGAAAAAATATTTCGAAGCTACCAGACTCTCGGCCGACTTTTCAAAACTGATGGTCACTAATCTGATTTGGATCAACGCCGCCGGGCTTGGCGCACTTCCTGTTATAGCAAATTTCATCGGCATCAGCACGATCCCATGGGCTGGAAAGTTTGCTCTCTTGTTTTGTCCGGGCCTACTCTTTGCGTTCGGCTTAATCTTCGGACTTTTATGCGCGTTGACCGCATATTTTAACTATGAATCTATTGCTAGACACGCTGATCATGACTGTGCTGTGGAATTGCACTCAGTCCGAATTGTTCAGCCAGCCGTAATCGCTAATCCTGAGTATAAGGCGTTGTTTGAGAATGAAAGGGAAAAGTCAACAATTCTTTCCAAATCAGCACGGGGCCGGGTGCAATTTACGCTCATTGCTTCGCACATGGTCGGGTGGCTATCTCTCCTGTGTTTTGTTGGCGCTTGTTATCAACTCATGAGTATCTCGCCGCCATTGGTGCGTTAGGCAAGGCCCCGCGTTCGGGAGGCGATGGGCGGGCCGTTTGCAGGGCAGGGACTCAAACACAAATAAAGGCAAACGATGCCCCAAAAACTTAACAGGCGCTGATTTTGCCCTTCGCCGGCGTTTAAATACAAGTGAATACTATCACTTCATGCGCTCCATAACGTTCACGCAAAGGATAGCTGCCTTTTTTAAATCCATTCGCGCAGCCTGCGTTTGGCGGTCCAAGCATGACTTTATTGATGCCCAATTTATGTTTGGATGATTGGGTCTCAGTATGTCGGCTGCATGACTTGCAAACGCGGCCCTTTCGTCCTTCGACCACGAAAAGTAGTCGCCCATTGTCGCATCCAACGACTCGCTGCTTGCTCGCGTCGCGAGTAGAAACAGTGAGAAAAATCCGATAAGCAGACGTGACATTGCTTGCTCCGGTTTCATTCTCTAAACCGTCAGAAGGGGACGATTGCTGGTGATTTTTTGGGACAAAGGGCGACGCAACCACGCAGGCGGCGGAATTTTCAGTTGCCTATAGGAGGACAACCGAAGTAAGCCCTTATAAGACGCTTTGTGTGTGGAGATAAACAAATGCCATTTCTTATTTTGCCAAATGTCTGCCCATTCATATCGTTATGTTTAGTAAAAACCCTTTGCTCAACGCCCTTAACTAAAACATCCTCGTCTTCTATTCGCGCATTTCGATAAAGAACATACGACTTCCTGCACAAAAAGCTGTGCTCATATTCCGCAAGGATGCATGTTGGATCGCATAGGTTGTTTATCCATGTGCATATGGGCACGATTAAAAAACAACCTTTCTCACATTTATCCGTGCAGATAACAAATAAGTGCCGCTTATCGGGGTCGTTAGAAGGGCCGGATGGCACTAAAATCGTGCCACGCCTGTACGGTTGATAACCCGGCATTATTGTTTCAAATTAGAAAACACGTCGTCAAGCGCGTATTGTTCCTTTACGGATTGAGCCTGCTTCGTATGATTTTGGACGCCAACAGCAAGCATGATGCGCTCTAGAGGGATCGGTAGGGAGCTTCCATCCGGGTCTTCCCATTCCGGCACGTTCTCGGGGTCGTGCGTCCAATCCCGCAACTGCCATTTATTCATGCCACCGAATCTATCCCAAACCCGGTTCAATATAGCAATTTCTGCGTCGCTTAATTCATCCCAATCCAGCGGCGCTTCGTGTTTTACCGAAACCTGATGATTTGCGCGGTCGCGCAGGAAATCGGCCCATCCGCAGCTAACCAAGTCAAACTCGCCTTGAATATGAGAATATGTTTTTGAGTTTACAGGCCCATGTGGCATAGACACATGCGGCTCGTCCATAATCGGAAAGCCGTGCTCTTTAATCATTTCTCGGTCAGCGAGATAAACGAGTTTAACGGCTTTGAGAACGTCAATACGTTTGCTCGGCTCTTTCAGAGCAAAATATGCTATGACTTGTGCTGCTTTTCTGGCGTTATAGACCGCCATCACTCTCTCTCGCCCCATTTGGAAGGGCGCTCCCTCCAACAAGAAACGCTGCTGTGTTCGTCCGCTCGCTAGATTATGGGCAATAGCGCTGACGATTCTAAGCCACCAAAAGTATAGAAAATTAGACCCTTTAGGATAGTAAAAAACAACTGAATGGGTGGGTTTGTTCCTACCTATGTCCACAGCGCCAGCGCAGACAAAGCGCGCCATGGGCCTTACCTTATACTCTAACCGAGCATAAAACCTTTACCGGGTAGCGTCGAACGCGAGCGCAGCAAAAGACAAACGGCAAAGGTCCGGCCGGAGGCGACGCCAGCCGTGGGGCGCGGTCAAGAAAAGGTAACGGCAAATTTTGCCGTTAACTTTAGCCTAAAACTAAGCGGGGGAGGGTTGCCCCCTGCCCCCGGCCAAGTGTGGGCTTGACAGTGAGTGTCACGTGACGCGCACAGCCAAGTTCAAAAGCTTGACGGTTTGCCTCACGTGAGGCAAACGGCCAAGCCATCGCATATGCCGCTCATTGCTCGGGTTGCGTCGTTTGTCCGAATCGACCTCGCTATAAGGGACCGGGGCAGGGGCGCGCGCAATTGTCGCAGCCGTCCGGCAGGCTCTCGCCCCCGTCATGCGCATGTGTGATACGGCTGTGGGTATAAAAGCAAAGATCATGTTAAACGCCTTGAAAAACCGGGGTTATTATGACTTGTAGTCATAACCGAGCGTCAATTCCCAGCCCTGCGCCCAGGGTGTGATCGTCGCGCGCGGATTGGCGGAGCCGAAGGGCAGGGTCGGCTGCTGCGGAATCCACTCCACGCCGGTGAAGGAATTCTTGAAGCCGTAGACAAAGGCGAAATCGAAGGCGGAATTGGGAGTCGCGGCGTAATTGGCCCCGATCGCCGCGTGATGGCGGTTGGTGATCGGCGACAGCGTATTCACTGTCACCGAGCGCCACCGCAACGGGTTTGAGCTGTAGTGGTAGCCGGTGCGCAGCGTCAGCGCCGGCGAATAGCGCCACTCCAGGCCGACCGCTCCGGAGTCGACGTCGGTCCAGTCGAACCCTGGCCCATTCTCCGATCCCAATGATCCGTAGGTGAGCGGATTGGACGGATTGCCGAGGGAGGGAACCGCCGAATAGAAGACATGCCGCCAATCGAGCATGGCGGTGAGATTGGGCAAGAGATCATAGGCCACGCCCGCCTGCATGGTGGCGGGAATGTCGAAATTGCCGCTCTGTGTGAGGAGGCCCGCATATTTCTCGAAGCGCGTCATCCACAAGGGCGTCGAGGCCGAGAAGCCGAAGCGGGCGTTGCCGGTCAAGGCCCAGGTGAGGCCGGCGCGCAGGCCGCCGCCCCAGGACCAATCATAGCCCATGTCCGACAGCCGATACGGATTGGAGGAATAGGGGGTAAAGGCCCCCGCGCCCTGCACATTGAGCATCTGCACGGCGAGCGTCGGCGCGACGCCGAGGGTCACCTCGCCCAGCGGCGTCGGAAAACGGCGCGCGTAGCCGACGCTGGTGAAAGATTGTTGCAGATCGACCCCCCGCGAAGCCGCCGCCGAAAAGACCGCCCCTCGGCGCCCGCCAATTGCCCCAGCCGAAGGAGGTGTTGATGCCGCCATTGGCGTAACTCACGACGCTCCAGGCGGAATTGTCGTCGATCGGACGGATGTAGCCGCTGTTCGGCACCGGGAACCAGGGGCGGCCGCTTTCCACATAGCCGGCCGCGATCACGCGGGTCGGTCCGCTTGTGTAATAGCCGCGCTCGGCGTTGATGACCGTCATACCGAGCTGGAACTGGCGCCTCAACCCGACAATGCCGGCGGGATTGACCGACAGCGCCATGGCGTCGCGTTGATCGGCGGCCCCCGCGCCCGCAAGCGCTTTCTGGCGCGGGCCGTAGCCAATCAGGAAATAGCCGTCCGCGGCGACAGCGGCGTCGGCGAAAAGGAAAATCAGAAGAACAAGCGCGACGGAGCGCAAAAAATACATACGCATGGCGTGGGCCAGGGCTAGGCAAACCTTATGGTGAAGATCAGCCTAATGTCCGGGCCTTACGCAAGGCGGAACGGCGCGCTTCAAAGGAAAAGCCTGCCGTGCGACATCCGCGCAACAAGTCAGCTGTTGCGCCGCAGCACGTAACGGAAATGGCCGTCGAGTTCTTCGGCGCTCACCAGCTCGTCCCCGGTCTGGCGCGCAAACGCCGCGAAATCAGCCATCGAGCCGGGGTCGGTCGCGAGCACTTCGAGCGTCTCGCCGACCGCGATCTCCTTCAGCGCTTTCTTGGTGCGCAAAATTGGCAGAGGACAATTGAGGCCGCGCGCGTCCAAGGTCCGGTCTGTCATCGGGGGTCCTAGATGAAAAGATTGACGTCGGCCTTTACGGCCTCTTCGAGATAGGTCGCCGCGCCGCCGAAGCAGACGCCCTCGATCATGTCTTCCTTCTTGAACTCGAAAAGGTCCATGGTCATCTGGCAGGCGACGAGCTTGACGCCGCTTTCGAGGGCGATGTCGCGCAATTCTTCGATGCTGGCGACGCCCTTCTTGGCGATCATGTTCTTCATCATCGCGGTGGCGCCGGCGGTGACGCCGGGGAGCGCCGCGACGAGATTGGGCATGCCGAGATGCAGGCCGCCGACCGGCATCTTCATCGCCGGATTGCCGAGCGGCGAGACTTCGAGATCCAGCTGCTTTTTCAACAGGCCCAGGCCGTAGAAGGTGAAGAACAGCGTCGCGTCCATATCCATGGCGGCCGCGGTCGTCGCCAGGATGAAGGGCGGATAGGCCCAGTCGAGCGTCCCTTTGGAGACGATGATGGAGAGCGATTTGCGATTCTCGGCTGTCACGTGGTGTCCGTTGGTTGCGCCGCAGCGGGCGAGGCAAAGCCCATACCAGCCGGCGCGGCGGAAATGCAAACGCCCGCTTTTCTAAATCAGCCTGACGACGCGAGCCGCCGCCACAACCCAGACCACCCGCCCGCGCTCATCCCGAGAAGCGCCGCCAAGGCGAGATCCTCGGGCGGCGGCGGGGCGAAGCGCAGCAGGGCGGCAAGCGGCGGGAAATAGAGGCCAGCCGCGACGACCGAGAGCGCCACTGTCGCAATGACCCAGAAGAACGCATTCTCACGTGCGAAGGGCGAGACGCCCTTCGGCAGAGCGTCCGACAGGGCGAGCGACAGATTGCCGACGATCAGCGTGGCGAAGGCGAGGCCGCGGCTTTGCGCTTCATCGACGCCGAAACTGACCGCCAGGACGTAAATGCTGAGAACCGCGAGGAAGACCGCGAGACCCTGAACCGCCCCGAAGATCAGGTCCCGCAACCCGAACAGCGGCTCGCTCTGCGGGCGAGGCGGTTTGAGCATGGCGTCTTTTTCGCCGGGCTCCGCCTCGAAGGCGAGCGAACAGGTCGGGTCGATGATCAGCTCCATCAGCACAACATGCGCCGGCAGCAGCATCGGCGGCAGGCCCATCAGAATGGGCGCGAGGGCGAGGCCAGCGATCGGGATGTGGATAGCGGTGACATAGGTCAGCGCCTTGCGCAGATTGCTCGAGATGCGCCGGCCGAGCTCGATGCCCGCGATGATCGAGGCGAAGCGGTCGTCGAGAAGCACGATATGCGCCGCCTCGCGCGCGACGTCGGAGCCGCGCTGGCCCATGGCGACGCCGATATGGGCCGCGGCGAGGGCAGGGCCGTCGTTGACGCCGTCGCCTGTCATGGCGACGATATGGCCGGCGGCCTTGAAGGCTTCGACGAGGGCCAGCTTGTTTGTCGGCATGACGCGGGCGAAGACGCGCACATCGCGGATTTTTTGCGCGATGTCCTCCACAGGCGTCGCGGCGACCTCCGCGCCGGTCAGCACCCCGCCGGTCGCGTCGATGCCGGCGTCGCGGGCGATGGCGAGCGCTGTGGCGGGATAGTCGCCGGTAATCATGGCGACCGAAACGCCCGCCCGCCGCGCGGCCGCCACCGCTTGCGGAACGTCGTCGCGGATGGGGTCCTCGAAGGCGACGAGGCCCCTCAGGACATAAGCCGCCGCGTCGAGATCGCTCACGACCGGCTCGGTCTCGGCGACGGCGAGCACCCGCATCCCGTCGCGCGCCATCTCTTCAACGACGGCGCTGTAGCGCGCGTGGGTCGGGGCGTCCGCATCCGCGAGCCGCAGAATGGCTTCAGGCGCGCCTTTGGCGGCCTTGAGCGCGCCGCCCTCGACCCGCCAGGACTGGGTGAAGGCGAGAAGCTCCGGCCGGATCGGAAAGCTCTCGATGACCGCGCCGCCCGCCGGGATTTCGAGCCGCTCGGCGAGCGCGTGCACCGCGCGGTCCATCGGATCGACCGGGTTTTCCGAGGAGGCGCGCAGCGCCGCGCGGATGAGCCGATGCTCATCGGCGTCGGGCGAGTCCGGAACGGGCTCGACGGCGCCCCCCGTGTAGAGCGCTGCGACCGTCATGCGGTTTTCGGTGATCGTGCCGGTCTTGTCGACGCAGAGCAGCGAGGTGGAGCCCAGCGTCTCCGTCACCGACGAACGGCGCACCAGCACATTGCGGCGCGCCAGCCGGAAGGCGCCAAGCGCAAGAAAGATCGCCAGCACCATCGGAAATTCTTCCGGCAGCAGGCCGATGGCGAGCGTGATGCCGGCGATGGCGCCTTCGAACCAGTCGCCGTGCACGAGCCCATAGGAGAGAATGACCAGCGCGCAGAAGAAAAGCGCAAAGGCGCCGAGCCGCGCGACCAGCTCGCCGGTCCGCTTCTGGAGCGGGCTCGGCTCGCCCTTGATCGCGGCAAGCGAGGCGCCAAGGCCGCCGACGGCCGTCAGCGCGCCGGTGCGCCCGACGCGCGCAACGCCCGAGCCGCGCACGATCATCGAGCCTGCATAGACGAAGGGCGTGCCGTCGCCCCCCGGATCGGGGAAATCCAGCGTCGCGCCGTCCCCCGCCAAGGTCTTCGTGACCGGCGCCGATTCGCCCGTGAGAATGGATTCGTCGATGACCAGCGCGTCGCCCGCAACAAGCAGGGCGTCGGCTGGAATGCGCTGACCCTCGCCGATCAGGACAATGTCACCCGGCACGAGATCCCGCGCCGGTATGCGCTGCTCAACTCCGTCGCGCCGGACATGCGCCATGGGTTCGGCGAGTCTCTGCAGCGCCTCCAGCGCGCGTTCGCTGCGCAACTCCTGAATGACGACGAGCGAAATAGAGGCGGCCGCGCCGGCGACCATGAACAGGCCTTCGCCCAGATCGCCCACGAAAAGGTAGAGGGTCGCCGCCGCAGCCAACAGGAAGAACATAGGTTCTTTCAGCGTGCGGAGCGCAATTTGCAGAATGCCGCGCCGGGGCGCCTCGGGAGGGGCGTTGGGCCCATATTCCACGAGGCGCCGGGCGGCCTCTTCGGAAGTCAGGCCCGGCAGGCTGGGATGGGTCATGCGGCTCCCGGACGGCGATTCGCTGTGGCCGGAAACTAGCGCGGCTTCGGCGCGCCGAGAAAGCCTCCCCGAGACAAAAGAAAATGGCCGCGAGGGGGGCGCGGCCATCTTGCGCTCAACTGCTTACAAGGGGGCGAAGGTCTTCTGCTTGCCGTCGTTGGTTTTGATCGTGACGGCGCGGACATAGCTGCAGCCGCCAAAGCCCGGCAAGGGGCTGTCGCTCTTGGCGGGCACCGTAAATTTCTCGCCGATCTTGTAGGCGTGATGGAGAACCTTGTCGTTTTCGGCCACGGGGCAATCGCCGCCGTTGACCACAATGGCGTCGACGACGACCTGGTCCTTCTTGACGTCACATTTCACCGAGCCGTCGTTTTTCTTGGCGCAGTCGACGGCGTCGTCGCCGGCGTAGGCCAGGGTGGGCAGAATCGCGAAGAGAAACAGAAACTTTTTCATGGCATCTCTCGGTTGGCCGGAGGAGTTGGTTCGACAGAGCCTCACGCTCGCGCCCCAAGGCGAAGCACAGTTACAAAAAAGAAATGTGACGCCCCCCGGCCCGCAGGACGGCTCGGCCTGCGCGGCGGCGCCTTGCCCCCGTGAACTCGACGCGCTAGCTTCCGCCCATTGGCGAGGGGCGCCGCGCGTCGCGGCTGAGAAGCACCCATCGAACCTGATCCGGGTCATGCCGGCGGAGGGAATGCCAGGGGCAGGGCGGCTCGCGCCCTTCAGGCCGGATTCCGCGCTTCGTCTGCATCATCCTTCCAATCCGCTCCCCTTGACGGAGCGCGATTACTGGAGCGCGACCATGAACCTGCACGACAAACGCACGCCCCTGACCGTCACCACCGGCCCGATCGGCAAGTCGCGCAAGGTCTATTCCTCGCCCGCCGGACGCCCTGACATCCGCGTTCCCTACCGCGAGATTCCGCTCGATCCGTCCTCCGGCGAGCCGCCGCTGCGCGTGTATGATCCGTCCGGCCCCTACGGCTGCGAGAATTTCACCCCCGACCTCTCGGCGGGCCTGCCGGCGGCGCGGCCCTGGCTTTCGACACGCGCCGGCCTCGAGATCTATCAGGGGCGTGAGACCAAGCCCGAGGATAACGGCTTCGCGGAAGGCGACCGGCTGGTCCCGGCTTGCCCCGCCGAGCGCAAGCTCTATCGCGCGGCCGGCTCGGGGCCTGTCACCCAGCTCGAATTCGCCCGCGCGGGGATCGTCACGGAAGAGATGATCTATGTCGCGCATCGCGAGAACCTTTGCCGTGAGCGCGCGCTCGACGTCGCGAAAGCGCGCATCGCCGACGGCGAGAGCTTCGGCGCGGATATTCCGGAATTCGTGACGCCCGAATTCGTGCGCTCGGAGATCGCCCGCGGGCGCGCCATCATTCCGGCCAACGTCAATCACCCGGAGCTGGAGCCCGTCGTCATCGGCCGCAACTTCCTGGTGAAGGTCAACGCGAATATCGGCAATTCGGCCGTGACCTCTTCCGTCGCGGAAGAGGTCGAGAAAATGGTCTGGGCGTCGCGCTGGGGCGCAGACACGGTGATGGACCTCTCCACCGGCCGCAATATCCACAACATCCGCGACTGGATCATCCGCAACGCCGCCGTGCCGATCGGCACCGTGCCGATCTATCAGGCGCTGGAAAAGGTCGGCGGCGACGCGCTGAAGCTCGATTGGGAGGTCTTCAAGGACACGTTGATCGAGCAGGCGGAGCAGGGCGTCGATTACTTCACCATCCACGCTGGCGTTCGTCTCGCCTATGTGCCTTTGACGGCAAGCCGCGTCACCGGCATCGTCTCGCGCGGCGGTTCGATCATGGCGCGCTGGTGCCTCTCCAAGCACAAGGAGAGCTTCCTCTACGAGCGCTTCGACGAGATTTGCGACATCATGCGCAAATATGACGTCTCCTTCTCGCTGGGCGACGGGTTGCGCCCGGGCTCCAACGCCGACGCCAATGACGCGGCGCAATTCGCCGAACTGGAGACGCTCGGCGAACTCACGAAGATCGCCTGGGAGAAGGGCTGCCAGGTCATGATCGAAGGCCCCGGCCATGTGCCGATGCACAAGATCAAGGCCAATATGGACAAGCAGCTCAAGGCCTGCGGCGAGGCGCCGTTCTATACGCTCGGGCCGCTCGTCACCGACATTGCGCCGGGCTACGACCACATCACCTCCGGGATCGGCGCGGCGATGATCGGCTGGTTCGGCACGGCGATGCTCTGCTACGTCACGCCGAAAGAGCATCTGGGCCTCCCCGACCGCGACGACGTGAAGACCGGCGTCATCACCTATCGCATCGCCGCGCATGCGGCGGACCTCGCCAAGGGCCATCCGGCGGCGCGCGAGCGCGACGACGCCATGAGCCGCGCGCGCTTCGACTTCCGCTGGTCCGACCAGTTCGAGATCGGCCTCGATCCCGACACGGCGCGCGAGTTCCACGACGAGACCCTGCCCAAGGAGGCGCACAAGGTCGCGCATTTCTGCTCCATGTGCGGCCCGAAGTTCTGCTCCATGCAGATCACGCAGGACCTTCGCAAGGAAGCGGCCGCCATCGCCGAACGCGAGAAGGGCCTCGCGGAGAAAGCGGAGGAGTTTCTGGAGAAGGGCGCGGAGATTTATGTCGCGCGGTGATGGCGCTGCGAGCGTCAGCCGCTCGCGTAAATGTCCGCGAGGGACAGCGTGATTCCCGGCGGATCGAGCGTTACGACGCCTTCGCGAACGATGTGGGTCAGTATATCTCCGTCCGAACGCCGCTGGTGATGGATGATCAGCGGCGCATCCGCGTCGATGAGCAAGTAATGCACGATGCTCGGCACGCGGAAATAGTCGGCAAGCTTGCGACTCTTGTCGTTACGGCCCGTTGTTGGCGAAAGGACTTCGACCACGATGAGTGGATTTTCGACGATCATCGACTCGCCGTGGACTTCAGGGCCGCAATACACCATTCCATCCGGCTCGTAAGCCGTCGATGTATCGATGCGTACAGTCCCCCCATCCGGCACCACGTGGCATCCACAAGCTTTCGCTTTTACTGCATTGAGCAAGGCCACATGAGTCGCGAGCTTGATCTTCCAGTGCTTGGCGCGCTCTGACGCCTGGGCGACGATTTCGCCGCCGATGAGTTCATAGCGACCGGTGCGGCCTTCAGCCCAGGCGAGAAACTCTTCGACCGTCATTTTCGGCGGCGTCTGTTTTGGCGTGGTCATGGGTGGAATCTAGCATCAGGGCTCGAAATTCGCCACGCGCCGACGAAGCACAAGTCCGCGCGCCAGGGGCTTGGCGAAGAACGCGCTCAGATTGACCACAAACCGTCTGTCTCTCCTCGAGGCGTTGCGTGACCCTTCGGATATTCGGCGCGCCCTTGCTCGCGCGTCATGGAGGAGGGACTGTCCATGGCCAATCATGAAACCAACCTGCCGAAGGATAAATATACCGGCATGCGGAGTTTCGACTTCGCCATCACCCCGAATGTCATCATCTGCGCCGCGGCCGGCGCGGTTCTCGGCCTGATCCTGGCGCTCTGGGGCACCACCGAGGTCGGGATCGTCGCCGCGACGGTCATTGTCTTCACCATACTGTCCGGCATCTTCGGAATGTTCGTCTGAGCCGGGCTCTCCAGCGGTTCAGCCAGCGGACCGAAGAAGGCGCCCGGCTCCGCGAAGCCGGGCGCCTGATAATCTAGGCGGTCGCCGCTCAGCCGCCGTTGAGAACCTGCACCAGCACAGGGCCCGTGCCATTGGAAATCAGTCCGATGCGCGATGCGGCGCCCCGCGACAGATCGAGGCTGCGGCCCGTCCAGGCCGCCGGCCCGCGGTCGTTGACGCGAACCACAACGGAGCGGCCTTGGTGCGTCACCAGCAGCCGTGTGCCCAGCGGCAAGGTGCGATGGGCGGCGGTCAGGCCCCATTGATTGAAACGCTCGCCGCTCGCCGTATGCGTGTTCGGCTCGAACCGGCGTGGACCGCCGCCATAGTAGGATGCGTTGGCGACGAAAGCGCGGGCGCCCTCGGGCATGACATGGCCGGGAACGCCCGGATTCGCTTTGCCGTAGTGACCCTCGGACGCCTGCTGTTGTTGTGGATCAGCGCCTGGGCCGCTTGCGGAAAGAACTTCCGCCGCGGCGGGAAAAGTCATTAGACCAAGCAGGACGCCCACAACAGAGATACGCTTCATTCGGTAGTCTACTCCTGTATAACCCCACGAGTCAGAAGAAATACATGCGCCTCCATTTGGTGAGGCAGATGTATTCCGATCCGAACTGACAATGCGGGAGATGAGACGGGAGCGTCTCTATCGGTTAATCATGGCGAAAACATCCAAGAAATTTGACGTATTGCCCTGGCAAATGTGGCAAAGCGTAACCTTGTTCTGGCTGATATTGAGCGCCACGCGCGTTCCTCTTGGCGTCAAGCTCTTTTGTTCCGCCAAGAAGAAAACTCTGTCGGCGCGTTAGGCGCGGCGGGCGCGGCGGGCTGACAAGCCGCCCGCGAGGCGCCAAAAGGGCGGCGGGAGATTCTCACATGACCGACATCAAACGAGAGGCCGTCATTGGCGTCGTCACCGCCTCCGACCGCGCCAGCGCCGGCGTCTATAAGGACGAGAGCGGCCCGGCGATCGAGGCCTATCTGTCAGCCGTCCTGACCACGCCCTTCCGCATCGAGCGGCGCATCATTCCGGACGGCTTCGAGAGCGTGCGCGACACGCTGATCGAACTGGCCGACGTCGTCGGCTGCGATTTCATCGTTACGACCGGCGGCACCGGCCCGAGCCCGCGCGACCTTACCCCGGAAGCGACCCTCGCCGCCTGTCCACGCGAACTGCCGGGGTTCGGCGAATTGATGCGGCAGGTCTCGCTGGCGCAGACCCCCACCGCCATTCTCTCGCGGCAGGTGGCGGCGCATCGCGGAAAATGCCTGGTCGTCAATCTGCCCGGCAAGCCCGCCGCCATCGAGCTTTGTCTCAACGCCGTGATGCCGGCCGTGCCCTATTGTCTCGACCTCATCGGCGCCGCCTATATCGAAACCGATCCGGCCCGCGTGAAAGCCTTCCGGCCGAAAAAGTAGCCGCCCGTACGGGTAGGAATTACGAGCCGCCGCGACAATAGGAAGGCTTCTCTTCCGGGGCGCCGGTCTGTATAGGAGGGAACGCGCCAGAAGGCCTCAGTCGCCTGTTCGCGCGTAGAAGCGTTTTCCGCCCCAACGGGTCGTGGGCGAAAGCGTGTCCAAACAAGGCGCTGGAGCGAGCGTCCCGTCGCGGGCCGCAACAGACGAACTCCGATGGAGCGCCACAGGCGAGGGCTTTGAAGGATGAGTGATTTGCGTCTGGTCGTGGTGGGCGCCGCGGGCCGCATGGGCCGTATGCTGACGCAAACCATCCCCGACACGCTGGGCGTGCGGCTGGTCGCGGCGCTGGAGGCCGACGGGGCTGCGTCGCTCGGGGCGGACAGCGGCGCCGCCTTCGGATTGCAGCCGACGGGCGTTCCAGTCACGAGCGACGTCGCCGCGGCGCTGTCGGAAGCCGACGCCGTCATCGACTTTTCCACGCCGGCGGCGACGGCCGCTATCGCCACAGCGGCCGCCAAGGCGCGTGTCGCCCATGTCATCGGCACCACGGGACTGACGGCGGAGGATCTCGCGCGGATCGCCGAGGAGGCGCGCGAGACGGTCGTCGTGCGCTCCGGCAATATGAGCCTCGGCGTCAATCTTCTCGCTGGCCTCGTCGAGAAGGCGGCGCGGGCGCTCGGCCCCGCCTGGGACGCCGAAATTGTCGAGATGCACCACAAGCTGAAGGTGGACGCGCCCTCGGGCACCGCCTTGCTGCTCGGCGAGGCGGTGGCGCGGGGCAGGGGGATCGATCTCGCCGAACATAGCGCGCGCGGCCGCGACGGCGTGACCGGCCCGCGCAAGCCCGGCGACATCGGCTTCGCGGCGCTGCGCGGCGGCACGGTCGTGGGCGATCACACGGTAATTTTCGCGGGCATGGGCGAGCGGATCGAATTCTCGCATCGCGCCGAGGATCGCGGCATCTTTGCGCGCGGCGCCCTCGCGGCGGCGCTCTGGACCCGGGGCAAGGCGCCGGGACTTTACTCCATGGCCGACGTGCTCGGCCTCACCGGCGCCTAAAGTCTCGAGCAGTCTATGAGCATGAATCGCACACTCGTCCTCGTCCGGCACGGCCAGAGCGAATGGAACGCCAAGAACCTTTTCACGGGCTGGAAGAATCCGGACCTGACGCCGCTCGGCGAAGAAGAGGCGCGCCGCGCCGGACGCGAGTTGCGCAAGCTCGATCTCCTGTTCAGCATCGGCTTCACCTCGTCGCTGCTGCGCGCGCAGCATACGCTGCAACTCATCTTCGAAGAACTCGGCCAGTCCAACGTGCCCACCGTGAAGGACCGCGCGCTCAACGAGCGCCATTACGGCGACCTCTCCGGGCTCAACAAGGACGAGGCGCGCGAGAAATGGGGCGAGGAGCAGGTGCGGCTTTGGCGGCGCTCCTATGACGTGCCGCCGCCGGGCGGCGAAAGCCTCAAGGACACGGTGGCCCGCGTCGTGCCCTTCTATGTGCAGCGCATCCTGCCGCCGGTGATGCGCGGCGAGCGCGCGCTTGTCGCCGCCCATGGCAATTCGCTGCGCGCGCTCTGCATGGTGCTGGAGCAGATGACGCCGGAAAGCATTCCGACTCTCGAACTCGCGACGGGCGTGCCCCTCATCTACCGACTCAACGCCGATTCGACGGTGGCGTCGAAGACGGTGCTGGAGCCCTGACCCTCCCACGGGCGAGAAGAGACCAAGCCCTTGCTCGAACACGGGCCCGGCGCCATTCATTATCCCCGCTGGCTCGACGCCGCCGCGCAGGAGCGGCTGGCCTTCGAGATCGCCGCGGCGATCGCCCGTGCGCCGCTCTTCGTTTCGCGCCTGCCGAAATCCGGCCTGCCGATGTCGGTGCGCATGACGAATTGCGGGCCGCTCGGCTGGATGAGCGACAAGGATCGGGGCTATCGCTATGAGCCTGCGCATCCCGAAACCGGCACGCCCTGGCCGCCGATCCCCTCGATGTTGCTCGACGCCTGGGCGGCGCTGACGGGCTATCCGAAGCCGCCCGAGGCCTGTCTCATCAACGTCTATTCCGACAACGCCAAAATGGGTCTGCATCAGGATCGCGACGAAAGCGATTTCGACGCGCCGATTCTTTCCTTGTCGCTCGGCGCAGACTGCCGCTTCCGATTGGGCGGCCAGAAACGTGGGGACAAGACGGTCGCCTTTACATTGTCGGGCGGCGACGCGCTCGTTCTCTCGGGCCCGGCGCGCCGCTTCTTTCACGGCGTCGACCGCATCCTGCCGTCGATTCTCACGCCGCTCCCGCAACAGCTCGCGGGCCTCGGCGCGCGGGTCAATCTCACCTTGCGACGCGTGACGTGAAAGGCTTGGCTGCTGGTTCAGCACGCATTCAGCTGCCGCCCGCTAGGTTGCGCCGTCGCCTAGCAGAGTGGCGTATTGTGTCGGGCGGGCGCTTCGTTGTAGTTTCCAACCCGTCTAAAGAGCGCCGCTGCGGCGCTGACCTTTGGCAAGGCGCGTTTCAAGAATTAAGGCGATCGCCCGTAAGCGAACGCCAAGAGAGGAAAGGAACAAGGATGAAGACGATTTCCCTGCTGACGTTCGCTGCGAGCGTCGCTTTCGCCGCCTCCGTCGGCCAGGCCTCCGCCGCTGGCGACGCCGCCGCGGGCGAAAAGGTCTTCGCCAAGTGCAAAGCCTGCCATCAGGTCGGCGAAGGCGCCAAGAACGCGGTCGCGCCGCAACTCAACGGCTTGAACGGCCGCAAGGCCGGCTCGGTCGAGGGCTATAATTACTCAGAGCCGATGAAGGGCTCGGGCATCACCTGGGATGAGGCCAGCTTCAAGGAGTTCATCAAGAACCCGAAGGCCAAGGTGCCCGGGACCAAGATGATTTTCCAGGGCCTCGCCAACGACGCCGATCAGGAAAACGTCTGGGCCTATCTCGCGCAGTTTAGCGCCGAGGGCAAGAAGTAATCGCAAGCCCAGTCTATCTACGAAGAGAAGCGGCCCTGATTCAGGGCCGCTTTTTTTGTTTCATTTATGCAACAGTCAAGAAAAAATAGTATTGTTCGAAACGGAACATTTCTAACACAGGATATGGTTGGGTTTAGCTCAATTACTGCTACAAATTTACAATCTTTCCAAGGTTTTGACCTTTGGATTGACCGCAAACCATTCACAGCAATACTTGGAAGCAATTACGCTCCCGTCTCAGGCGGAGGGTCGGGCGCATGCTTTCGAGGAGCCTTTCATGATGTTCGCATTGCTGCCGCCCAAGCCCGTCAGACGGTCGCTCGTTAGCCTCTATGCGCTTTCCGCCGTGCTGGCTTTCGCCGATAGCGCCTGGGCTCAGCAATCTCTGCCGACCATCAACGTCGGCGGCGCCCGCCGGACGGCGACGTCGACGGGCCCGCGCGCGACCAGGCCCGTTCAGGCGGCGCCCTCCGTCGTGGCGGCGCCCCAGCCCGGCTCCGGCGCGGGGACCGGAACGGGCTCCTTCATTCCCGCGGGCGTCCAGGTCGGGCGCGGGCCGACGGACGTGCATGGCTATTTCGCGGGCGGCACGTCGACGGCGACAAAGACGAACACCCCAATTCTCGACATTCCGCAGTCGATCACGATCCTCACCAAGCAGCAGCTCGAAGACCGCAACAGCCTGACGCTCAATCAGGCGCTGACCTATGTGCCGGGCGTGACGGTCGCTCAGGGCGAGGGGCAGCGCGACCAGATCACCATTCGCGGCCAGCCGACGACCGCCGACTTCTACACGGACGGCGTGCGCGACGACGCCGAATATTACCGCGACCTCTACAACATACAGGCGGTCGAGGTGCTCAAGGGCCCGAGCGCCCTGATCTTCGGGCGCGGCGGCGGCGGCGGCGTCGTCAACCGCGTCACCAAGAAGGCCGACGGCGTGCTGCGGCGCGACGTGCAGATCAGCACCGGCAGCTTCGGCCGCAAGCGCGTCACCTTCGACGTCGGGCAGGCGATCAACGATCAACTCGCTTTCCGCCTCAATGGCCTCTTCGAACAGTCGTACAGCTACCGCGACTTTTTCAACATGCGGCGGTGGGGCGTCAATCCGACCTTCACCTGGAGGCCTCTCGACAAGACGTTTATCACGCTCAGCTACGAGCATTATTTCGATTACCGCACGGTGGACCGCGGCATTCCCTCCGCGAACTTCAACCTGGCCCCGTTCGCCGTCAGGGCGCAGAGCCAAGGCCTGGGCTATCTTTTCCCCGGCTATCCGGCGCCGACATGGCGCTCGACATTCTTCGGCAACCCGACCGTCAATTACGCGAAGACCGACGTCGATCGCGCCGCGCTGATGATCGACCACACGACGGACTTCGGCCTGAACATCAAGAACCAGACCGTTTTCGCCAATTACGCCAAGTTCTATCAGAACACTTTCGCCAATAGCGGCGTCATCCTGAACGCCGCCTGCGCCGGGGCGCTGCCGCCTTGCGTGCAGCTCTCAGGCTATAACAACGAGACCCCCCGCCAGAACATCTTCAATCAGACTGATCTGACCTACACGCTCGTCATGGCGCCGGAGGTCAAGCATGTCCTGCTCGCGGGCATGGAGTTCGGCAATCAAAAGTCGGACACCAACCGCAACAATGCGCGCTGGCTCAACCCCTTCAATGGGTCGGCGAACATTAACACCTCGTTTGGCGCGCCGACCGTATTCTTCCCCGTCGTGTTCAACAACGCCAACGGGACGGGCGCGTTCCGCCGCCATACCGATCTCGATCTGGCGGCGGGCTATGTGCAGGATCAGATCACGCTCACGAAATATATCGACATTATCGCGGGCGTGCGCTTCGACAATTTCAATCTGAAATTCGTCAATAACTTCGCCGGGACAAATCCGACCTTCGACAATTACCGCGGTCAAACGATCTACAGCAACACGAGCCGCTGGTCGCCGCGCGTCGGTCTCGTGTTCCATCCCTTCGAGCAGCTCTCGCTCTACGGCTCCTATTCGCGTTCCTTCCTGCCGGCGGCGGGAGATCAGTTCAACACGCTGTCGGTGTCGTCCGCCACGCTGCAACCGCAAGGCTTCGAGAACGCCGAAGCGGGCTTCAAGGCGGAGATCACGCCGACGCTCCTCTTCACGGGCGCCCTGTATAATCTCAACCGCACCAATCAGCCGATCGCCGTCAACGCCTTCTACAATGTGCTGACCAATACGCGCACGGTCGGCGGCGAAGTGAGCCTCGTCGGTTATCTCACCAAGGAATGGGAAGTCTCGCTCGGCTACGGCAATCAGCACGCTTATGTGACGAGCTCCGACCGCAACATCGCGCTCGCGGGGACTGGCAGCGGCGTCTTTTTCACCGAGCGCGGCAAGGTCGTGCCTTCGGTGCCGCAGAACACCTTCTCGTTTTGGAACAAATACGACGTCTCGTCGCTCATCGGCCTTGCGCCGGGCGTTCTGGGACTGGGCAGCGGCGTGATTTACAACAGCAAATTCTTCGCGGCGCTCGACAATGCGGTTATCATTCCCGGCTACGCCCGCTGGGACGGCGCCGTCTATGTCAGACTCACGGACAACATTTATGGGCAGGTCAATGTGGAGAATATTCTCGGGGCCTATTATTACGCCTCGGCGCACAACAACAACAACATCATGCCCGGCGCGCCGCGTTCCGCTTATGTGACGGTCAACGCGAAGTTCTGATGCGGGAGAGGAGCGCTTAATCGCCTTCCTCTCCGGCGATAGAGGAAAGCCTGATGCAAATCTCCCGGGAATGGGCGACGCCCCTCACCATCGGCGCCTTCAGCCTGATGAGCGTGACCGGCCTCTTGATGTTCTTCCATGCCGAGATGGGCCTGAATAAGCTGGCGCATGAGTGGGTTGGGCTGGTGATGGTCGGCGGCGTCGCCGCGCACGC
This sequence comes from Methylocystis echinoides, assembly GCF_040687965.1. Classification (NCBI taxonomy): domain Bacteria; kingdom Pseudomonadati; phylum Pseudomonadota; class Alphaproteobacteria; order Hyphomicrobiales; family Methylocystaceae; genus Methylocystis; species Methylocystis echinoides. The sequence continues at coordinate 3,430,424 of NZ_CP156084.1, forward strand.
CATCGCCAATTGGGCCGCTTTCAAGCGGTATTTTCTGTCGGGCGCATTCAGCCGCGGCGTCATCGCTTTCAGCCTGATCGTTTTGGCCGGCTCGTTTTTCTCCTGGACCGGCGAGAAGCGCCTCCCGCCGCCGGTACTGGCGATGCGGGCGATCGTCAGCGCGCCTCTCGCCAAGGTTGCGCCGCTGTCGGGACGTTCGACCGAGCAAGCCATCGCCGATCTCGCCAAAGCCGGCGTCGTTGTGGCGAGCGGCGGCGTCAGCCTCGAAAACGCGATCGGCCACAATCGCGAGTTGCAGGCAAAGGCGATCGCGGTCTTGTTCGGAAAAAGCAACTAAGCGCCCGACCGGGCGGTGGCGCTGCGCGCGGCTAACCCTCGGCCGGACGAGCAAGATATTGCGGGTGTGCAAAGCCCCAAAAGCAACCAAAAGTTAAGGACCCGCCACGAAACTCCCCGGCGGAGGCTCGAGCTATGCTGAAACGCGGGGCGTTCTTCTTGATCCTTGTCGGGCTGATTTCGTTCCACGCGGGGCTGGCTGTCGACAATAAATCCTTCCTGTTCAGCGATCGGAGATCGGAGGACGGCTGGAGCCATTCTTGTCGCTACTATCGGCCGTTCAGCACCGTCAGGGTGACGCGTCCAATCCAGGTGCCTTGCGCGAGATACGATAATGTTTAGCGCCGTCGCGAGAGGAGATGAACGGGCGGTTCGCCCTCTTTGCCGTCGCTGAGCGCGAGCGTCCTCCTCCGCTTACGGCGGAGGGGGCGCGGCGCCGTTGCTCCCGCGGCCGGCCTTTTGCGGCGCCGCGGGATGGGCTATGCGTGTGCCGTCCAGCACACAGGCCCGACCGTGACGCGTAAACCCGACGAAGTTTCTTCCAATCTGATGCAGCCGCTCGAGACGCTGCCGGTGTTCTATCCCCTCGCCGGCAAGCGGGTCGTGGTGATCGGAGACGGCGAGGGGGCGGCCTGGAAAGTCGATCTCGCGGCGGCCACGGGCGCGCAGGTCGACGTCTTTGCCTGCGATCCGTGCGAGAAGCTCCTCGAGATCGCCAATGGCAGGGACAATGTGCAGCTCCATGCGCGCGCCGCGGGGCCGGCGGACTTCGAGGGCGCGGCGCTCGCCTTTGGCGCGACCTTCGACGACGCCGAGGCCGACGCCGCCCGCCAGGCGGCGGATGCGGCGGGGGTGGCGCTCAATCTTGCCGACCGGCCGGCGATGAGCGACTTCATCATGGGGGCGATCGTCAACCGCTCGCCGCTGGTGATCGGCGTCTCGACCGGCGGCGCCTCTCCGGTCTTCGCCCAGGCGGTGCGCGGACGCATCGAGTCGCTCGTGCCGGCGACCTTCGCCGCATGGGCCAAGGCGGCGCAGGACTGGCGGCCGCAGGTCTTGTCCTCCGGCCTCGACTTTCTGGCGCGACGCGACTTCTGGCGCCGCTTCACGCGGCTGGCCTTCAACGACATTGAGCGGGCGCCGGCCGAGGCGGACCGCGACGCGCTGCTCGCCGAGGCGCGCGCGGCCGGCGACGATATGGCGCGCGGACGGGTGACGCTCGTCGGAGCAGGGCCGGGCGATCCTGAATTGATGACGCTCAAGGGCATGCGGGCGCTCGCGGGCGCCGATGTGGTGCTCTTCGACGACCTCGTGCCCGCGAGCATCCTCGACTTCGCCCGCCGCGAAGCGACGCGCATCAACGTCGGCAAGCGCGGCTATGCGCCTTCGGTGCGCCAGGAGGAGATCACGGCGCTGCTCGTCGACCTTGCCCGGGCGGGCAAGAATGTCGTGCGGCTCAAGGGCGGCGATCCGCTGATTTTCGGCCGCGCCAACGAGGAAATCGCGGCGCTGCGCGGAGCCGGTTTTTCGATCGAGATCATTCCCGGCGTCACCGCCGCCTGCGCGGGCGCGGCCGCGCTCGGGGCGTCGCTCACGAGCCGCGAGACGGCGCGGCGCGTGCAGTTCATCACCGCCCACACCAAGGACGGCGAGTTTCCAGAGGATTTCGATTGGGGCGCGCTCGCCGATCGCCGCGCCACAACGGCCGTCTATATGGGCAACCGCACGCTCCCCGCGCTCTCCCGCCGCCTCCTGGAGGAGGGCATGGCCCATGACACGCCAGCCTTCCTGGTCGAGCGCGCCTCGACGCCGGACGAGCGGATCATCCGCGGAACGATCGCGGACCTCCCCGGCAAGGTCGCGCACGAAAATCTCGTCGGGCCCGTGATGGTTCTGATCGGCTGGGCGCTGATCGAGAACTGAGCCTGCCCCCGCTCGTTATAACAAATGTTCGTTTGAACGAGCGTTAGAACGACAGCCAGCGGACGTCGCACACTGACGGGTTCGTCTGAACCAGAACGGGAGTCGCGGGGTTGCCGACGCCGTCGGGCGTGGGGCGCGCCGAGGCGACGTTCGCCTCATTTCCAGCCGCTCTCCAACGTCGCACGGCGACTCCCGCTCTCCAATGTCGCACGGCGACTCTTGGCATGGATAATTACGCTCCGAGTAAGAACGCTCTTATACGCAATGCGTAACGCTTATTTACGTGATGCGTAAACCAGGCAGCGCGCCTTTCGCCGCCTCGAGCAGCCCGGCCTCGTCTGGCTTTGTAGCGACCACCGGATCGAGGCCTGCGTCGCGCAGCGGCGTTGCGACATCGTTCGACAGGGCTGCATGGGCCATCCGGTTGAGGCCCGGCGTCAGCCCTGCCGCTGCGACGAGATCAAGGAAAATCTCGGCGCTGCGTCGTGAGTAGTGAAGCGCCAGATCGATCGTTCCGGCCTCAATCGCGTCGCGGGCGTCGTCCGAAAGGCGCGCGGCGGCGCGGGCTTCATAGACATTTACGGGGGTAATCGTGTGACCGCCGGCGCGCAACCCCGCTTCCAGCGCAGGCTGGCGGTCACGGCCCGCGAGATAGAGGAAATGCGCCGGATGCGTATAACGTTTTACGAGCAGCGGCAGAACCGCCGCCGCGTTTCCGTCGACGATGTCCAGCCGCCAGCCCCGCGCCCGCGCCGCATCGGCCGTTTTCGCGCCGACGACATGCAGCGGCAATGACTTGAAAGGTTCCGCTGCAGGGCCTGCGCATTCGATCCCCTTGGCGCTCGACGCCAGCACGGCGTCATAGGCTCCGGCCGGAATCGGTGCGCCGGTCGCGACGATCTCCAGCACCGGAGAGAGCAGGGGCGTGTAGCCCATCTCCCGCAATTTCGCGGCCGTGCGCGCGGCGTCCTCCCGCGCGCGCAGCACGAGCGCGCAGGTCACATGAGCCCCGCGAGGCCATGGGGCAGCTTCAGAACGATTTCATTGCCGGCGTCGGCGCCAAGCATCGCCGCGTCGATCGCGCGGCCCTTGCGGCGCGTCGTCCAGACCTCGCTGCCGTCGGATTTCAAAACCTCGCCGTAGAACGAGAGTTCGCCATTCTCGACAGTCGCATGGCCAGCGATCGGCGTGCGACAGGAGCCGTCGAGGGCGGCGAGAAAGGCGCGCTCCGCCGCGAGCGCCAGCGCCGTCGCCTCGTCGAGAATGGGCGCCAAGGCGGCGCGCGTCTTGGGGTCCTTGGCGCGCGCCGTAATCCCGATTGCGCCTTGTCCGACGGCAGGCGGGAAATCCTGCAGCGGCAGCAGCGCCGTCGCGCGGTCGGCGAGGCCCAGCCGCTTCAACCCGGCGAGCGCCAGCAGGGTCGCGTCCACCTCGCCGCTTTCAACCTTGGCGAGGCGCGTATGGACATTGCCGCGCAGCAGAGTCGTTTGCAGGTCCGGCCGGCGGCGTTTGACTTGCGCCGCGCGACGCAGCGAGGCGGTGCCGACGACCGCGCCCGGCGGCAGGGCGTCGATGGTCGCGCCATTGCGGCCGATCCAGGCGTCGCGCACATCCTCGCGCGGCAGATAGCCGGCGATGACGATCTCGGACGGAAGATGCGTCGGGAGGTCCTTGGAGGAATGCACCGCGAGGTCGATCGTCCCAGCGATCAGCGCGACGTCCAGTTCCTTGGTGAAGAGGCCCTTGCCGCCGGATTCGGAGAGGGGGCGATCCTGAATCATGTCGCCGGTCGTCTTGATGATCTCGATGGCGATATGATCCTCCGCGACGCCATGCGCCTTGGCGAGCAGCGCGCGAACCATATGGGTCTGGGCGAGCGCCAGCGGGCTGCCGCGCGTGCCGATGCGAAGGCTCTCGATCGTCATCAAACCTTTCCAGCCTGGGAGGACGGGGGGACTATAAGGGTCGAGCGGGGAAGGGCAAGGCGCCTTCGCTTTCAAGCTTGCGAGGAGGGGGCGGCCGTTGTTTAGCTCCACCTTTGGAGACCCCTCTTGCACGGACCCCTCTCGCCCTATCGCTGGGTCGTTCTCGCCCTCGCCACGTCGGCGCAGGTCGGCGGCTGCTTCCTGGTGCAGGGGCTCGGCGCGCTCGGTCCGGCGCTGCAGGCGGCGTTCGGCCTCGACGCCGCCGAGGTCGGCCTCGCCATGTCCGCCGCCCAGACGACCCCCATCGTCGGCTTCATCGTCGCGGGCATGCTGCTCGACCATTTCAGCGAGCGGCTCATCGTCGGGTTGGGGGCGACCATGGTCGCCGCCGCGCTGGCCGTGGCGGGGCGCGGGGAGACCTATGCGGACATCCTGTTCTGGCTCTTTGTCGCCAGCATCGGCTACTGCACGGTGCAGCCCGGCGGCGGAAAAGTCGTCGCCGCCTGGTTTCCGGCCGACGCCCGCGGCTTCGCCTTGGGCGTCAGGCAGGCCGGCCTGCCGCTGGGGGCGGCGCTCGGCGCTTTGCTCCTGCCCGTCGCGGCCGAACGCCACGGCTGGCGCGCGGCCTTCGATCTCGGCGCCCTCGCCGCGCTCGGAAGCGGGCTTCTCTTCGCCTTTCTCTACCGCTCGCCGCCCGAGCCCCTGCCCGAACGCCATCGAAAGACGGAGCTTTGGCGGTCGCGGCTTCAGGAACTGGCGCCGCGCCTGCCGCCCATCGCGCTCCCCGGCGTGACGCTCGTCAGCGTGCAGTTCTGCATCACGGTCTATCTGCCGCTCGATCTGCGCGACCGCTTCGACATTCCGGTCGAGGCCGGCGTAAGGCTTCTGTTCCTGGCGCAATTCTTCGGCGCCCTCGGCCGTGTCGCGCTCGCGGCGTGGAGCGACCGCAGCCGGCGGGGGCGCGAGTTCACGCTCGTCATGAGCATGGCCGCGATTCTGGTCGGGCTGGCGGCGCTGATCGCGGCGCCCGGCGCGCCGCTCTGGGCGGTGGCGCTGATCGCCGCCTGGCTCGGCTTTTTCGGCTATGGCTGGTTCGGCCCGTGGATCGCGCTCGTCGCCGAAGCCGCGCCGCGCGGGGCGGTTGGCCTGATGATCGGCGTCGCTTTGGCGATCAACCAGATTGTCGTCGTGTTGACGCCGCCGGCCTTCGGCGCGCTGCGGGACGCGACGGGAACCTATGTCTTCGGCTGGTGGCTGGTCGCGATCGCGGCCGTCGCCGCTTTTCTGTGGATCAGTCGGCGCTTGGCAGCCGGCGCATGACGAATTCGATTCGGCCGTCGTCGAGCTCCCGCCAGAATTCGATTTCGGTCATATAGGCGGCTTTCGGATAGCGGTCGAACCATTCGCGTGCTTTGGCGCGGGCGTCCGTGCGGGGCAGGGTGAAGGTCTCGCGCCGCCAGCCGTCGCCCTTGTCGCTTCCGGCCCGGCTTTTCTTGCTGAGCCGTCGCGCAATGTCCCTCGGCGACCTGGACATGCTCATGACGTTTTCCTTCGAGTTCCTGCAAAACATAACGCGCCGCCCAGCGGAAGGGGAGTCGAATCGCATGAGCCTGGTCCCTGCTCCCGAGGCTTAATCCGGCGACTGTTTCAAGGAGATGAAGACGCGCCCGCCCGGCCGCCAATGCCGCCAGGCTCGAGGCAGGCGCCGGCTTTTTGCGCGGCAATGGCGAAGGCCGCGACTTTCCCGCTTCGCAAAAGCGCGCTATCTCGGGCCGCATGTCTGAGCGCCCCACTTACATGATCACGACCGCTATTCCCTACGCGAATGGCGCGCCCCACATCGGCCACGCCTATGAGCGCATCGCCACCGACGCCTTCGCGCGCTTCAAGCGGCTCGACGGCTACGACGTGCTGTTCGTCACCGGCATGGACGAGCATGGCCAGAAGATGCAGCGCACGGCCGAGAAGGAGGGGCTTTCCCCGCAAGGTCTGGCGGACCGCACGGCGGCGCAATTCGCCCGCATGGGCGAAGCGCTGAACGCGCGCGCCGACGACATCGTGCGCACCACTCAGGATCGCCACAAGCAGGCGGTGCTCGAGATCTGGCGGCGCATGGAGGCCAATGGCGACATTTATCTGTCGAAATATTCCGGCTGGTACTCCGTGCGCGATGAAGCCTATTACGACGAGAGCGAATTGACCGAGCGCGACGGCAAGAGATTCGCTCCGACCGGCACGCCCGTCGAATGGGTGGAGGAGGAAAGCTGGTTCTTTCGGCTCTCCGCCTATGCCGACAAGCTCCTCGCCTATTACCAAGCGCATCCCGAGTTCATTACGCCCGATCATTACCGGAACGAGATCATCGCCTTCGTGAAGCGCGGCCTGACCGATCTGTCGGTCTCGAGAACCACCTTCGACTGGGGCATCCCCATTCCGCCGAGCCCACAAACCAATGCGAGCCATGTGATGTATGTCTGGGTGGACGCGCTCACCAACTACATCACGGCGACGGGCTGGCTGACGAAAGAGGGCGACAAGAGCGGCTTCTGGCCAGCGGACGCGCATGTCATCGGCAAGGACATCACCCGCTTCCACGCCATCTACTGGCCGGCCTTTCTCATGTCGGCCGCGGCGCCGCTGCCCAAGCAGATCGTCGTGCACGGGTTTCTGTTCTCGCGCGGCGAGAAGATGTCGAAGTCGGTCGGCAATGTGGTCGATCCGATCGAGCTCGCCGATCGCTACGGCGTCGATCAGCTACGCTATTTCTTCCTGCGCGAGATCCCCTTCGGCCAGGACGGCAATTATTCGCATGAAGGAATCGTCATGCGCATCAACGCCGATCTCGCCAACGACCTCGGCAATCTCGCGCAGCGTTCGCTGTCGATGATCAATAAGAACTGCGCTGGGGCCGTCCCGAAGAAGGGCGCGCTGACCGAGGCGGACAACGACATTCTCGCCCAGGCGGCCTTTGCGCTCGACAAGGCGCGCGCGGCGATGAACGACTATGCGCCGCACCATGCGCTCGCCGAGATTTTCCGGGTGGTGGCGGAGGCCAACCGCTATTTCGCGGGCGAGGAGCCCTGGGCGAAGAAGAAGACTGATCCCGCCCGCATGGAGACGATCCTCTATGTGACGGCCGAGACGCTGCGCCGGCTGGCGATCCCGCTGCAGCCCTTCATCCCGGAAGCCGCCGGCAAGCTCCTTGACCTTCTCGGCGTCGGCCCCGATTCGCGCGACTTCGCCCACGCCGACGCGGCCAATGCGCTCCAGGAGGGCGCCCCGCTGCCGCCGCCCGCGCCGGTGTTCCCGAGGTTTGTGGAGACTGAGGAGGGCGCGGCATGACCGACCCGGCCCGCTTCGTCGGCGACATCCCGTTGCAATACGACCGCGGCCTCGGCCCGGTCCTCTTCGCGCATTATGCGCAAGACATCGCCCATCGGGCTGCGCTGCACGCGCCTCGGTCCGTGCTCGAAGTCGCCGCCGGCACGGGCGTCGTGACGCGCAAGCTTCGGGACGTTCTGCACCCGCAGGCGGCTTTGACCGCGACCGACCTCAACGCGCCCATGCTCGAGATTGCGCAGGAGAAGTTCGCGCCCGGCGAACAAGTGGATTTCGGCGTCGGCGACGCGCTGGCGCTGCCTTTTCCCGACGGCGCCTTCGACTGCCTGGTTTGCCAGTTCGGCCTGATGTTTTTTCCCGACAAGGACGCAGCCCATCGCGAGGCGTGGCGCGTGCTGGAGCCCCATGGGCGCTATCTCTTCAGCGTCTGGGACGCGCCCCGCTACAATCCCTTCGCGCGCATCGGGCTGGAGGTTGTCGCGCAATTCTTTCCGGACGATCCGCCGAAATTCCTGCAAACGCCGTTTTCCTGCCCGGAGATCGACCCGACCAAAGAGGCGCTGATCGGGGCGGGCTTTTCGCATCTTGCCGTCTACGTCCTGCCGCATCTTCAGGAGATTTTGGACGTCGCCGCCTTTGCGCGGGGCCTCGTCTTCGGCAGTCCCCTGATCGAGCAGATCCGCGCGCGCGGCGACGCAGACCCGGAAGCCGTCGTCGCGACGCTTGCGGAGCGCTACGCCGCGGAATTCGGTTCTCCGGCGCATATGCCGCTGCAGGCTATCCTCTTCGACGCGGTGCGGGCGTGAGGCTCCTTCTCGTCGCGCTCATGGCTTTCATGAGCGCGGCCGCCCAGGCCGAGAGCTTCCAGCGCTATCACAACGACCGATTTGGCGTGACGGCCGACGTGCCTACCGGCTGGCGCATGGGCGCAGCGCCGGAAAATGACGACGGCCGAGTCTTTTCTTCGCCGGACGGCTTTGCTGAGATCATCGTCTCCGGCGGCTTCGCCGTGCTCCCGATCAGCGAAGAAATCGCCTTGAAACTGAAGCCAGAGACTGGCGAGACGATCGACTACAAAAGCCAGGGCAGGGACCGGCTCGTCGTCTCCGGACGCAAAGGCGACCGCATCTTTTACCGGAAGTCGCTTCTAGGCTGCAGCGGAACGGTTTGGAACAGCGTCTCGCTCGACTATCCCGCCGCCGCCAAGGCCGCCTTCGACCCCATTGTCGCCCGCGTCGCCGGCTCGCTGCGCGGCGGAAAGGGTTATGCGACGGGCGCCTGCAGATGACGCCAGACCCGGAAAGACGCTATTTGTCCTGAGAGGCCAGCCACGTCGCGGGAGAGGCGTCCCCATGCTCAAGCACGTGAACCGCAGCGCCATTGGCGCAAGTCTTCTCGCAGCCCTCGCGCATCCGGCGCAGGCCGGTCCCGCAAAGGCCGCCGTCGCGCCCAGGGCCGGCTTCGACGGCCAGTGGGTCATCCACGCGACGGCCGCAAACTTTTTCTGCCCGGTGAAAAGCACGAGGCTGGTCGCGGTGATGCAGGGCGGGCAGGTCGTCAAGCTCGCGGGCCTCCCCGGCACGGCGACCGGCCGTGTGGCCGACAACGGAGCCGTCTCGGTGAACTTGAAGGTCTTCGGCGTGACCGCCACTGTGCGCGGGCGCTTGACGGGCGGGGTCGGTGCGGGCGACTGGTCTTCGAACAGCGCGATCTGCGCCAAGGGCGGCTGGCGCGCGGCGCAATCAGGAAACTAACGACGCGACACCATGCTCATCGACACCCATTGCCATCTCGACTTTCCGGATTTTGCTCCTGAACAGGCGGATATCGTCGCGCGCGCAAGAGCGCGGGGGGTCGGCCGGATGATCACCATATCAACGCATCTCTCGCGCTTCGACCGGGTCAAGGCCGTCGCCGAAGCCTATCCGGAGGTCTACTGCACCGTCGGGACCCATCCGCACCACTCCCACGAGGAAGCCGAGCCGACGCTCGAACAGCTCGTCGAGCTGTCGCGCCATCCGAAATGCGTCGGGCTCGGCGAGGCCGGGCTCGACTACCATTACGATCACGCGCCCCGCGAAGTCGCGCAGCGCGTTTTCCGCACCCATATCGCCGCCGCGCGCGAGACGGGCCTGCCGCTCGTCATCCATACGCGCGACGCCGACGCGGACTGCGCGGCGATCCTCGAGGAGGAAATGGGGAAGGGGGCCTTCCCGGCCCTGCTCCATTGCTTCACCTCGAGCCGCGCGCTCGCCGAGACGGCGATCCGACTCGGGCTCTACATTTCATATTCCGGCGTCGTGACTTTCAAGAATTCGGCCGAGCTGCGCGAAACGGCGAAGGCGACGCCCTTAGAGCGAATGCTCGTCGAGACCGACGCGCCGTTCCTTGCGCCGGTCCCGCATCGGGGCAAGCGCAACGAGCCGGCTTTCGTCGCTGACACAGCCAGGCTGCTGGCCGAACTCAAAGGCGTCTCAGAGGCCGAATTTGCGCAAGCGACGACCGAAAACGCGCTGCGGCTCTTCTCGAAAATGCCGCCGCTGGAGGCCGCCGCGTGACGCTGGCGGTCACGATTCTCGGCTGCAGTTCATCCGGCGGCGTGCCGCGCGTCGGGCAGGGCTGGGGCAAGTGCAATCCGGAAAACCCAAAAAACCGCCGTCGCCGCTGTTCGATCCTGGTCACGCGCGGTCATGCGCAGGACGGCACGCAGGTGCTGGTCGATACCGGACCCGACCTGCGCGAGCAGCTCGTCGCCGCCGACGTGAGCCGCCTCGACGCGGTCCTCTACACCCATCCGCACGCCGACCATACGCACGGCATCGACGACCTGCGCGGGCTCGTCATCCGCAACGGCCGACGCATTCCGGCCTATATGGACGAGCCGACGTCGCGCGACGTCACCCATAAGTTCGGCTACATCTTCGTCACCCCCGCCAACAGCTTTTACCCGCCGCTGATGACGGAGCATCGCCTGCATCCCGGCCGGCCGGTGACGATCGAGGGCCCTGGCGGGGCGATCGAGGCCACGCCGTTCCGTCTCGACCATGGCGACATGGACGCCCTGGGTTTCCGGTTCGACAACATCGCCTATACGCCGGACCTTCACGCCATCCCGCCGGAAAGCGCGCGCTTTCTGGAAGGGCTCGACCTGTGGATCATCGACGCCTTGCGCTGGCAGCGGCATGGCACCCATCTTTCGGTCGAACAGGCGCTGGCGCTCATCGACCAGTATCGGCCGCGACGCGCCATCCTGACCGACCTGCACGTCGATCTCGATTACGACGCGCTTGCCGCGACGCTGCCGGCCAATGTCGAGCCGGCCTATGACGGGCTGCGGGTCGAGGCGTGACTTGTCCCCGCATTCATACCGGGCGTTTTAGTTCCATAATATCGATTATGCGATTCGAGGATTTCGGCTTTTGCCCGTCGCCCCTGCGCGCGCTAAGCGTTCAGGCGCGCCGAAGGACATGTGCGGCCGCCGCCCGACGCGGCGTTTGGGTTGCGCGCAGAGGGCCGAAAGCCTCGCGAAATGGGCGCGAGCCTGGCCGCACATGAAGCATTTCCTAGGGTTTTTTCGATGAGCCCATTAAAAATTCTGGCCAGCATGGGCTGTTATCTGGTAAAAGGCTTCCCGCGCGGGACTATATGGCATTCAACTGGCAACATCCCATCGTTTCGAAACGGACGCAGATTGCGCGCCCGGACGGTGACGCTTGGGCGCACGCGTTTGACATAAAAGTCTTGCCGTTTTTGGCGGAGACGAGCAGGTAGACATGAGCAAAGGTAGAGACTTCCGGGGACCCCGCAAGCGCGGGTTCGATGACGATGGGCCGTATGGCTATGACGCCCCGCGCCCCAGCCGTTCGCCGCGGTCGCAGTTTGGCGGCGGCGGATTCCCGGATATGGCGCCCCCGGTGATGAGCAACGAGCCAGCGGTGGACGCCATTGTGAAGTGGTTCAAGGCGGACAAAGGCTTCGGCTTTGTCGAGCTCGCCAATGGCACCGGCGACGCCTTTCTCCACATCGGCGCCGTCCAGGCTGCGGGCTATGATTCGCTGCCCCCGGGCGCGAAGCTGCAGGTGCAGGTGACGAGCTCCGTCAAGGGCCAGCAGGTCTCCCGCATTCTCGACGTCGATCTCGCCGGCGCCGCCGAGCGCGCGCCCCCGCCCCCGCGCGGCGGCGGATTTGACAGCCCCCGCCCCCGCCGCCAGGCGCCCGATCCGTCGACCGCCGTGCCGGTCTCCGGCAAGGTCAAGTGGTTCGACGAGACCAAGGGCTTCGGCTTCGTTCAGTCGAACGACGGCGGTAAGGACGTCTTCGTCCATATCTCGATCCTCGGCCCCTCGGGCGTGAACCGCCTGCTGGAGGGCCAGCCGGTGACCATGCAGGTCGTCGACACCGCCAAGGGCCGCGAGGCGCTGTCCATTACGCTGGACTGAGCGCCCCGACTGATCCGATCCGACGCCGCGTTCCCGCGAAGGGCGACGCGGCGTTTTCTTTTTGTGGGAAAGACATGTCCGGCGACATTTCGCGCCTCATCGAGATCATGGCCGCCTTGCGCACCCCAGGAACCGGCTGCCCCTGGGATCTCGAGCAGGATTTCCGCTCCATCGCGCCCTATACGGTCGAAGAAGCTTATGAGGTGGCCGACGCAATCGAGCGCGGCGATCTCGACGAACTCAAGGACGAGCTCGGCGACCTGCTGTTGCAGGTCGTTTTTCATGCGCGCATGGCTCAGGAGCAGGGCGCCTTCGCCTTTCCCGATGTCGTGGCCGCCATTTGTGAAAAGCTCATCCGCCGCCATCCGCATGTTTTTGCGCAAACCGACGCGTTGACCGCCGAGGGCGTTACGGCGCAATGGGATGAGATCAAGGCGGCCGAGAAAGCCGCCAAGGCCGCCTCGGCGCCCGAGAGCCTGCTCGACGGCGTTCCGCTCGCCCTGCCCGCTCTCACCCGCGCGGTGAAACTCCAGCGCAAGGCGTCCAAGGTCGGCTTCGACTGGAACAACGCAGCGCATGTCCTCGGCAAAATCCGCGAGGAGACGGAAGAAGTCGCGGCCGAACTTTCCGATCCCGCCATCGATCCACAGGCGCTCGAAGAGGAAATCGGAGATCTGCTTTTCGTCGTCGCCAATCTCGCGCGACACGCCGACGTCGATCCGGAACAGGCCCTTCGCGGCGCCAACGCCAAATTCGAGCGGCGCTTCCACCATATCGAACGGCGTCTCGCGGAACAGGGCGTGACGCCCGAGGCCGCTTCGCTCGATGACATGGAGGCGCTGTGGACCGAGGCCAAGCGACTGGAAAAGAAGGGCGCCTGACGGCGGCGCCATAATTTCCGCCCGTGGCCGCGCTAAGGCCAGCCAATCGCTTGAAAGACGGCCGCCCCAAATGAGCAATGAGTCACGATACAGCCCGCCTGCACAGGCCTTCCACTGGCTCACGGTCTTCTGCGTCTTCGCGGCCTGGACGCTTGGCCTGGTGGGCGACGAGTTGCCGCGCGGACCCATCCGTCACACGGGCGAATTCGTGCATGTCATTCTCGGCGAGTCGATTGTTCTCCTGCTGGCGCTGCGGGTGACTTGGCGATTCATTGCTCCCGTCCCGGCCGCCGAGCCGACGCGCTTCGGCCCCACGGCGCAGATCGCCGCCAAGGCCCTCCACCTCGCTCTTTACGCTTTGCTCCTCGCAGTGCCCGTCGTTGGCGTCGTCACGCTGTTCCATGGCGGCGAGGCGCTGACCTTGTTCGGCCTCTCCGACATCCCCTCGCCCTGGCCCAAGAACCGCGAGCTCAAGCACAATTCAAAAGAAATTCACGAGTTTCTGGCGCATCTTCTGATCGTGCTCGTGATGGCGCACGCCGCAGCGGCGCTCGCGCATCACTATCTGCTGAACGACGGCACGCTGCGGCGCATGCTCCCGGCGCGGGACTAATTCATGCGCCGGCCTTGCCGCCGAATTTCAGGACCACGACCCCCGCGCCGATGAGCAGGATGCCGAGTAATTCGGCCGCCCCGAGGCTTTGCCGATAGAACACCCAGCCCGCGAGCGAGATCAGAGCAAGCCCGACGCCCGACCAGACCGCATAGGCGACGCCGAGCGGTATGGCCTCCAGCGTGAGCGACAGAAAATAAAAGGCCGCCACGTAACCCGCGACGACGACGAGCGTCGGCAACGGTTGTCGAAAGCCACCCGACGCTGGGAGCGCCGACGACGCAATGACTTCCGAGACGATGGCGACCCCGAGATAGAGCCAGTGCATGGGCGCTACCCGCCTCTTTCCGCTGGCGCCGCCGCGCCATAGCGACGCCTGACCTCCTCCGCCCGCTCGGGCGCGACGCGCACCACGAGCCGAGAGCCGCCGTCTTCACGCGTTTCGCGCGACAGAACTTCGGCGTGGGCGTGCAGCCAGGCGAGCCCCTGCCCGTCTTCCGGCGCAAGCTCCAGCGCAAGCGTCATGCGGCTTTCCGCGAGCAGGTTCTCGATGCGCGCCAGCAGCATATCGAGGCCTTCGCCCGTGAGCGCCGACACCATTGCGGGGCGCCGTCCCGGTTCATAGCCGCGCGCGGCAAGCTTCAGCGCCTCGCAACGTTCCTGATCGAGCGCGTCGATCTTGTTCCATACTTCGATAATCCGCCCCTCCGCCTCGCCTTTCAGCCCCAATTCTTCGAGAATGGCCTCGACGTCGCGGGCCTGGGCCTCGGAATCCTCATGGGACACGTCCCGCACATGCAAAATGACGTCCGCGAGCGTCACCTCCTCCAGCGTCGCGCGGAAGGCGGTGACGAGCATGGTCGGCAGGTCGGAGATGAAGCCCACAGTGTCGGAGAGCAGCACCCGGGCCCCATGCGGCAGGCGGATTTGCCGCAACGTCGGGTCGAGCGTGGCGAAGAGCATGTCCTGCGCCAGCACCTCCGCCTTTGTGAGGCGATTGAACAGCGTTGACTTGCCCGCGTTGGTGTAGCCGACGAGGGCGACGACCGGATAAGGCACGTCGCGCCGCGTCTTGCGGTGCAGGCCGCGGGTGCGCTTCACCTTGTCGAGGTCGTGCTCGATGCGTCGCATCCGCTCCTCGATCAGGCGGC